>JAJDYL010000173.1 GCA_022825195.1 Alphaproteobacteria bacterium
ACTGCGCCGCATCGAAATCCTCCCTCAATGGGATCCCTGCCCTCATACCGATACTCCAATCGCTGGATCGGCATTGAGTCAGAAGTCGATCTCCTTGGGAATCCCCTCAATGAGTCTCAAACCTCAACCGCTGGTATTATACCAGCGGTCATCGGCTGAAGCCCATGCCGCCGATTGCCGGAAACCTCCCCCTGCCCTTGCGCTCCGCCGCATGCACGCATCTCGTCCCGGCTTGTGTCCGGCGCGCAACGCCGGGCCGGCAGAGACGGGTGTGCGACTCCGGTATAGCGCCTCGCGCCCGGCGCGCCGGCCGTGCCATATTGGGGCAGGGGGGAGAACCGGCGATGTTGCAGCAGGCAATCGACTTGCGCGAGGAGGGCGAGGCGTTCCACGCCTTCCTGGCGGGGCTGGACGGCGCGGACTGGGCGCGGCCGACGCCCTTCAAGGGCTGGACGGTCAACGCCGTCATGCAGCACCTCCACTTCGGCGACTGGATGGCGTCGGTCTCGCTGGAGGACCCGGACCGTTTCGCACGCATCCTCGCGGCACGCCGGTCGGGGGGCGTTCCGGACGATGCCCCGGACATGCGCGAGGGCCCGGCGCTGCTGGAACAGTGGCGGGCCTGTCTGTCCCGGCTTTGCGACATGCTGGAACCGGCTGACCCGGACCGCCGGGTAGCCTGGGTCGGCCCGGACATGGGCGTGCGGAGCTTCGCCACGGCGCGCCAGATGGAGACCTGGGCGCACGGGCAGGACATTTACGACCTGCTGCGCGCGCCGCGCGAGCATTTCGACCGGCTTGCCAACATCTGCGTGCTCGGTTGCCAGACCTTCGGCTGGACCTTCCGCAATCGCGGCCTGGAGCCGCCGGCGCCCGTCCCTTATGTGCGGCTCACGCTTCCCTCCGGCGCGCTCTGGGAACGCGGTGCGGAGAGCGCGACGGACCGGGTCGAGGGCACGGCGCTCGACTTCTGCCGCGTCGTGACGCAGGGCCGCAATATCGCCGATGTCGATCTGGAGGTCGCGGGCGAGTCGGCGCGGGCGTGGATGGCGATCGCGCAATGTTTCGCCGGCCCGCCGAACGATCCTCCCGCCCCCGGCGCGCGGGCCTGGGAACGGCGGTAGTGAAATTCGGAGTCCTGCAATTCTTCTCCTGGCCCGGCCGGCGCGCGGCGCTTGCCGAGGTGTACCGCCGCGCCATGGACCGTATCCGCATGATGGACGAGACCGGTTATGACGCCGTCTGGCTGGCGGAACACCATTTCACGGACTACAGCGTCTGCCCGTCGGTCCACATGCTGGGGGTGCAGGTGGCGGAGCGCACGAGCCGGCTGCGCATCGGCACAGCGGTTTCGCTCGCGCCCTTTTACCACCCGCTGCGCTTGGCCGAGGAGGTGGCGCTGCTCGACCAGCTGTCCGGCGGGCGGGTGAGCTGGGGCGCCGGCCGCGGCTTCGACCCGGACGAGTTCCGCACTTTCGGCGTGCCCATCGAGGAGAGCCGGGCGCGGTTCCAGGAGGCGGTCGAGATCGTGCTGGCGGCGTGGCGGAACGAGCGGCTGGACTGGCAGGGCGAATACTGGTCCTTCGAGAATGTTGAGGTGCTGCCGAAACCGGCGCAGCAGCCGCATCCGCCGGTCTGGGCGGCCTGCGGCTCCCCCGACGCCGCGGCCTGGGCGGGCAAAGCGGGGCTGGCGCCGCTGCTCGGCCCCCATGCGACCTTCGACGGGCTGAACGGCATCCGGGACACATGGCGGCAGGCGCGCGACGGCGCCGGCCACCCCGAGACCGGCCAGGACATCCCGACGGCGCGGCTGCTCGCGGTCGCAGACAGCGACGAGGAGGCGGCGGAGATCGTCCGGCGCGGCGCCGCCTGGATCGTCGCGACCTACAAGAACGAGTCCAAGGGCACGGCCAACCCGACCGAGCAGCTGCGCGCCGACGGCACGGTGGAGGAAATCGACCCGGTCGAGCGCTATCTCGACAATGTGGCGATCTGGGGCTCGCCCGCCCGCGTCGCCGACCAGCTTTGCCGCCTGGAGGAGGAGATCGACCTGCATTACCTGATGTGCGCGCCGCTCAGCCATTCCTCCTTCCTCGGCTTCACCGAGAAGGTGCTGCCGAAATTCCTTTAGGCGGGACTGCCGGGACGGGGTAAAGAGGAGGCTCCCGAGCCAGCCCGGAGAGGATTGCGATGAAGCTCTATTACGACCCGATTACCGTCAATTGCCGCAAGGTCGTCGCCGGCCTCGACCTTGTCGACGCCGGCTACGAGGACGAGTTGCTCAGCTATTTCGGCGGCGACCACAAGAAGCCCGAGTTCCGGCAGGTCAATCCGAACGCCGAACTGCCGGCGCTGGTGGACGGCGACCTCGTGCTGTGGGAGTCCAACGCCATCCTCATCTACGGGGCGGAGAAGACCGGCAACAGGACGGCCTATCCTTCCGACCCGAAATTCCGGGCCGACATCGCGCGCTGGATGCTCTGGGAATGCAGCAAGTGGTTCGACGGCTGCTACGTCTATCTGGTCCAGAACGTCGTCAACCCGATCCTCGACTCCACGCCCGACCAGGCGGTGCTGGAGGCGCACGAGCCGGTATTCCGGGGCCTCGCCTCGATCCTGGAGGCCGGGCTCGAAGGACGCGAGTGGCTGTGCGCCGACAACCCGACGATCGCGGACATCGCCGTCGCCGCGCCGATGCACCTGCATGCCGTGCAGAAGCTGCCGCTCGACGACTACCCGAACATACGGGGCTGGATCGCCCGGGTGGAGGGGCTGCCCTGCTGGCAGAACTCGGACCCGGTTCCGCACATCCCGGCCGAGCTGCTGGCCAAGCTCGCCTGATCCCCGCGTCAGGCGTCGGCGTAGCCGTTCTCCACCATCCAGTCGCGCATGACGAATTTCTGCGGCTTGCCGGTGACGGTCATCGGCAGCTCCTCGACGATGCGCACATGCTTCGGCACCTTGAAATGCGCGATCCGGCCCCGGCAGAACGCGACCACGTCCTCGGGCGCAAGCGCGGCGCCCTCATGCGGCACGACCCAGGCGCAGACCTGCTCGCCGAACCGCCGGTCCGGGATGCCGAACACCTGAGCCTCCCTGATGTCGGGATGGCGGAAGAGATAGTCCTCGATCTCGCGCGGATAGACGTTCTCGCCGCCGCGGATAATCATGTCCTTCACCCGCCCGACGATGCAGCAGAAGCCCTCCTCGTCGAGCGTCGCCAGGTCGCCGGAATGCATCCAGCCGTCGACGATGCTCTCGCGGGTCCGCTCGTCGTCGCCCCAGTAGCCCCGCATCACGGAATAGCCGCGCGTGCACAGCTCCCCGGACTCGCCGACCGGGACGATCCCGCCCTCGGCATCGACGATCTTCACCTCCAGGTGCGGGTGGATGCGCCCGACCGTCGTCACGCGCTTGTCGAGCGGGTCGTCCACAAAGCTCTGGAACGACACCGGCGAGGTCTCGGTCATGCCGTAGCAGATGGTGACTTCCGACATGTTCATCTCGTCGATCACCCGCTGCATCACCTCGATGGGGCAGCTCGCCCCCGCCATGACGCCGGTCCTGAGCGAGGACAGGTCGTAATTGCCGCGCGCCGCCTCCTCGAGCATGGCGACGAACATGGTCGGCACGCCGTAGAGCGCGGCGCAGCGGGCCTCGGAGACCGCGTAGAGCGTCTCGGCCGCATCGAAGCCCTCGCCCGGAAACACCATCGCCGCGCCCTGCGTGACGCAGCCGAGCACGCCCATCACCATGCCGAAACAGTGGTAGAGCGGCACCGGGATGCACAGGGCGTCCTCCTCGGTCAGTCCGATGCGGCCGGTGACGAAGCGCGCATTGTTGACGATGTTGTAGTGGGTGAGCGTGGCGCCCTTGGGCGAACCGGTGGTGCCGGAGGTGAACTGGATATTGATCGGGTCGTCCGGGCTGAGGCCCGCGGTGAGCGCGTCCAGCCGCGCCGTCTGCTCCGGCCCGCCGAGGCGGATTACATCGTCGAAGCGGAACAGCCCGGGTCCGGGGTCGCCGCTCATCGCAATCGCGATTTCGAGATGCGGCAGTCTCGACGACCGGAGCCTGCCCGGCTCGCAGGTTTCGAGCTCCGGAGCCAGCTCGCGCAGCATGTCGATATAGCGCGACGACTTGAAGGCTTCGGCCGCGACGACCGCCCGGCATCCGACCGCGTTCAGCGCATATTCGAGCTCGACCGGCCGGTAGGCGGGGTTGATGTTGACGAGGATCGCGCCGAACCGCGCGGTGGCGAACTGGGTGAGAATCCACTCCAGCCGGTTGGGCGACCAGATGCCGATGCGGTCGCCCTTGCCGAGGCCGAGCGCGAGGAGGCCCGCGGCGAGCGCGTCCACCTCCCGGTCGAACTCGGCATAGGTCAGCGTCCGGCCCTCCTGCGGCAGCACGACCGCCCTGCGGGCGCCGTGGCGGGACACGGTTTCGCGCAGCGCTTCCGGGATCGTCGCGTATCTGAGCGGAGGCGTCCCTTCGCCGACGACATGGGACAGCCCGTCCCGCGACGCGCCGGAGCCCGGTTCCTCAAGCCGGACGGCGGGGCTTTCGGTGAGGGTCGACATGGGGGCTCCTCCTCTGCAGGGCGCCGGCCGTTCGGCGGAGAACGGCTCCAGTATGGAATCCCGCCATTTTCTTCGCCAGTCCGCCCGGCCGTGACCGTGGGTGGAAAATCGGGCTAGGCTGCCCCTGCCGATTAGACCACCGGAGGGACGGCGTGACCGACAAATTGCTTTTCGATGTCAGCGACAGGATCGCAACCATCACCTTCAACAACCCGGACAGGCTGAACGCCTTTACCCACGAGATGCTGACGGGATATCTGGACCGGCTGGAGGAGTGCCGGACGCGGGAGGATATCTGGGCGGTGATCGTGACCGCGGCCGGGCGCGGGTTCTGCGCCGGCGGCGATACGCGGCAGATGGGCAGCGACGCGCCGCCGACGCCGCTGGAGATCAAGTCGGGCCTCTGGGACCTGATCCAGAAGCTCTCGCTCAAGATCCGGGAGATCGACAAGCCGGTGGTGGCGGCCGTCAACGGCGTGGCCGTGGGCGCCGGCATGGACATGAGCCTGCATGCGGACCTGCGCTTCGCCGCCGAGAGCGCGCGCTTCGCGGAGACCTATGTGCGCGTCGGCCTGGTGCCGGGCAATGGCGGGGCGTGGTTCCTGCCGCGCATCGTCGGGGTGCCGAAGGCGCTGGAGCTGCTCTGGAGCGCGGATTTCCTCTCCGCGCAGGAGGCGCTGGAGATCGGCCTGGTCAACAAGGTCTTCCCGGATGACGAGCTGCAGGCGGGCACCCGCGCCTATGTCGAGAAGCTGGTGAACTCCTCGCCGATCTCGATCCGGCTCATCAAGCGCGCCATGTATGCCGGGCTCGACATGGACCTGCGCAGCGCGCTGGACATGGTGTCGTCCCACATGGTGCTGGCGCGCTCCAGCGAGGACCACAAGGAAGCCATCGCCGCCTGGCGCGACAAGCGGGCCGGGAACTACAACAACCGCTGACCCGCCGCCCTACATCGCCGCGTCTTCGCCGGACTGGGCGGCGAAGATCGAGCTGTAGCCGCCCGACCAGTCCGGCGGAATCGGGCAGGAACGGGGATCGTGCCGGGCGATGCGCGCCGGCCGGCCCCGGACGACCTCGCCGGTATGGCAGGACGGATCGGGATGTGGCGTGTAGGGCCGGGCGTCGGCGGCCGCGAAGGCGTTGAGCAGCAGCGGCCGCCCGGCGTCTGTCCGGCTGGGGCAGGAATAGTGCAGCGTGCGGCAGTTGTGGATCGTGACGGCGCCGCGCCGGTAGGTGAGGGTTTCAGCCTCGCCCGCCGCCAGCCCGGCGGCGTCTTCGGCCCGCAGGTGGCCCGCCCAGTTCCCGTCCGCGCCGTAGAGGTCGTAAAGCGGCCCCCTGTGGCTGCCGGGGATCATGGACATGGGGCCGTTCTCGGGCCCCGTGTCCGAAAGGTAGGTGCCGATGGTCAGGTGGTCGTAATTGGTATGCGGATAGAACTGGATGTCCTGGTGCCACTTGACCTCGTCGCCGCCCTCGAACCATTTGAAGTTCAGCTTGGAATGGTGGAAGACGACATCCGGTCCCAGCAGGTCGGCGGCGATGTCCGCCAGCACTTCCCGCACGTAGGCCCAATAGGTCTCATGCTGCTCGTCCGGGCGCTTGATGCGGCGGATGCGGGGATTGTCCGGGCCGTGTTCGGGCGCGATGTCGAAAACATGCCCCGACTCCCGCTCCGAGCGGCTCGCCTCCACCATGCGCCCGGTGACCGCCAGCAGCCGGTCGATCCATGCTTCCGGCACGGCGTCCTCGACGAGCGCGAAACCCTTGTCGAAATAGTCGATGCGCGCCTGCTGCGGCAGGACGCGCGGCGGTTCGGCCAGAATACGCTCCGGTGTCATGGGACGGACCTCCGATGCTGCGCCGGCCCCACTCTTGCAGCAGACGGCGTCCCGCCGCAAGCGGGCCGGGCCGCATGAACGACCTCTGGTTCCGGCTGCTGCTCTTCGTCTTCTCGCCGCGCTGCTATGTGCTGCTGGCGGCGTTGGGGCTCGGTTTCCTGTTCGGCCTCGTCATGCTGTCGATACCGGGGGCCGTCGTCTTCGATGCCGTGACGGTCGCGGTCTTCGGCGAGCCGGCCCCGGAAGAGGCCCGCTGGCCGGCGGCCATTGCCGTGAGCTGGCTGGCGCCCTGGTGCATCCCGCTGCTCTACTGGTGCCGCCGGCCCGTCCGCCGCTGGCCGCGCTGGTCGCGCGCGGCCTTCTACGCGGTGTTCGCCGCCCTGTGGCTGGCGGCGCTGCCGCTCGCGCTGGAGTTCTGGCGGCGCTGGTGACCGGGGCGCTACGGCCTGACCGCCTTCATCACCGTCGAGGGCGTCCGGCGCCAGAGGCACTCGGCGGCGAGACCCGCATCGCGAAGCGCCTCCATCTCCTCTTCCAGCGAGAAATAGACATCCTCGTCGGACCACTCCTCGAAATGCCGCCAGGCGCGGTCTTCGGGAATGCCGGAGGCCACAAGATGGGCGGCCCAGGCCTCGTAGTCCGCCTGCCGGGCCGCCGGCTCCGACGGCAGCGTGACGTCGGCATTGACGAACACGCCGCCCGGCCGAAGCGCGTCCCGGACGGCGCGGTAAAGATCGCGCTTCCGCTCCAGGGTCGGCACGTGATGGAGCGCGAGCGAGGCGACGACGGCGTCGCATTCCGGCAGGGGGCCGTAAAACGACCGCTCGACGAAGCGGGTCCGGTCCGCCTGCGCGGCGAGCCGCTCCCGCGCCTGGTCCAGCATTTCGGGATCGGCGTCGATCAGCGAGACCGTGCAGTCTCCGCAACGCTCCAGTACGGCCGCGGTGAGCGAACCGGTGCCCGCGCCCAGGTCGAGCGCATGGCGCGGCCCCGCCCCGGCGGCGGCGTTCGCGGCCAGCGCGATCATCCGTTCGTACTCGGGCAGGAAACGGCGGATCGCGTCGTCGTAACTGTCGATCTCCAGCCGCAGATGGCGGCGCACGGAATGGCTGCTCACGGCGTTCGCTCCTTTCCTGTCAGCGAACCGGGGAGAACGGAGTCGGCTCCAGAAGCTGGTTCGTCTGCTGCTTGAGGCTCTGGAACGGCTGGTGGCGCAGGCGGAAGGCGGCCCAGCCCGGGTCCTGTTCCATTCCGGCACGTCGGCGCTCGCGGTCGCCGATGCTCTCATAGGCCCACATGAAGACGGCCTGGTTGATCGGGCCGACCTCGGTGGTCGCGAACATGAGCAACTGCCCCAGATGGCGGCGCTGCACGGCGAGGCCGACATCGCGGTAGGCGTCGAGCCAGGCGCCCGCCTTGCCGGGATGCATGTCGTAGGTGCGATGGTCCACGATCATGCCGGCGCCGGGGAGCTCGCGTTTCCAGGGCAGGTCGGCCTCGCTCTGTACCGGCGAGAAGGCGCTCGGCCGGAGAAACTTGCTCTCCTGGTATTTGAGCGCCCCGAGCGCGCGCGCCTCCTTCAGGAACTCCTGCCATCCAGGGTCTTTCCCCCGCGCGGCCTGGCCGGCGTCGCGGGCGTCGATGTCATCGTAGCCGCGCAGGAAGACGAAGCGGTTCACGGGGCCGATGATGGTGGTGAAGCAGCCGAGGCTCGGACCCATGTGCCGGTCGGAGGCCGGCATCCCGAGCCGGCCGTACACCTCAAGCCAGGCATCCATGCGGCCGGGGTGGAAGTCGTAGCTGCGCTGTTCGATCAACATGGGAGGGAAGATGCTCCTTTGCGGGGGTCAGGGGTCGAGGCGGACCCGGTCGCCGTATCGGGTGCCGTGGTAAAGCGGCACCGGATGGGACGGATGGGAGCGGCCGGCTTCGGCCGTCCGGTGCCGCACTTCCTCCAGCGCCCTGGCGGTGACGCCGGGGGTGGCCGGCATGGCGACGGCGCGGTCGATGGCGATCCATTGCAGGTCCTGCAATTCGCCGCTGCCGCCCAGTTCGCCGTAGGCGTGGCGGCTGTCGGCCAGGAAGAAGCGGGCATGGAAGCGCCGCACGTCCCCGCGCGGCGTGATCGCCCGGAACACATAGTCGAGCACGTCGAGCCGCGGGGCGAGGCCGGTCTCGAAGAAGGGATGCCAGGAGGCCGGGACGCGGTCCATGTCCGTGCGCCCGTCATGGGGCATGCCGACGGCGAGCCCGGTTTCCTCGAATGCCTCGCGGATGGCGGCCAGACCGAGCGCCCGGGCGCGCCTCGCCGTGGCATTGCGCTGCAGGCGTTCGAGCACCGGACTGCGCAGGTCTCTCAGCGGCGCGATGCGCCCGTCCTCGGGATCGACCCGGCCGCCGGGAAACACGAACGTGTTGGGCATGAAGGCGTGGCGCGGCGACCGGCGCCCCATCAGCACCTCGATTTCCCCGGCACGGCGGCGGAACAGGATCAGCGTGGCGGCGTCGCGCGGTCGCATGAGGCATTCCTGATTTGCGGAAGCTTCGAGTCTGCCGGATTCCGCGCGCTGCCGACAGGGGCTAGAGTCATGGAAGCGAAACGGGGGAAGAAGCAGGCCATGGCGAAGGCGTTCGAAGGAGTGCGGGTGATCGACTTCACGCAGGTGATTGCCGGCCCGTTCTGTACCCAGCACCTGGCGATGATGGGCGCCGACGTCATCAAGCTGGAGCAGCGGACCGGCGGCGACCAGGGCCGCTACCTGATCGGAGACAACGATCTCGGCCGCGTCGGCATGTCGCCGATGTTCCTGTCGATCAACTCCGGCAAGCGGGCGCTCACGCTCGACCTCAAGCATCCGCGCGCCCGCGACGTGGTGCACCGCCTCGTCGCCGGGGCGAACATTGTGGTCGAGAACTTCAAGGCCGGCACCATGGACCGGCTCGGCTTCGGCTACGAGGCGTTGAAGGAGGTCCGGCCGGGCCTCGTCTTCTGCTCGATCTCGGGTTACGGGCAGACGGGCGCCTATGCGGGGGCGCCGGCCTATGACGGCGCCATCCAGGCCGCGTCCGGCATGATGTCGGTCACCGGCCATCCCGACACCGGGCCGGTCCGGGCGGGCTTCACGGCCGTCGATCTCTCCACCGGCATCACCGCCGCCTTCGCCTGCGCGTCCGCGCTCTACCGCCAGAAGGCGACCGGCGAGGGCCAGCATCTCGACGTGACCATGTTCGAATCGTCCCTCTCGATGCTTGCCCCGCTGCTGATCGACTACCTGACCACCGGCAACATGGCCCGACCGGTCGGCAACTCCTCTCCGGCGCGCGTGCCCACGGCGGACTCCTTCCGCGTCAAGGACGGCTCGATCCTGATGACCTGTCTCACGGAACGCCAGTGGGAAGGCCTCTGCCGGGCGCTGGAGCGGCCCGATCTCGCCGCCGACCCGCGCTTTGCCGACAATGAAACGCGCACGGCCAACCAGGGGGCGCTGCGGACCACTCTGGAGGAAGCCTTCGCAGCCGACACGCCGGACGGGTGGGAAAGGCGGCTGGCGGCCGCGGGCGTGCCTGCGGCCCCGATCAACGATATTTCGCAGGCGCTGGCCCATCCGGCCCTTGCCGAACGGCGGTTCGTCGAGCGCCGTCCGGGCCCGGCGGACATCGAGCGCGACATCTATACCGTCAATCCGGCCTTCCTTGCCGATACGGACGGACCCGGCACCGCCCGCCCGCCGCCGGAGCACGGCGCGCACAGCGAGGAGATCCTCTCCGAGATCGGCTATTCGGAAGCGGAGGTTCGCGAACTGCGGGAGGCCGGCGTCGTGTGACGGCCGGGTCCGGCGCTTACCGCCTCCTCCGTTGGGGGTAGGTGCCGAGGTCGCGGAAGACCAGGCGAACGGTGACCCGATTGTCCGCCGCGCCGCCCGGCACGTTGAACTCCCGCTCGAATACGGTTTCGAAAAACACGCATTCGTCCTCGTATTTGATGCCGAGCCCGTGAAGGAGCGCGCCGCCGGCGTCAAGGTCCCGGCGATGCCTGCCGAACGCGGACCAGTTGTCGTCCATCGACGCGTGGAGCGTAAGGTCTACCTGTTCCCGCTCCTCCGCGGCTTCGCTGCCGTCCCCGGTGGCCTTGGCGTAGCGGGCGTCCAGACGCAGCGGATCCGAGACCGCGGCGAGGTTCAGGGCGGTCTGCCGGGTGGTGAGATCGTCCTTGTCCAGCCGGAAGCGATAGCTGAGCGAGGTCATCTCGCCCGCCGACAGGTCGACCCTGCCGACCAGGTCCGACACGGCGGTGTCCAGTCCCGATCCGGGCGGCGCCTCCGGGTTGGAGTGCCGGCGGCGGCTCTGGCCGATGCCGGCATCCAGGTGCCAGCCTGCCAGGCTGTGGAGGCCCATCTGCAGCCCGTAATCGATGCGCTTGCCGGTCTCCACCCCGTCGAGCCCGGGGAAACGGTTGGTTGCAAAAAGGTTGGCGAACTCGAACTCGACCGCCTCGCCGTCCTCGTTGGGGAAATCGTCCTTACCGGCGCTGTTCCGGGCCAGCACAAGTTGCGCCCTCGGCTCGACGGTCAGCTGCAATTCCTCCGTTCCGCCTGCGAGCAGGTAGCTCCAGCCGGCATGGGCCTGCGGCAGCAGCCGGGCATGCTGGCCGTCCCGGGCCCCGTCGCCATGGGCGGCATCCCCGCGCGCGCCGGCGCCCAACTCGAGCCGGTGGCCGCCATCGGTGAAGCGTTCCAGCCGCCACCGGCCCTCCAGCGTCACGCGCTGGTTCTCGTCGGCCCGGCGGCGGTGCAAGGCGGCCCCGGCGGCTCGTATCGACCAGATTCCGTCCGGCGCGGGGCCGGGATGCCACTCGTAGATGAACTCGGGCGCCGCCAGCGGCGACGTGTCCCCTGAAAGGCCCGGGCGCAACTCCTGCACGTCGAAGGCGCCGATGCGCGCATAGGCGTCGTCGAAGAACCCCTCCGCCTCGGCGAAGCTGTGCAGATTGTCGCTGCCGTCAAGTCCCACCAGGTCGAGATAACCGTCGTCCGAGGCGCGGTAGAACTCGCCCCGCAGGCGCCACTCGTCGCTGGCGTGCGCCTCGCCCCCGAGCCGGAGATGGCCCCGCGCTCCGCCGCCGACCCCTTCCTTCGATACCCTGTCGAGCGCGGCAAGGCTGCCCGACACCTCCAGGCGGCCCGTATCGAACAGCTGCCGGTATTCGCCCGCGCCCACGACTCCGCGCTTGCTCGCAACGATCGGGGTCAGGGTTGCATCCCGGTCCGGCGCAATGTTCCAGTACCAGGGCGCCTCGAGCCGGATGCCGAGTTCGGTCTCGTGCCCGATCGACGGCGCGAGGAAGCCGCTCTTGCGGGTCACGGTCGGGTCCGGGTGGCTCAGATAGGGCGTGTAGAGGACCGGCACCCCCCACATCTCCAGCACGGCGTCGCGGTAAGTCACCTCCTTCTCGACCCGGTCGTGGGTGACCTGGCGGGCTTTCACCTGCCAGACCGGCGGCTCGCCCGGATCGTCTTCGCAGGGTTCGCAGGCGGAATACACCGCCCGGTTCAGGTCGGCCCTTGTGCCCCCGTGCAATTGGCCCCAGCTGGCCGCCAGTCTCGAGCCGGAGCCGAGCCGAGCCCTGAATTGCTCGACGAAACCGTCCCTGAGGTCTTCGGTGAGCTCCACCGAGTCGGCGAACAGGACCTCGCCATCGCGTTCGACAAGGGTCACATTCCCGCCGGCGCGCGCGATGCCGGTGGTCCGGTCGAGGACGACCCGGTCCGCCCGCAGGACACGCCCGCCGCGGGCCAGCTCCACATTGCCGCTGGCCGCGACGAGATTGCGTTCGCGGTCGAAATCGAGCCGGTCCGCCTGGAAGACGAGGGGTTCGCGTTCGGCGCCGGCCCCGGTTTGCGCCGCCGCCTCCGGGCCCGCAACCAGGCCCATCAGGAGAAGGGCTCGAAGCGCCTTCACCGACCGGCCGCGTAGCCCTGCATGAGGCGAGGATTGGCCGCTGCCTTCAACAGGCCGTCCTCGCGGGCGCAGGCGCTGATCCGCCCGATGCTCCAGGGGCCGATGACTTCCACGTCATGGCCGCGTCGGGCGAGTTCGCCGACGGTGTCCTCGGGCAGGCGTTCCTCCACGGCCAGCCGTCCGGGGTCGGCCTGGCGCGGATAGAAGGAGGAGGGGAAATGGTGGCTCTGGAAGGTCGGCGCGTCGATGGCCGCCTGCAGGTTCATGCCGTGGTGGACGTGGCGCAGGAAGAAGATCAGCGACCACTGGTCCTGCCCGTCGCCGCCCGGCGTGCCGAAGGCCATCCACGGCTCGCCGTCCCGGAAGGCGAATGAGGGGCTGAGCGTGGTGCGGGGCCGCTTGCCGGGCGCCAGCGAGCCGGGCAGGCCCTCCTCCAGCCAGAACATCTGCATGCGCGAGCCGAGGCAGAAACCCAGCGAGGGGATGACGGGCGAGCTCTGCAGCCACCCGCCGGAGGGCGTGGCCGAGACCATGTTGCCCCAGCGGTCGATCACGTCGAGATGGCAGGTGTCGCCGCCGGCCAGCGCCATGGTCGGCTCGCCCGCGCCCAGGGTCGGGCCGCGCCGTTCGCCCACCCGCACGGTGGAGGAGAAGCCCTCGACGGCGCCCGGCCTGATTTCCCGGCTGGCCTCCGCGCCGACGAGCTTGCGCCGGGCGTCGTTGTAACCGTCCGACAGCAGGCGCTCCATCGGCACCGCGACATGGGCCGGATCGCCGTAGAACGCCTCCCGGTCGGCGAAGGCCAGCTTCGCGCATTCGACCACGACATGCGCGAAGTCGGCGCCCAGCGGGTCCATGCCGTCGAGGTCGAAGCCCTTGAGCAGCGCCAATTGCTGGAGGAACACCGGCGCCTGGGACCAGGGGCCCGCCTTGGCGACGCGGTAGCGCCCGTAATCGCAGGTCAGCGGCTCCTCGTAGCTTGCCCGCCAGCCCGCCATGTCGTCGCCGGCGATGAGGCCGCGATGGCGGCGGCCGGAACTGTCCATGACTTCGTTGCCGGCCGCGAAACCGGCAATCGCTTCCGCTATGAAGCCCTCCTGGAAGATGCGCCGCGCGGCCTCGATCCGGTCCTCCCGCGAACCCCCGGCAGCTTCCGCTTCCTCGACAAGCCGCATCCAGGTCCGCGCAAGCGCCGGGTTGCGGAACAGCCTGCCCGCTTCCGGCAGCCGCCCGCCCGGCAGATAGACCGCGGCCGAAGTCGGCCATTCCTCGCGGAACAGCGCCTCTACCGAGGCGATAGTGGCGACGGCATGGCCGACAAGCGGGTAGCCGCCGCCGGCGAACTCGATGGCCGGGCGCAGCAGCCGCGAGAGTTCCATCGTGCCGTAGTCGCGCGCGATCGACAGCCATCCGTCGACCGCGCCCGGCACGCAGGCCGCCAGCAGGCCGGTGCCCGGCACGATGTCGAGGCCGAGCCCCCGAAAGGCGCCGACGGTTGCCGCCGCCGGCGCCGGGCCCTGGCCGCAGACCACCCGCAGCCGCTCCTCGGCCGCGCTCCAGATGAGGGCCGGCATGTCGCCGCCGGGGCCGTTCAGATGCGGCTCGACCACCTGCAGCGCGAAGCCGGCCGCGACCGCCGCGTCGAAGGCGTTGCCGCCCTCTTCCAGCACGGCCATCGCGGTGGCCGATGCCAGCCAGTGCGTCGAGGCGGCGACGCCGAAGGTGCCGAGCAGTTCGGGGCGCGTGGTGAACATGGCCCCCCACTCTATCCGGTCACGCGCCTGCTATAAAGCCGCGCCGGTTGGAAGCGGAGGTAACAGGGGAATGGGCGAACGGCCGATGGACGGCATCCGGATTCTGGATGCGGCAACCTTCATTGCCGGGCCCCACGCGGCGACGATCCTGGGGGAGTTCGGCGCGGAGGTCATCAAGATCGAGCAGCCCGGCGGCGATCCCTGGAGGCGCTACGGCACGCCGAGCGCCCGCGCCGACAGCTCGCTCGCCTGGCTCAGCGAATCCCGCAACAAGCGCTCGATCACGCTCAACCTGCGCGCGCCGGAAGGGGCGGAGCTGTTCCGTCGCCTTGCAGCCAACGCGGACGTGGTGTGCGAGAACTTCCGTCCCGGCACGATGGAGCGCTGGGGCCTCGGCTATGAGGAGCTGTCCGCCGCCAATCCGGGGCTGGTCATGCTGCGGGTGACCGGCTACGGCCAGACCGGACCCTATCGCCAGCGGCCGGGCTTCGCGCGCATCGCCCACGCCTTTGGCGGCCTGACCCACCTTGCCGGCTTTCCCGGCGGCCCGCCGGTGACGCCCGGCTCGACCTCGCTCGGCGACTACATGACCGGCATGTACGGCGCGCTCGGCGTGCTGATGGCGCTGCGCGAGCGGGAGCGCTCGGGCCGGGGCCAGATGATCGACCTTGCGCTCTTCGAGCCGGTGTTCCGCGTGCTGGACGAGCTCGCCCCCGCCTACGACGCCGTCGGGACCGTGCGCGGCCGCGAGGGGTCGAACACGCTCAATGCCTGTCCGCACGGGCATTTCGAATGCGGCGACGGACGCTGGATCGCCATTGCCTGCACCAGCGACAAGATGTTCGAGCGGCTGACCGGCGCGATGGCGCGACCCGACCTGCAGGAGCGCTACGGCGAGGCGCCCGTCCGCCTGGCGGGCCGCGAGGCGGTGGACGGGGCCGTGGCGGCATGGCTCGGCGCGATGAGCCGCGACGAGGCGATGGAGCGCTGCCTTGCGGCCGAAGTCCCGGTCGGCCCGGTCAACGCCGTGGACGAAATCTTCGCCGACCCGCATTTCGCCGCGCGCGAGGCCATCCTGCGAATCCCGGATGCGGAGACCGGCGAAATCGCGGTGCCCGGCGTCGTGCCGAAGCTCTCGCGCACGCCCGGCCGGGTGGAGCGGCTCGGTCCCGCGCTCGGCGAAGCGAACGAGGAGATTTTCGGCGCGCTCGGCCTCTCGGCGGAGGACATTGCCGCGCTTGCCCGGAAGGGCGTCGTCTGAAGCGGCTATCGTTGACGGCGACCGGAGGGGCGGCTAAACTGTTCCTGTTATGGACCGATATCGCAACGCTGGCGGGGATTGCAGGTTTCGATGACCCCCTATGAGACGGCTGCCCTCTGGCTTCAGGAACTGTCGATCTGGGCGACGGTGGGGGTCGGGCTGCTCCATGCGCTGCTGATCTGCGCCGGCTTGTGGATGATGCACCGCGCCTCCTCGGACCGGAATCGGGCCATGGATGCCCAGGAGCGCGATTCGCAGCGCCGCCACGACGAGGCAATGGAGTCTCTGGACCACCGGCATGGCGAGGCAATGAAGGCGCACGAAGAGACGATGGAGGCGCTCGCCTCGCAGCGGCGGGCGCTGGAAGCCCTGATCGAGCGCACCGCGCCGCGGGCCGCTCCCGCGGAATGAAGCCGAAGGCCGCTTGAAAGGCGGATTGCCGGGCGGCCCCTCGACAGGCCGACCGCCGGGCCGGTATCGTCCGGGGCTGAATCCGCCGGGCGGGGCACCGGGGGAGTTGGGGGGACGTCGCTTGCCGAAATCGGATCTGATCGCCGGCATCGTGCTGCTGGTTTTCGGCCTGGCCATGCTGGCCGTGGTGATCCCGACCCAGACCTCCGAGGGCGGCGACGCCACGATCTCGCCGGCGCTCCTCCCGCAGATCTGCTCCGTCGGGATCACCGGGCTCGCCGTCCTGCTGACCCTGCGGGCGACCGGACGCCTGCGCCGGGGCATCGCCGCCGGGGTCGCCGTGCCTGCCGCCGAATGGTGGGCGATGCTCGCCGTGGTGCTTGCGGTCGGCGGCGCCATCGCGCTCTTCGTCTGGGTCTCGCCGGCGGTGGCGGCGGTGCTGCTGATCGTGGGGCCGATGCTCTATATGGGCGAGCGGCGCATATGGCTGCTCGCGGGCGTTCCCGCCGTGCTTCTGGTCGGCGCCTGGCTCCTCTTCTACCGCGTGCTCGGCACGGCGATCGTCTGAGAGGGGAGACTGCTGCCGGTGGACTCCTTCCTGCCCGTTCTCGAATCCGCCTTTTCGCCGGGCAATCTTGCCTGGATCCTGTTCGGGGTCACGCTCGGCTACCTGGTCGGCGCGCTGCCCGGGCTCGGCAAGGGCACGGCGACGGCCGTCGCGATTCCGCTCACCTTCTACCTCTCGCCGCTGGCCGCCATCGCCTTCCTGGTCGGCATCGCCAAGGGCTCGACCGCCGGCAGCGCCGTTTCGGCGATCCTGCTGAACACGCCGGGCGAGCCGTCCTCGACCCCGACGGCGATGGCCGGATATCCGCTCGCGCGCGCCGGGAAGGCGCAGAAGGCCCTCAAGATGGGCCTCTTCGCCTCCGTCATCGGCGACCTGTTCTCGACGATCGTGCTGATCCTCGTCGCGCAGGAGCTGGCCGAATATGCGCTCGGCATCGGCCCGGTGGAGCTCACCGGCATCCTCGCCTTCTCGATGGTGTTCATTGCCGGCCTGTCGGGGCGTTCGATGATAAAGGGCCTGATTGCGGGCCTGTTCGGCATCCTCGTGTCCTGCGTCGGCCTCGAGGTGGAAACGGGCTCGCCGCGCCTGACTTTCGGCATGATCGAGGTCTATGACGGCCTGCCGCTCATCCCGGTGGCGATCGGCATGCTGGCGCTCTCGGAAATGATGATCCAGATCGGCCAGCGCCAGCGGCTCCAGGAAGAGGCCGACCTGCTGCGCGGCTCCGGCAAGCGCGAGGACAGGATCGTCACGCTCGGCGACTGGCGGCGCTCGGCGAGGGCGATCCTGCGCGGCTGCCTGATCGGCACCGGCGTCGGCATCCTGCCGGGCCTCGGCGCCAGCGTCGGCTCGTTTCTCTCATACGGGGCGGAGCGCAAGGCTTCCGGCCGCGGCGCGGATTTCGAGGAGACCGGGGCCATCGAGGGCGTGGCGGCCGCGGAGAGCGCCGACAATGCCGTGGTGCCCGCCTCCTTCGTGCCGCTGTTCGCCATCGGCATTCCCGGCAGCGTCATCGCCGCCATCCTGATCGGCGCCTTCACCATCCAGGGCATCACGCCCGGCCCGCTGCTTTTCCTGGAAAACCGGGACCTCATCCTCGGCGTGTACATGTCGATGATAGCGGCCAGCCTGTTCCTGCTCCTGATCGGCTATTTCGGGCAGAACGTCTTTGCGAGGATCGTGCGCATCTCCCCGGCGCTGGTCATGCCGATCGTCGTGTTCCTGTGCTGCCTCGGCGCCTATCTGCAGGGCGGCGGGGCGTTCGGAATCGGCGTCATGGTCGTCTTCGGCGTCATCGGCTTCTTCGCCAAGAAGTACGATTTTTCCTTCGTCACCTTTCTTATCGGTTTCGTCATCGGCCCGTCCTTCGAGCTGTCCTTGCGCCAGACGCTCGGCCTCGTCACCGACGTCTCGGAACTGCTCGACCATCCGGTGGCGCTTGCGTTCGCGGCGCTGGCGGTCTTCGGCGTCTGGCGGCTGACCGTGTTGCAGCGCCGCCAGCGGGAAGCTATCGTCGGAGACTAGGGGCGGCGGGACTCCTTCCCGCCCGATGCAGCTATTTTCCGGAGAGGGGCAAGATGAAGGGACTTCTGAAAGCGTTCGTTGCGGCGTCGTTTGCGCTTTGCGCAGCACTGCCGGCGTCCGCGACCGACTGGCCGACGGGCCCGATCACCATGCTGATCGGCTACAAGGCCGGCGGCGGCACGGACGCCAAGGGCCGCGTGCTCGCCAAGATCCTGACGCGCGAACTCGGCCAGCAGGTGAATGTCATCAACCGGGCGGGCGGCGGCCAGGCGGTCGCGCTCGAGGGATTCAAGAACGAGGCGCCCGACGGCGACATGTTCTTCTTCGGCGCCGTGTCCGGCATCACGCTCAATCCGCAGATCAACTCGGCGCTGCAGTACCGGGCCGACGACTATGTGTATGCCGGCGGACTGACCGAATTCCAGGTGACCATGGTCGCGCCCGCAGACGCGCCCTTCGACGACATGGCCGGCTTCGTCGCCTATGCGAAGGAGAAGGGCAAGATCAAATACGCATCCCTCAGCCCCGGCGCGAAGATCATGATGCAGGCCATCGCCCGCCAGTCCGGCCTCGAGGTCGATTACATCCCGACCAAGGGCGGGCGGGGCATGGTGCAACTCGTGCTTTCCGGGCAGGTCGATTTTGCCTATTCGGGCGGCATCCATGCGCGCTATCCGGGCAAGTTCAAGACCATTGCGGCCACCTCGACCAGGCGCCTCGGCAACTATCCGGATACCGAAACGCTGATCGAAGCGGGCTATGAGGGCGTCGCCATCGACGCGCCGACCGTCGTCGCCTTCCCCAAGGGGATCGACCCGGCCATCGTCGCCAAGATGGAGGCGGCGCTGAAGGTCGCGTCCACGGACCCCGACATGATGAAGATTTCGAAGTCGATCAACATGCCGATCGTTTACCAGACGGCCGCCGAGGCGTCGGAGCTCGTCGAGAAGTCCGCAGCCGCAATCAGGGTCATGCTGGACGCGATCGGCTACAAGGCGAGCTGACACGAGGAGACCGGCAGACATGACTTACGAGACCATCGAAGTCCGCCCGCTGACCCCGACGGTCGGAGCGGAAGTCCACGGCGTCGATCTGGCCGAGCCCATGGGCAACCACCAGTTCACCGAGGTCCACGATGCGCTGATGCGCCACCAGGTGATCTTCTTCCGCGACCAGGAGATGACGCTGGACCAGCACAAGGATTTCGGCCGGCGTTTCGGGGAGCTGCATATCCATCCCTTCCGGCCGGGCCCCGAGGGCCATCCGGAAATCCTCCGGATCCACACGGACGCCAATTCGACCCAGATCGCGGGCGAGGCCTGGCATTCGGATGTCTCCTGCGACCCGGAACCGCCGATGGGCTCGATCCTGCATCTGCACACCGTGCCGGAAGAGGGCGGCGACACGCTCTTCGCCAGCATGACGGCGGCCTACGATGCGCTGTCGGAGCCGATGAAGGCGTTCCTCGGCGGGCTGACCGCCATCCATGACGGCACGCGGAACTATCGCGACCGCAGCCGGCGCGACGGCAGGGAAGACAACAAGCTCTACCCGCGCAGCGAGCATCCCGTCATCCGCACCCATCCGGTGACCGGCAGGAAGACGATCTTCGTCAACCCCGTGTTCACGATGCGCCTGAAGGACATGCCGCGCGACGAGTCGGATGCGATTCTGGAGTTCCTCTACCGGCACAACGCCAAGTCGCAATTCCAGGCGCGGTTCCGCTGGCAGGCGAACTCGGTGGCCTTCTGGGACAACCGGGCTGTCCAGCATCTGGCGATGTGGGACTATTATCCCAATGTGCGGTCGGGCAACCGGGTGACGATCCAGGGCGACCGTCCGTTCTGACGGCGGCGGGCGCGGCCGGGCTGGCTGGGGCGCCTGGATTCGAACCAGGGATCGCGGGATCAAAACCCGCTGCCTTGACCGCTTGGCTACGCCCCATCGGAGTGCCGCACTTATAGCGCCGGCCGGCAGGACCGCAACCGGCGCGAATGCCCGGCCGGGGAGGGTTGCGGAACGGAGGCGATAGTGCTGACGGACACGGAAATCGAAGCCTATCGCCGCGACGGCTATGTCATTCCCTCGGGTTTTCGCCTCGACGCCGGGGAACTGGACGCCCTGCGGTCCGCCGTCTCGCAGGTGCTGCGCGACAATCCGGAGATCGAGCCCGACCGGGTCATCAACCCGCATCTCGACCGCGGCCGGCCCTACCGGCTGCGCGGCGACCGGGCCTTCCACGACATCGCGCACGACGCCCGCATCCTCGACATGGCCGCGGCGGTGATGGGGCCGGACCTCGTGCTGCTGTTCACGCACCTCTTCTGCAAGCCGCCCGAGAGTCCCCGCACCGTCCCCTGGCACCAGGACGGGCCGTTCTGGCCCATAGAGCCGATGGCCTCCTGCACGGTCTGGCTGGCGCTCGACAAGGTCGATGCCGGCAATGGCGCGATGCGGGTCATTCCCGGCTCCCACCTGGAGCATTACCGCCGTCACGAACTCGTGGACGATCCCGACTCGACCCTGAACCGGGAGATCCGGGTCCGGGATTTCGACGAGAGCGAGGCGCACACCATCGAGCTTGAGCCGGGGCAGGCGTCGGTGCACGATATCGGCATCGTCCACGGCTCGGCCGCGAACCGCTCCGGGCGCCGGCGGGCCGGATTCGCCATGCGCTACATGCCGGCGACGAGCTGCGTCCACCGCCGGATCGAGAACGCCGCGGCGGACTGGGGCGACCTCCCCGTCGAACTGGTGCGCGGCCGGAACCGCAATCCCGGCACCGACTTCTCCCTCGGCGATTTCGGCAAGCCCTGGCCGTCGGGTTAGGCCGCGCCCGTCCGGATCGCTGCAGGCGCGACCTGCCGGGCGCCGGGACCGCGGTCCTGTTCGAGCGGACTGGTCGGCATCCTGGAAATCAATTATCATTATAGTTATCGACGCCTGTAATCGTGCGTCGTCCGGGGCGAGCGGTTAACTCGGCGCGATCGATCCGTCGCTCAACCCGTCATCTGCCGGACAAGGACGGCAGGACCGGAAGCTGAAAGAGAGGGCATCGACATCGATAGCGAGTTCGCGGTCGCTGATTTGGACTGCCGCCCGTTCCGGTTTCGCGACGGATAACGGTGCCCATGTGAAGACCATCTCAGCCAAACGGGCGGAGGTGAAGATGAACGGACTGAATGTGAACTGGATGGCGTGCACCGGGAATACCTGGTGCAAACTGGACCGTCTGAACCTGGAGCACGAGCATTTCTCGAACTTGCACGGTGTCTATCTGATCTGGCATGGCGGCCCCGAACCCAAAGTCGTATATGTCGGGCGAGGCCGCATAAAGGAAAGGCTGGAAGAGCACAGGACCAACGAAGAAGTACAGCAGTACAACGATCACAACCTGTTCGTTACCTGGGCGAATATCGGCGTCTTCGAACGGGCAGGAGTGGAAGCTTATCTTATAGATATGTATGCCCCGCTGGAAAATAAGCAGATGCCGAAAGTCCCGCGCATCCCCGTGAATTCGCCGTTCCCCCACGAAGACGAGGATTGACGCCCCCGGTCGTTGACCGGCGCCCATGATGCAACCGGCGCCCGCCGTCCCGGCCGCCTCGTCGACAGGCTCAGGGCAAGCGCCTCCAGCCGTTTCGTCCCGGATTCAACGGATTGTGAGAAAATCGCCCGGTATTTTCGATTTTTGTTCCCGAAAATACTTGATCTCTCAGAAATTGTGCTAGAATGAGTGCGAGAGAGGCGGCTTCCGGGGCTGCCTTTCCGCTTTTCTGCAGGAGGCGATGGCTGGGGCGCCGCAAACGCCCCGGCGTGAGCAGGCGGAAAGGGTGCGCCCTGCGCCCGGCCCGTACGTATGCCCGCACGGGCGCGCCGCCCGGAAGCCGCCGGCGGCGCGGACGGAATGAAACGGGACGGAGGAGCGATATGCAGGAATGGGACGGCAAGACTTCGATGAAGGCATGGCGGTCATGACATCGCATGACAAAACATGACACGGCGCACGAGCGTCCCCGTCACCGGGTTGCCGGCTTCGCGCCTCCGCCTGGGGCGGGAACGGACGGGAGACGGGCGTCCGCCGTCTCGCGCGCGCGGCCAGGCGCGCGCACACGCGCCGGCGCAATTGAGGGCGCGGGCGCGCACGCGAAGCGCACGGCAAGGGGGACCCGCCGCTCCGCGTCAGGCCGCCGGCGGCAGAGCGGAGGGGAGGAGCGGGATGGAGGAGCGGTATGCGGGAATGGAATGGCAAAGCGCCGGCAAAGGCATGGCGATCATGACGAAACATGACATCTCATGACACCATGAGGGTGTCCCTGCCCGGCTTCGCGCCTGCGCCTGCTGCGCGCGCCGGACAGCGGCCGGGACGGGATGTGCGCATATGGCGGGCGCGAGGCGTGGGACGGACGCGCGATTGCCGCTATGTTGCAGCACCGCAGACTGGGGACGGCAGCCTTGTTGCGACAGGAATTCGAGACGCTGGAGCAGAACGGGATCACGGGCGTGGCGCTGCCCCGGATCAACGATCCGAACGTCATCCCGCTCTGGTTCGGGGAGGGCGATCTCGTCACGCCCGCCTTCATCCGCGAGGCGGCCAAGCAGGCCATCGACGACGGCCTCACCTTCTACAACCATCCGAGCGGGCGCGCGGACCTGCTCGCCGCGATCAAGGCTTATCTCGACCGCATCTACGACATCGACCTCGATCCGGACCGCGTCGTCGTCCCCGGCTCGACCATGCTCGGCATCTTCATGGCGGCGCGCATGACGGCGGGCGCCGGCGACCACGCGCTGATCGTGAGCCCCAACTGGCCGAATATCGACCGCGCGTTCCAGATGACCGGGGCGGCGTTCGACTTCGTGCGCCAGCGGCTGGACCCGGACGGCTGGAAACTGCATCTGGAGGACGTGTTCGCCGCGGCCCGGCCGAACACGCGCGCGCTCTTCATCAATACGCCCTGCAACCCGACCGGATGGGTCATGCCGGCCCCGGAACAGCGCCGCCTGCTCGATTTCTGCCGCGAGCGCGGCATCGTCATCCTGGCGGACGAGGTCTATCACCGGAACATATTCGACGGCGACGCCGCACCCTCCTTCCTGCAGATCGCGGCACCCGGCGACCCGCTGATCGTCGTCAACGGTTTCTCCAAGGCGTTCGCGATGACCGGCTGGCGGCTCGGCTGGATGGTGGTGCCTTCCGGCTATCGCGAGCAGATGGCCGCCTATTCGGAGTGTGTGAACACCGGCGCGCCGCCCCTCGTGCAGAGCGCCGGCATCGCCGCGCTCGAACAGGGCGAGCCGCTTGTCCGGGAGCTGCGCGAACGCTACCGCGCGGGGCGCGACTCGGTGATGAAGATCCTGGCGCCCCATCCCCGCATCGAGCTGCAAATGCCCGAAGGCGCGTTCTACGCCTTTCCGCGCGTCCGGGGGCTGCGGTCCAGCATGGACTTCTCGCAGGGCCTGCTGGCGGAAGAGGATGTCGGCACGGCGCCCGGCTTCACCTTCGGCCCCGGCAACGAGGAGAATTTCCGCCTCTGTTTCGCCCGGTCCGGCGAGCAGCTCGAAACGGCGCTGCACCGCATTACCGGCTATCTGGACCGGCACGACAACGAATTCGGCTGAGCGCCGGCCGCATCGCATCGCCAGCCCCGTCCCCGGAACCTGAACGGATACCAAATGCCAATGCCGCAATCGGGCGCGCCCCCGCTTCAGGGCGTCAAGGTGGTCGATTTCTCGCGCATCATTGCGGGGCCGCTCTGCACGCAGGTGCTTGCCGACATGGGCGCCGAGGTCGTCAAGATCGAGAACCCGGCGACCGGCGACGACACCCGCCGGATGGCCGAGCCCGGCGCGGCGGGGGAAAGCCATTTCTTCCTCGCCTACAACCGCAACAAGAAAAGCCTCGCCCTCGATGTCCGCACGCCCGAAGGCAGGGAGGTGGTGCTGGACCTGCTGGCGGATGCCGATGTCGTCGTCGAGAACTTCCGCGTGGGCGTGATGAAGCGCTTCGGCCTCGACTACGCCTCCCTCGCCGGGCGGTTCCCGCAACTGGTGTATCTCTCCGTCTCCGCCTACGGCCAGGAGGGCCCGATGGCCGACCGGCCCGGCTTCGACCCGGTGCTGCAGGCGGAATTCGGCATGATGTCGCTGACCGGCGAGCCGGACGGGCGGCCCATGCGCCACCCGCTCTCGCTCATCGACACGATGACGGCGCTCTACGCGGCCGCGTCCATCAACGCGGCCCTGCTTGCGCGGCGCGATACCGGCCGGGGCCAGTATATCGAGCTCGCGCTCGCCGACGTGGCGGTGGCCGCCCTCGGCAATGCGGGCCTCTACTATCTGTGCAGCGGCGAGCCGCCGCCGCGGACCGGCAACAGCCATATCACCTCCACGCCGACCAACCTGTTCCAGGCGGCCGACGGCCCGCTCTACATGGCGCTCGGCACCGACCGGCTGTTCGGCCAATTATGCCGCGACGTGCTGGACCGGCCGGACCTGCCCGAAGACCCGCGCTTCGCCTCGCCGTCCGCGAGGCTCGCGCACCGCCCGGAGCTGTTCGCCCTGCTGAACGAAATCTTCGGCTCGCAGCCCCGCAAATACTGGCTCTCGAAGATGCGCCACCTGCCGGCGGGGCCGGTCCGCACGGTCGCCGAGGCGCTCGAATCGGAGGAGGTCGCCCATCGGGGCATGGTGCGCACCATCGACCATCCCGCCGCGGGACCGGTCCGCATTCTCGGCTCCCCGATCCGGTTCAGCGACACGCCGGTCCGCGTCGATGGCGCGCCGCCGCCGCTCCACGGCGGCGATACCGACGCCGTGCTGCGCGGTCTCGGCTACGACGGTGCGCGCATCGCCCGGCTGCGCGAAAACGGGGTCCTGGGCGGGCGCTGAACAGCCCCACGGTCCGCCGCCCGCCCATGTCGCCGCAACGCAACCTCGTCGCCATCGCCTGGATGATCGGCGCCGCGGCGGCATTCAGCCTGCTGGTGGTATGCGTGAGGGAACTGTCGGCGACCCTGCCGACCCCGGAAATCCTGTTCTTCCGCTGCCTGTTCACGACGGCGCTGCTGGTTCCCTGGGCGCTCGGGGCCGGCTGGGACGGCGTGCGCACGCGCCGGCCCTGGCCCAACCTCCTGCGCGGCGTCAGCACCTTCGCCGCCATGTCGATGTGGTTCCATGCCATCGGCATCGTGCCGCTCGCCGACGCCGTCGCGATCCAGTCGGCCTACCCGCTGTTCACCATCCTGCTGGCCATGCTGCTGTTCGCCGAGCGCCCCGGAATCCGCCGCTGGCTGGCGACGCTCGCGGGCTTTGCCGGCGTGCTGGTGATCGTCCGCCCGGGTTTCCAGGCCATCGGCCTGCCCACCGCCATGCTGCTCGGCGCGGCCGTCTGCTACGCCGTCAGCAACATCTGCGTGAAGGCGATGGCGGACACGGAATCCCCGAACAGCATGGTCTTCACGCTGAACTTCCTGCTGCTGGTCTTCTCGGCGGTTCCGACGGCGTTCGTCTGGACGACCCCGGACCTGGCGGCCGTGCCCTGGATCGCCCTGCTCGCCGCTTCGGGCTTCGCCGCCCATATGTGCCTGACGCGCTCCCTCGCGGCCGGCGAGTCCGGCGTCGTGATGCCGTTCGACTTCCTCAGGCTGCCCTTCGCGGCGCTGAACGGCCTTCTGCTCTACGGCGAGGTCCCGGATGTCTGGACCATCGTCGGCGGTACTGTCGTTTTCGGGAGCGCGAGCTATATCGCGGTGCGGGAAGCGCGGGTCAGGCGCTGAACGCGACGGTTGGAACGGCAGCAGGCGGGCCTCCCATGTTCGAGTCGCTGGGTTTCGAGGAAACGACGCCGCTGGCCGCGTCCATCCTGCTGGGGCTGGTGCTGGGCGTATCGTACGGCGCGCTGGCGCAGCGCAGCGCCTTCTGCCTGCGCAGGAGCCTGGTCGGGGAGTGGCGGGACTGCCTGCCCGCGCTCGGCACTTGGATCATGGCGCTGGCGCTGGCGATTGCAGGGACGCGGCTGGCGGTTGCGGCCGGTCTGGTCTCGTTCGAGTCCCACCGCTTTCTCGCGCCGGATATTCCGGTCGTTTCCGCGCTGGCCGGCGGCGCGCTGTTCGGGACCGGCATGGTGCTGGCGGGCGGTTGCGTCTCGCGCCTCGCCGTGCTCACCGGCAGCGGGAATCTGCGCGCGCTCCTCGTTCTGACCGTCTTTGCGGTCACCGCCCATGCGACCATGAAGGGCGTGCTGGCGCCGCTGCGCGAGACGCTCGGCGCGGCAACCCTCTATGGCGGCGGGACGCCGGCGCTCACCGCACTGCCGGGCGGCGAGGCCTGGCCGCTTGCGGCGGCGCTCGCCGCGGCGGTCCTTGCGGTGCGTTCCGGCGCGAGGCTCCCGCACCTGGCGATGGCCGGCGCGATCGGGCTGCTGGTGCCGCTCGGCTGGGTCGGCACCGGGTTCCTGCTGCTCGACGATTTCGACCCGATCCCGCTGCAGTCCCTGGGGTTCACCGGGCCGATGGCGGACACGCTGTTCTGGACCGTGGCGGCGACCTCCATTCCCGCCGGGTTCGGGGTCGGGCTCGCGGCCGGCGTCCTCGCCGGAAGCCTGGCCGCGGCGCTCGCAGCCGGGGAGTTCCGCTGGGAGAGCCTGGAAGGACCGCGCCAGACCGGGCGCTACCTGGCGGGCGCGGTGCTGATGGGCATGGGCGGCGTGCTGGCGGGAGGCTGCACGGTCGGCGCCGGCCTTTCCGGCGTCTCGACGGCAAGCCTCGCCGCCCTGCTGGCGCTAGCCGCCATGGCGGTGTCCGCAAGGGTGGCCGGGCGGATGCTGACAGGCCGCCGGGCGGGAGGATGACGGCGTTTCCGCGCGGAGGCGGAAACGCCGCCGGCAATCCTAGCTGAAGATGTCGTCCGAAATGGCGGCGTACCAGCCGAGCGACTCCTCGTAGGTCGCCTTGCGGACCTCGGCGCTTTCCCCGGTCTTGGAGATGAAGCCGTCGGTCTTGGCAATCTTCTCGTCGGTCGCCTCGTAGGACGCGCCGACCTTGACGCCGTCGTCCGTGCCGATGAGCGACCAGCAGGTGTTGGAGAAGCGCGCCGGATACACCTTCGAGCCGGTGAGCGCCCCGCGCACCGCCATGGCGCAGACCTTCGCCTGGCTGTTGGCGGAGAAGCCGGACTTCGGCATGTCGCCCTGATGCGAGGCGTCGCCCAGCACATGGATGTTCTCGTCCGCGCGGCTCTGCATCGTGTGTGCGACGACCGGCGCCCAGCCGGCGTCGTTCGTGATGCCCGCCGCCGCTGCAATGCGCCCCGCCTGCTGCGCAGGGATGACATTGCAGACATCGACCTTGTTGACCTCGCCGTCGATCACGACCTCCATCGAGGCGGGCCGCACCTCGACCTTGTCGCCGCCGAAGTCCGGGCCGATGCGTTCGATCATGCCGGGGTAGAGGCGCTGCCAGCCGTCCTCGAACAGCCCCTGCTTGGAGAATTTCGCCTTGGGATCGACGATCAGGATCTTCGCCGTCGGATTGGTCTCCTTGAGGACATGGGCGACCATCGAGATCCGCTCATAGGGCCCGGGCGGGCAGCGGAACGGATTGGGCGGCGCGACCATGCAATAGACGCCGCCTTGCGCCATGGCTTCGACCTGCGCCTTGAGCAGCTGGGTCTGCGAGCCGGCCTTGTAGGCGTGCGGCATGCGGTTCTGCTGGGACAGGTCCCATCCCGGCACGGACCCGTCCTTGAAGTCGATGCCGGGCGACAGCACCAGCCGGTCGTAGGAGAGGCTGCCCCCGCCCGCCAGCCCGACGCTGCGCTTGTCGCGGTCCACGGAGACCGCCCAGTCATGCACCACATTGATGCCGTGGTTCGCGGCCAGCGCGCCGTAACTGTGCCCGATGGAGGCATAGTCGCGGAAACCGCCGATATAGAGGTTCGAGAAGAAGCAGGAATAGTAGGCGCGGGTCGGCTCCACGAGCGTCACGTCCACCGCGCCCTTGGAATCCCTGGCGATATAGCGCGCCGCCGTGGCCCCGCCGGCGCCGCCGCCCACGACCACGACGCGCGGGCGTCCCTGCGCGAGCACTGCCGGAGCCGACAGCGCGGTCGATGCCGCAACGGCCGTTGCGAGGACCTGGCGCCGGCTCAGCCCGCTGTTTCCCTTCCATTGACTCATAACGCCTTCCCCTTGGTTCACGGTTGGTCTCCCGCCCTCCGGAAATGCGCCGCAAGGGCGGCGATTTCTTCATCCGAAAGACGCCCGGCGACAAGCTGCATGGCGGGATGCACCCGCTTTCCGCGCTTGTAGGCCTGCAAGGCTATCACGAAGTCGTCATGCGGCCATCCGGTTATCGAGGGTATGCCCTCCTCGCCCCCGTCCGGGCGGTGGCATGTCGTGCATTCGCCGGCGAGGTAGGCGCCGTAATCGGGGTCTCCCCGGATCGTGAGAAGCTGCGGGTCGAGGCCGTACTCCTCGGGCGTGACGGTCGGCTGGGCCGGCGGGCGGTCCGGTCCGCCGCCGGAGGAGAGCCTGAGCCACGCCAGCAGGTCCGCCCGGTCGCTCCCGTCCTTCATGCCCGCATAGCTCATGCGCGAGCGCGGCACCGTTGCGCGCGGCGCGGCCAGGAACCTGTCGAGCGCGGCCCCGGTCCAGACCAGGCCGCCCGCTCCGGCAGCCTTCATGGCGGGCGAGTATCGGAAACTGTCGAGCGAACCGGCGGGGCGGCCGAAAATGTCGTTCAGATGCGGGCCGATCCGGTGCGCCGCGCCGTCTCCGACCTGGTGGCAGCGTTTGCACTCGGCGTAGAGCGCCCTGCCGCGCTCCGCGTCTGCGCTCCACGCGCCCCCGGCCGGAAGAACCGCCAGCAGGGCTGCCGTCAGCGCCGCGAACGCGGCCCTAGCCGACGGCGATTTCCCTGCGGAGGCTGTAGACCGAGCCGTCATCGTCCACCCATTCGAACTCCAGGAGTCCCGATTCCGGGACGGCCATCTCGAACTCGATATAGGGATCGGCCGAGACCGCCGGCTCCAGATCCACGGAGAGCGCCTCCGCCCCGTTGTAGCGGACCCGGAAACGGTTGACGATCCGCCGCGCCACCGGGTTTCCGTCGCGGTCGCGCTGCAGCCCGGTGTGCATGGGATGCGTTATGCGGGTCCTGACCGTGAAGGGCACGCCTGCCTCCACCGACTTCGGCACCCTTATGCGCGGCTTCGGTTTCGCCATGCTCCGGCCCTCACGCGCAGCCGCCGACCGTCACCGCGACCGCGCGGGAGGTCTTGCGGAATGTGCCGTCTGCCATCTCCGCCACGGCGATCACATTCTGGCTCTTCGCCAGCCGGATGCGGATCTTGGCCGCGGGCGGCACGAGCGGCCCGAAGGAGAACGTTGCGACGCGCGGATAGGGGTTGCCGTCGGTGAACAGAGCGATGCGCCGCGCGCCCTCCGCAACGACCCGGACAGGCACGGCGCCGCCATTGTCGGCGATCTCCGGCACTTCGAGGCGCACACCGGCTTCGAGCACCGGCGCTCCTCCCGTGAACGCCGCGACGGCCTGCGACACGCCGTTCGATGCCCGCGCGGCGCCGGCGGGGAACAGCGCCGCCGCCGCAGCCGCGCCGCCGATCCGCAATATATCCCTGCGTGTGGGAGCCATGCCGCAGCCTCTTTCCGCCCGCCGGACAACGCAGGATATGGCGATCCGCAGCCGCCGTCGTCAAGCCCCGGCGCCACGAGGCATGGCGCCGCCGCGTCGAATCGCTGGTAGGTTCCGCACCCTCCATCCCGGAGTCCGGTGCGCGTCGGGTACAGCCAATGAAGGGGCCGCTCTTTCCAGCCTGTCCTGCCCTGCCGGTTCTCTGCATGGTCGCGGCATGGGCCGGCCTGCTTTTCCTTCCCGCGTGTTCCGGAGTGATCGAGGACGCGGAACAGCCGATTACCGTCTTCACCGACCCGCCGGGCGCCTACTGCATACTGAGCCGCAGGGGCGACACGGTCGGGATCATCCCCCGCTCGCCGGGCCTGTTGCGGGTGAAGAACAGCAAGCACGACATTTCGCTCCGCTGCTCGAAAGCGTTGCACGAGGACGCGACCGGCGTGCTGGCCTCGTCGCGCCGGGACATCACCATCGGCGACATCGTCGTCAAGGGCGCAATCGGGCTGGCCGTCGATGCGGGCATTGGCGCTTCGCACGAATATCTGCCTTCGATAACCCTCTACCTGCCGCCGAAAACATTCCAAAGCGCGAAGGCGCGGGACAGCCATTACGACCGCATGAAGGCCGAAATCGCGGACCATGCCGACCGCGAGCTCGGACGGATCGAGTTGAGATGCGGCAAGACGCTGACGGGCTATTGCCGCAAGAAGATGAAGGCCATCGAGGCTGCCCGGGACGCCACCGTCGCCGACCTGGAAGCCAAGCGTCGGAGGGCCCGGATCGCACGCGGCTAGAGCGCGATCCGGGTAGTGTCGCAGTCTGACTTTCCGTCGGCTAACGCGTTGACGCGCCGATCCAGCGCCGCTCCGCCGATGACCGCCGGATCGCTTCCACGAGCGTCTGGATGCGCAGGCCGCCGCGAAAACCGAACGGCTCCGGACCGAGGCCGGCGAGCGCGTCGACAAACCCGGCAACCTCTATGGCCTTGAGGTCGTTGAAGCCGATCTGGTGTCCCGGAGCCACGCAGAAATTGCCGTAGGGCGGATGCTCGGGCGCGGCCTCGATCCTGCGAAAGCCGCGCCGCCCCGGCGCGTCGGCCGCGGAGTAGAAGCGAAGCTCGTTCAGCCGTTCCTGGCTGAACGCGAGCGATCCCTCGCTCCCATAGACCTCGAAATCGTGCTGCATCTTGCGGCCGGTGGCGACCCAGCTGGCTTCCACGGAACCGGTGGCCCCGCTCTCGAAACGCAGGAAGGCGCGCGCGATGTCGTCCACCTCGACCCGCCGCCGCCCGCCCCGGCCGTCGGGGCGCTCGGCGATGACCGTCGCGCAGTCGCCCATCACCTCCGCGACCGGCCCGAGCAGGAATTCCGCGGTCGCCAGCGCATGGCTGCCGATATCGGCCAGCGCGCCGCCGCCCTCCGGCTCGTGGCGGAAGCCGAACGGGCTGCCGGGGTCCGCCATGTAGTCCTCGCAGTGGAGGCCGCGATAGCTCCGGATGCGGCCGAGCTCCCCGGCGGCGATCATCTCCTTCGCCAGCCGGAGCACCGGGTTGCAGAGATAGTTGAACCCGACCTGCGTCTTCACGCCCCTCGCCTCGGCCGCGTCCGCCATTTCGCGCGCGTCGGGGACATTCGTCGCGAGCGGCTTCTCGCAATAGACATGCTTGCCCGCCGCGATCGCCGCCAGCGCCATCTCCCTGTGCAGGGCGTTGGGCGCCGTGATGTCGATGAGGTCGATTTCGGGGTCGCGGACCATCGTCCTCCAGTCCCCCGTCCAGCGGGCGAAGCCGAATTTTCCCGCCGCCGCCGCCGCCGCTTCCTCCGTGATGTCGGCGACCGTGCGCAGTTCGATGTCCATCGGCAGGTCGAACGCCGTCCGGGCCGTGGCGAAACCGATGGCATGGGCCTTGCCCATGAAGCCTGCGCCGATCAGGCCGATGCGAAGTCCGGGTCTGCCTGGCATTTCCGCTCCCTCCCCGGCGGGCGGGCGAGCCGCAGGCGCCGGTCGTCTTCCCTCGTGGCGCGAAATAATCGTTGCACGATCCGCAGCCCGGCAATACTCAACGCCGAATGTCTCCAGGCGCGGGAGTAGGCAAGGTGACGCAAGAGACCGTGCGGCTGACCATGGCACAGGCCCTCGTCCGCTTTCTCTGCAACCAGTTCACGGTGATCGACGGCGAGCGGGTGCCGCTGTTCGCAGGCGTTTTCGGCATTTTCGGCCACGGCAACGTGACCTGCCTTTCCGAGGCGCTCGAAGGCGTGCAGGACCGGCTGCCCACCTGGCGCGGGCAGAACGAGCAGTCCATGGCGCTGGCGGCCATCGGCTTCGCCAAGGCCCGGCGCCGCCGGCAGATCATGATCGCGACCTCGTCCATCGGCCCCGGCGCGCTGAACATGGCGACGGCGGCGGGCACCGCCCACGCGAACCGCCTCCCGCTGCTGATGCTCGCGGGCGACACCTTCACCAACCGCCTGCCGGACCCGGCGCTGCAGCAGGTGGAGCATTTCGGCGACCCGACCGTCACGGTGAACGATGCCTTCAGGGCGGTCTCCCGTTACTGGGACCGGATTTCCCATCCCGCGCAGATCATCGGCTCCCTGCCGCAGGCCATCGCCACGATGCTCGACCCGGCCGATTGCGGGCCCGCCTTCATCTCGCTCCCGCAGGACACGCAGGAGATCGCCTTCGACTATCCGGCGGAGTTCTTCGAGCCGCGGGTCTGGTCGGTTCCGCGCCCGCGCCCGGACCGCGGCCGGGTGGCCGAGGCCGCCGCCCTTCTGCGGTCTGCGCAGAGGCCGCTGATTATCGCGGGCGGCGGCGTGCGCTATTCGGGAGCCGAGGAAGCGGTCGCGGCCTTCGCCGTCGAGCGCGGCATCCCTGTCGTCGAGACCATCGCCGGCAAGGGCGGCCTGACCCATTACCACCCGGCCCATGCCGGCCCGATCGGGGTCGTGGGCTCGACTTCGGCCAACACGCTTGCGGAGGAGGCCGATATCGTGCTCGCCATCGGCACCCGCCTGCAGGACTTCACGACCGGCTCCTGGACCGCGTTTGCGCGCGAGGCAAGGTTCATCTCGATCAATGCGGCCCGGTTCGACGCCACCAAGCACCGCGCGCTGGCGGTCGTCGGGGATGCGCTGGAGACCGTTGCCGAACTCGACGCCGCCCTCGGCGACTGGCGGATGGACGCCGCCCACCTGGAGCGGGCCCGGGCCCTGTTCCGGGAATGGGACGCCCTGCTCGACCGGCACCAGGCGCCGACCAACGCGCCGGTGCCGACATACGCCCAGGTCGTGGGCGTGGTGAACCGGATGGCCGGGGAGAACGACAATCTCGTGGCCGCCGCCGGCGGCATTCCCGGCGAGGTCGCGAAGGGCTGGCGGGTCAAGGCCCCCTACACCTTCGACCTGGAGTTCGGCTTCTCGTGCATGGGCTACGAGGTGGCCGGCGGCTGGGGCAACGCGATGGCCAATGAGGGGCGGTCCACACCCATCGTCATGGTCGGCGACGGCGGCTACCTGATGATGAATTCCGACATCTATTCGTCCGTGCTGACGGGGCACAAGATGATCGTCGTGGTCTGCGACAATGGCGGCTTCGCGGTCATCAACCGGCTGCAGGAGTTCAAGGGCACGCCCGGTTTCAACAATCTGCTGAAGGATTGCCGCATAGAGAATCCCGGCGCCCCCCTCCATGTCGATTTCGTCGGGCATGCCGAGTCCATGGGAGCCCATGCCCGCAGGTGCGAGAGCCTCGCCGACCTTGAAGCGGGCCTCGAATGGGCGCAGGCGAACGACCGGACCACCCTGCTCTCGATCGCCACCGACGCCTGGTCCTGGGTTCCGGGGGATGCGGCCTGGGATGTCGGCGTGCCGGAGGTCTCGGAGCGGGAGTCGGTGAGGGCCGCCCGCGCCGACCATGAAGACATCCGCGCCGGGCAGCGCGTCGGGGTCTGATCCGTGCCCGCAGCGAAACTCGGCATTTCGCCCATCGCCTGGTGGAATGACGACCTGCCCGAACTGTCCGACGATGTGAGCCTGGAGGAATGCCTGCGGCAGGCCTCGGAAGCGGGCTTCAGCGGGATCGAGACGGGCCGGCGCTTCCCGATGACGATGAAGGAGTTGGGCCCGCTTCTCGACCGTTTCTCCATCGCGGTCTGCGGCGGCTGGTTCTCGGGCCTGCTGCTCGACGGCGACATCGAAGCGGAGAAGGACCGCATCGCGGAGCAGATGGCCCTGTTCAGGGACGCCGCCGCGCCCTGCATCGTCTATGGCGAAACCGCGCGCTCCATCCAGGGCGAGCGCAATGCGCCGCTTGCCGGCAAGGCGAGGCTGACCGAACCGGAGATGGCCGCCTACGGACGCAAGGTCTCGGATTTCGCCGACTGGTGCAGCCGGGAAGGCATGGCGATCTCCTATCACCACCACATGGCGGCGGTGGTGGAAACGGAGCAGGAACTCGACCTGCTCATGAAGCACTCCTCCGTCCCGCTTCTTCTCGACACCGGCCATCTGGCGCTTGCGGGCGGCGACAATCTGCGCGCCATCGACAACCACCATGCGCGCATCTCGCATGTCCACACCAAGGACCTGAGGACGGGGGTCGCGGACGGCATCGACCGGCGCAGGGCGAGCTTCCTCGACGCCGTGATCGCGGGCGTCTTCACGGTTCCGGGCGACGGCGACCTGGATTTCACGGCGATCGCGAAGGCGCTCGCCGCCACGGGCTATGAAGGCTGGTTCGTCGTGGAGGCGGAACAGGACCCGGCGGCCAACCCGCCGCGCGCCATGGCGGTGAACAGCCGCGCCGAACTGGCGCGCGTCATGGCCGCCGCCGGATACGAGGTGGAAGGATGAACAGGATCGACGACAGGATCGCCGTCGTGACGGGCGGCACCCAGGGCCTCGGCGCCGCGGTCGCGCGGCTCTTCGCCAGGGCCGGCGCGGCCGGGCTCGTCACCTGCGGGCGCAATGCCGGGAACGGCCGCGCCGTGGCGCGGGAAATCGAGGATGCGACCGGGACGCCGGTGCATTACGTCCAGGCCGACCTCGCGCGCCTGGAGGATGTTCGCAGGGTGACGGCCGAGGCGGACGAACGGTTCGGGCGGATCGACATTCTGGTGAATGCGGCCGCGCTCACCGACCGGGGCAACCTGCTGAACACGACGCCCGGGCTCTTCGACCGGATGATCGCCGTCAACCTGAGGGCGCCGTTCTTCCTGATGCAGGACGCGGCGAAGCTGATGAACCGCGAGGGGGCCGGCGGCTCGATCGTCAATATCGGATCCGTGTCGTCGCGGGCCGGGCAGCCGTTCCTTTCCCCCTACAGCACCTCGAAAGGCGCGCTCGCCACCCTGACCCGGAATTCCGGCTTTGCGTTGATGAGGAACGGGATCCGCGTCAACCAACTCGATATCGGGTGGATGGCGTCGGACAACGAGATCGAGCTGCAGGCGGAGGAGACGGGCGATCCGGACTGGCTGGAAAAGGCGATGGCCGAGCAGCCCTTCGGCCGCCTCCTCGACCCCGGCGAAGTGGCGCGGGCGGTTCTCTGGCTGGCGTCTTCCGACAGCGGGATGATGACGGGGTCCGTCGTTCAATTCGACCAGTCGGTCTGGGGCGGCTATGACGGCCAGCCGCCGGGACCCGCGGTGCGCCTGGAGGAATGAGGGGCCGGGAAGCGCAGATGGGAGCAGGGATTCCGGAACAGCGGTTGCAACGCACACCGTAAAGGGCTTTAGTTTCTTCTGGATGGCTGCGGGTCGCATCGTCGGCGCATCGGGCGTCGCGGGAGGGGAGAAGCCGGGTTGAGCCTGCTCGAACTCCAGGGTATCGCAAAGAGCTTCGGCGCCATCCAGGCCCTGCAGGGCGTCGATCTGACCGTCTCCGCCGGCGAGGCGGTAGGACTCATGGGCGACAATGGCGCGGGCAAGTCCACGCTGATGAAGATCGTCGCCGGCAACTTCCCCCCCACGGCCGGCGCGATCCGGATAGACGGGCGGGAAGTCCATTTCACCAAGCCCATCGACGCGCGCGAGAACGGGATCGAGATCGTCTACCAGGACCTCGCGCTCTGCGACAACCTCACGGCGGCGGCGAACGTGTTCCTCGGCCGCGAGCGCAAGAGGCGGCTGGGGCCGCTGCGTTACCTCGACCACAAGGCCATGTTCCGGCGCGCGGGCGAACTGTTCACGGAGCTCAAGTCCGAGACCCGGCCGCGGGACCTGGTGCGCCAGATGTCGGGCGGCCAGCGCCAGGCGGTCGCCATCGCGCGCACCCGGCTCTCGGACCCGAAGCTGGTGCTGATGGACGAGCCGACGGCGGCGATCTCCGTGCGCCAGGTCGCGGAAGTCCTGGCGCTGATCGAGCGCCTGAAGGAAACCAGCCACGCCGTCGTCCTCGTCTCGCACAGAATGCCGGACGTCTTTGCGGTCTGCGACCGGGTCGCGGTGCTGCGGCGCGGCCGGAAGGTCTCGGACAAGGCGATCGGCGACACGAGCCCCGAAGAAGTGACGGGCCTGATAACGGGGGCGATCGAGCAGGCATGAACGACACGGGCCCGAAATCCCACGCGGAAATCGACGAGAGCGTCACGCAGAAGCAGGAATTGTCCGGCCTTCAGGCCGCCATCCGGACACAGCCTTTCTGGGTGCTGATCTCCATCGTTGCGATCGGGATCGTCATGTCCTTCGTCTCGGACGTGTTCATGACCGAGCGCAACCTGTTCAACATCACCCGCAATTTCGCCTTTTTCGGGATCATGGCGCTTGGCATGTCCGCGGTCATCTGCACCGCCGGCATCGACCTGTCGGTCGGCTCCCTCATGGGGCTCACGGGCATCGTGGCGGGGCTCGTGATGCAGGCGGGCTACGGGATCGGGTGGGGGTTCCTGGCCTGCATGAGCGCGGCGGCGCTTGTCGGCCTCGTCAACGGCGTGCTCATCGCCTATCTGCGCATGGCGCCCTTCGTCGTCACGCTGGGGATGCTGGCGATGGCGCGGTCGATCGCCATGGTCGTCTCCAACAACAAGATGATCTACAATTTCGGTCCCGACCAGGACCTGTTCGAGTGGATCGGCGGCGAAAGCGTCCTCGGCGTGCCGAACCCGGTCTGGGTGCTGATAATCCTGACCTGCGTCTTCTGGTGGGTGTGGCGCTTTTCGACCTGGGGCCGCTGGGTCATCGCCATCGGCGGCAATGCGCAGGCCGCCAAGCTGTCGGGCATCCCCGTGGAGCGCATTGTCGTCTCCGTCTATGTCATCAGTTCGCTCTGCGCCGGCCTGGCGGCCTTCCTGATGGTCGGCTGGTTCGGCTCGGTGACGAACGCGCTCGGCCTGACATACGAGCTGAACGTCATCGCCGCTTCGGTGATCGGCGGCGCCAACCTCATGGGCGGTGTCGTCTATGCCGTCGGCGCGCCGATCGGGGCGGCGTTGATGGAGCTCATCCGCAACTCGCTGCTGCTTGCGGGCATCGATGCCCTGTGGCAGCAATTCTTCGTCGGCCTTTTCCTGATCCTGGCCGTGCTGCTGGAGCAGATCAGGAACCGGAGGCGCAACTGAACGCGCCGGACGTCTTCAACCTATCGGGAGGAACCTTGTGAAGAAACTTCTCATTGCAGCGACGGTTGCGGCATTCGCCGCGCCCGGCCTCGCCTCGGCGGCGGACTACACCTTCGCGCTCGTGCCCAAGGCGATGAACAACCCGTTCTTCGACCTGGCGCGGGACGGCTGCTACAAGGCGCAGGAAGAGCTCGCGGACGTGACCTGCGAATATATCGGCCCCGGCGAGCACACCGAGATGGAGCAGATCCAGATCGTCCAGGACCTGATCTCCAAGGGGGTCGACGGCATTGCGGTGGCGCCGTCCAACGCCCCGGCGATGGGGAAGGCGCTGAAGGCCGCCCAGGCCGCGGGCATTCCGGTGATGACCTGGGATTCGGACCTGCTGCCCGAGGATGCCGGCCTGCGCACCACCTATGTGGGCACCTACAACTATGACATCGGCGTCAATCTCGCCAAGCTCGTCATGGCGCGCCACCCGGACGGCGGAACGATCTGCCTGCAGACCGGCGGCGCGGCGGCCGCCAACCACAACGAACGCCTGAAGGGCGCCCGCGACACGCTGGCCGGCAAGGACACCGGCACGCCTCCCGGCGCGGCGCTCGCCGGCGAGAACGGCTGGACCGAGATCTCCGGCTGCCCGCTCATCACCAATGACGACGGCAATGTCGCGGTGCAGGGCATGACCGACATTCTGGCCGCCAACCCGGATCTCACCGCCTTCCTGTCCACCGGCGCGTTCACCCAGTGGTACGACAATGCCTACCGCCAGGCCGTGGAGCCCTATACGGGGCGCATGGCCGACGGTTCGCTCTCCATCGTCGTCGCCGACACGCTGCCGATGCAGATGGCGCAGCTTGCCGAAGGCCTGGCCAACGGCAATGTCGGCCAGCGGCCCTTCGAGATGGGCTACAAGGCCATGTACATCATGAAGGAAATTGCCGAGGGCAAGCAGGTCGACGATCCGATCTATACCGGCCTCGACGTCTGCGACAACGACAACCACGCCAGCTGCCTCGCCCAGTAGCTGCGCACCGACGACAGCGACCGGCCCCCGGCGTCCGCGCCGGGGGCCGGTTCCTTTTCCGGCAGCGGCGGGGGCAGGGCGGGTCAGGCGATCTCGGAGACCCGCACGGTCCGGCCTTCGTCGACCGACTTGAACGCAGCATCCGCCAGGATCGACGCCGCCCGCCCGTCCTCGAACCCGACTTCGACCGGCGCGCCGTTCTCCACCGCATCGACGAAGCTCCCGATCTCCGCATCGAACGCGGCCGCGTAGCGCTCGATGAAGAAATGCAGAAGCGGGGTCGAGACATTGGTGGCGCTGCCGACATGCTTCGTCACCTCGTTCCGGCGCCGGTTCCCGGAGAGCACCATCCCCTTGCTGCCGAACAGCTCCACCCGCTGGTCGTAGCCGTAGGCCGCCGCCCGCGAATTGACGATCACCGCCTGCCTGCCGCCCGCGGTCGTCAGGACGGCCACGGTCGTGTCGTAGTCGCCGCACCGCTCCATGAGGGCCGGATCGACAAGGCGGGAGCCGGTGGCGGAGACGGAGACGACCTCCTCGCCCAGCATGAAGCGCGCGAGGTCCAGGTCGTGGATCGTCATGTCGCGGAAGATGCCGCCCGACACCTCGATATAGGCGTCCGGCGACATTGCCGGGTCGCGCGAGGTGATGACCACCTGGTGGAGGTCGCCGATCTCGCCGTCCAGGCACGCCTGGCGGGCGGCGCGGTGGCCGGGGTCGAAGCGGCGCACGAAGCCCAGCATGATCGGCAGGGCGGTATCGCCGATCCGGCGCCGGCAGAGCTCCACCCGCTCCAGCGAGAGGTCGAGCGGCTTTTCGCACAGGACCGGCTTGCCGGCCTCGACGGCGGCCTCGATATAGTCGCAGTGCGTGGCCGTCGCCGACGCGATCAGCACGGCATCGACATCCGCGCTGGCGAAGACCTCCGCCGCCGACCGGAAAATCCTCGCCCCGTGCGCCGTTCCGACAGTCTCGGCCGCGGCGGCGGCGACGTCGTAGACGCCGGCCAGCCGGGCGCGCGGATGGGCCGCGATATTCGCCGCGTGCATGACGCCGATCCGGCCGCATCCAAGTACCGCAATTCTCGTCATGGTTCGCTCCTCGGTCGACGGGCGGCGTGCGCGTCCGACTGCATGTTCCGGGCCTTCGCCGGCAGCGTCCGGCAAGGGTTCCGCCGGAGGATAGCGCAAATCCCGGCGCGCGCGGCTCCATATCACCGCCCCGGCCTCTCCCGCCGGTCCCCGCCTTCCTCTCCCTCACCCCGGGCAGCGGCGCAGCCGCATATCGAAGGCGCCTGAGATTATCCCGCCAGTTCAACAGATTATGAGAAAGTTTTCTGATATTTTCAATTTTTGTTCCTGAATAGCTTGACTTCCGGTGAAATAGTGTAGAATAGGCATGAGAGAGCGGCGGCTTCCGGGGCCGCCGTTCCGCTTTTCTGCGGAAAGCATGGCTGGGGCGCCGCAAACGCCCCGGTGTGAGCGGACGGGAGAGGGACGCGCCTCCGGCAACGGACGGCCGGGACCATGGACGGAAAGGAGGTTTCGATGCCTTGCGAACGGCTCCCGGACCGGCGCAAACGGC
>JAJDYL010000030.1 GCA_022825195.1 Alphaproteobacteria bacterium
CGCCGGCGAAACCCTCGAAACCGATGACCGACAGATCCGATGAACGGCACCACTACATCAGGACCGGCTGCTCCCAATCCGAAGACCCCAGACGTCGGACTTCAGCAAATAAGTGCACTTCCTCACCGTCGCTAACAGTCGTCCTTCTGCTGTTTCCTGGCGGTGAACCTCAGATAGTTGTTCAGGCGGTCGACACCGCAGTCGAAAGCGGCGCGGTCATGCCGCGCCGCATCGAAGAGCTCTATCCGGAGCGCCGGCGGATCAGTCGGCATGAACCACGCGCGAACGGTAGTTCCGGGCCGCGTCCAGTGCGCGCGGGGTGGGAGCGGGCGGCGCGTCGAGCGCAGCGGCGAATGTTTCGGCATCCTCGGGCGTCAGGACATGCCGGGACTGCCGGTCGAGCACCCGCACGGCCTCGCGCTCGATCGCGGCGCGCAGGAACGCCGACTTGTCCACAGCCAGCGCGAGCGCAGCGCGTTCGATCAGGTCCGCCAGGCGGTCGTCGTGCCGCACCTGGGTCGTTCTCGTCCGTTTCGCCGGACCCCGCGGCCCACTGTCGAAATGCAACATGCCCGATCCCTTTCCGAGGCCTTGTTTGTAGTGCGGTTCACACTACATTACAAGCACCGGCCCTACGCACCCGCGCTTCCTTGCCGCCCGGAGGCCGGGCGGTTACGGTCTGCCTCGTCGAAGAGGGGCGGGGCGCCGTGAGCGAATTCACGATCAGGGGCAGGGTGGCGGTCGCAGGCGTCGGCGAGACGACCTACTGGAAACACAGCCAGAGTCCTCACGCCGAGTTCAAGCTGGCATTGATGGCGATCCTGGCAGCGGCCGAGGACGCCGGCATCGACCCGGCCGAGATCGACGGCTTCGCTTCCTATTCCAACGACCGCAACGACCCCTCGCGCATCGCGGCCGCGCTCGGCTGCCGGGAGCTCGCCTTCTCCAACATGCAGTGGGGCGGGGGCGGGGGCGGGGGTTCGGCGGCCATCGCCAACGCGGCCGCGGCCATCGCCTGCGGCTATGCGCGCTGCGTCGTCGTGTTCCGCGCGCTCGCCCAGGGGCAGTTCCAGCGCTTCGGGCAGGCGGCGGCGGGCGGCGCGGCGGGCGGCCACGACGCCTTCACCGTGCCTTACGGCGTCATGTCGCCGGCGCAGAAATACGCCATGCGCTACCAGCGCTTCGCCCATGAGCACGGTATCGAGCGGTCCGCGTTGCGGGCGATCTCCATGGCCTCCTACCACCACGCGCAGCAGAACCCGCGCGCGGTGATGTACGGCCGCCCGCTGACGGAAGAGGACTATGATGCCTCACGCTGGATCGCAGAGCCGTTCCGCCTGTTCGACTGCTGCCAGGAGAATGACGGCGCGGCGGCGATCCTGCTGGTGGCGGCGGAGCGGGCGCGCGACCTGCCGCACCGGCCCTGCTACCTGCTGGGCGCGGCCGCCGGCTCCGAATACCGCAACGGTGCGCCGGTCCACAATGCGCCGCTCTACGGCACATCGAGCTTCACCACCGTTGCCCCGCGCGCCTTCGCCATGGCGGGAATCGAGGCGGCGGATGTCGATGTCGCGCAGTCCTACGAGAACTTCACCGGCGGGGTGCTGATGAGCCTGGTCGAGCACGGCTTCTTCGCGCCCGAGGAAGCCAACGACTTCCTCACCCTCGACAATCTGCGCGCGGACGGCGGGAAGCTGCCGCTCAACACGAGCGGCGGCAATCTGGCGGAGTGCTACATGCACGGCCTCGAACTGAATATCGAGGCGGTGCGCCAGGTCCGCGGCCAGTCTCCCAACCAGGTGGAGAGCGCGGAAATCTCGGTCGTCGGCTCCGGGCCGATGGTGACGCCCGTCAGCAGCTCCGTGTTCGGGGCGGAGGCCGCGCTGTGAGCTACCTGCCGGAAGGAATGCCGCGCCCGCTTGCGGACGAACTGACGGAGCCGTTCTGGGCTGCGGCGCGCGAGGGGCGGCTCATGGTGCAGCGCTGCAACGCCTGCAGGGCCTGGCAATGGGGCCCGGAATGGTGCTGCCACGCCTGCCGGTCCTTCGATGTCGGCTGGGCCGAGGTCCCGCGGCGGGAGGGCCGGTACAGCGGCCGCATCTATTCCTGGGAGCGGAACTACCATCCCGTGCATCCGGCGCTGCGCGGCCGGGACCCGTATATCGTCGTGCTGGTGGAACTGCCGGCGGCCGGCGGCATCCGCATGGTCGGCAACCTGCTCGGTGAGCCGATGCAGGAAGTCCGCATCGGCGCCGAGGTCGAAGCGGTCTTCGAACACCACGAAGACGCCGACCCGCCCTACACGCTGGTGCAGTGGCGGGTTGTCTGAGGGAGGGTCCAGCGCCGGGGAGTCCGGTTTCCCGCTTCCCGGCCTTCTCGACCCCGGCCCCTGTCGCGGCCCGGCGGCTATCCGATCCGGCGGAAGAGGCAGGTGGTGGGACCGCCATTATATCCGTACCGTGGCGTCCATTTGCCGGCGAGCCAGGCGTCCATTTTCCCGGCGGCGGGATGGTCCGGAAATTCGCGGGCGAACAACTCTGTCCAGGCAACGCTTCTGGTCCCATGACTCCTGGCGTTCATTAACTCGGAGGGCTGTTTTTCCAGAAGCAAATTCCAAAGGAAAGCGGTCCCCTCGACCAGGGTCCCGCCGCCGGGAGCAAGCTCGTACACATCGCCTGCGCCGGAGCGGGACAGGGCGTAGGCCGTTGCCGTCGCTGCGCCATAGGTCATATTCATGTAGTAGGGAACCCGGCTTGGGAACACATAGCGCCAAATCCTGTCTTTTCCTCCGCTTCCGATGCTGTCGAGTGCGCGTATGTAATAGCGGTAAGCCGCTGTAAGGACCTTCCGGTTCCCGGTCGCATTGCCCCAATGCGCCCATCCCTGTCCGATCAGAACCCGGCGATCGACGCCCTTGGCGCGTCCTCCGAATGTATCGCTGGCGTTGCTGGTAAGCTCGAAAAGCCGGTCGCCCCACCGCCTGACAGCGGCAAGTAATTCCGTATCCCTGGGATACTCCTCCTTCAGGATCGCATAGCCGTGAGCAAGGGCGAGCATGAAGTTGCCGACTTGGTAAATCGGCTCGTTCATCGGGTTGTAGCCGGGATATTCGGGCGGGGAATATGGCAGGATTTTCGTGAACGCCCCGATTCGCGCACCTTCCTCAAGCGTGTCGCGAAGATACCCTGCCGCCGATGGATGACCGGCGTACCAACCTTCCACGGTCTCCAGAATTGCATTCCCGGCCATTTGGGCCGTCGAATGTTGGTACCTTACCGGGCCGCTGATCCGCGCCTCGACGTCCAGGCTCGCAAACCGCGCTGCGGCGCGGCAGTACCGGCTTCGCTCGCCGGGCGGAAGCTCGGCCAACGCGGCCTTGCGCGCTCCGGGGTCGATCACCGGGACGATGGGGGCCGCCTTGTCCACGCCTTTTCCGGTTGTGACGCAACCGGCGAGCAGAACCGCCGCGAGCAGGCCGAAGCCGGTTTTCGGATTCATCTCAAGCCCCTCTTACAGACAAGGAGAACGCCGCCGGGCTTCACGGCTTCATCGGCCGGGCGATTCTCATTTCTGCGGCCCCGTCCGGACCTGCTCCGCCTCTGCGCTCGCATCCCCGTCGCCATTGTCCTCTGCCTCTTCCGCTGCCGGCGCCTTGGCGACGCCCACCATCGCTGGCCTCAGCAGGCGGTCGTGGAGAAGGTAGCCGTCCTGGACGACCTGCACGACCGTGCCGGGCTCCGCGTCCGCCGCCTCGACCTCGAACATCGCCTGGTGGCGGTTGTGGTCGAAGCGTTCGCCCTCGGCCTCGATGCGCGCAATGTTGTGGCGGGCGAAAGCGGCGCTGAGTTCTCGCTCCACCATCTCGACGCCCTCCAGCAGCCCCTCACCGCCGCCGCCGCTGGCGAGGGCGCGGCGCAGATTGTCGGCAACGCCCAGCAGGTCGCGCGCCAGCGCGGTCGCGCCGTAGCGCGACGCCTCGCGGCGCTCGCGCTCGCTGCGCCGGCGCATGTTCTCGACTTCGGCAAGGGCGCGCAGCCGCTCGTCGCCGAGTGCCTGCGCCTTCGCTTCCAGTTCGGCTATGCGCGCGGCCTGCTCGGCCAGCGGGTCGAACTGCTCCGCGCCCGCCTCTGCCTCGTCCGCCGCCCCGGGTTCGGGCGCGGCCTCCCCGGCGGGCGCTTCCCCGTCTGCCGCGGTCGCGGCCTCCGGCAGCTCTTCCGTCTCAGGCTTCGGTTCCCCGTCCACCATTCCTCTTACCCTCTCTCGGGAGCCAGCATGCGTTCGATCACCCGCGCCGTATAGTCCACCATCGGCACGATGCGGGCATAGTTGAGCCGGGTCGGCCCCAGCACGCCGATGGCCCCCACGACGCGCTCCTGCCCGTCGCGATAGGGGCTGACCACCATGGATATTCCCGTCTGGCGGAAGACCGTGTTCTCCGCCCCGATGAAGATCTGCACGCCCTCGCCGGTCTGGGCCGCTTCAACCAGCCGCAGGATGTTCTCGCGCGTCTCCAGCGCGTCGAACAGCCCGCGCAGCCGCTCCAGGTCCTCGACCGCGTGCACGTCGTCCAGAAGCCGCGCGCGTCCGGTGACGATCAGCCGGCCGCCGTCCTGGCCCCGCTCCCCGGCCCAGATGGCAAGCCCGGCCTCGACCACGCTCTGCGCCAGCTCGTCGATCTGCGCACGGTGCGTCTCCAGGTCCGCGCGGATTTCCAGCAGCGCCTCGCCCAGCGTGCGCCCGGAGAGGCGGGACTGGAGGTAGTTGGAGGCCCGCTGCAAGGCGTCCCCCGGCAGGCCGGGCGGCAGGGCCAGCATCCGGTTCTCGACCTGGCCCGTCTCGTCCACCAGCACGGCGAGCGCCCGCCCCTCGCCCAGATTGACGAACTCGATATGGTTCAGCCGCTGCGCCCGCTTCGGCGCCACCACCAGCCCGGCATGGCGCGTCAGCCCCGCCAGCAGCCGGCTCGCCCGCTCCAGGCTCTGCTCCAGCGTGATCCCGGCTCCGGCGCAGAGCGCCTCGATGTCCGCGCACTCGCTGTCGGTCAGCCCGCCGGTCTGCATGATGCCGTCCACGAAGAGGCGCAGGCCCCCGTCGGTCGGCAGCCGTCCGGCGGAGGCATGCGGCGAGAACAGCAGGCCCAGCTCCTGCAGGTCCGCCATCACATTGCGGATCGTGGCCGGCGAGAGCGGCTTTCCGAGCATGCGGGCAAGCGTCCGCGAGCCGACCGGCTCGCCCGTCTCCATCCAGGCATCGACGATCAGCCCGAAGACCTCGCGCGAGCGTTCGTCGAGATCGGCAAGTCCCGGCGAGCCGGCCATGCAACAAAGACTCTTCCAAGGGGCGCTGCAAGCATTTAGGAACCCGCCGGGCAGGCGTCAACCGGGCGCCCGGCCGCGAGGAGCGAGCACCAGGCCATGACAGAACCCGTGCGCCCGTCCGGACGCCGCCCCGACGAACTCCGCGCCGTCGCGCTGGAGCCCGGCTGGGCGCCCTATGCGGAAGGCTCCTGCCTCGCGAGTTTCGGCGCGACGCGCGTGCTCGCCGCGGCATCGGTGGAAACCCGCGTGCCGCCCTGGCTGCGCGGGCGCGGGCGGGGCTGGATCACGGCGGAATACGGCATGCTGCCGCGCTCCACCCACGAGCGCACGGACCGCGAGGCGGCGCGCGGGCGCCAGAGCGGGCGCACGCAGGAAATCCAGCGCCTGATCGGCCGCTCGCTGCGCGCCGTCGCGGACCTGGAGGCGCTCGGCGAAATCCAGATCCGCATCGATTGCGACGTGCTGCAGGCCGACGGCGGCACCCGCACCGCGGCCGTCACCGGCGGCTATGTGGCGCTCGCCCTTGCCTGCCGGCACCTGCAGCGCATCGGCGCGGTGAAGAAGCCGGTGCTGGCCGACTCGGTCGCCGCCATCTCCTGCGGCCTCTGGCAGGGTGCGGCGGTGCTCGACCTCGACTATGCCGAGGACAGCGCGGCGGACGCGGACGCGAATTTCGTGCTGACCGGCGCGGGCGCGCTGGTCGAGGTGCAGGCAACGGCCGAGAAGGCGGCCTTTCCCCGCGCCCGGCTCGACGCCCTGCTCGACCTGGCCGAAACGGGCTGCGCCCGGCTCGCGGAGGCGCAGCGCCGCGCGCTCGCCCCGTGACCCGGCGGCTCGAAGGCGGGCGGCTGGTCATCGCCAGCCACAATGCCGGCAAGGTGCGTGAAATCGGCGGGCTGCTCGCCCCGTACGGCATCGAGGGCGTGGCGGCTTCCACGCTCGGCCTGCCGGAGCCGGAGGAGACCGGCGCCACCTTCCTCGCCAACGCCGAACTCAAGGCGCGCGCCGCCGCGGCTGCCGGGCTGCCGGCGCTTGCCGACGATTCGGGCCTCGCCGTTCCCGCGCTGGGCGGCGCGCCCGGCATCTACTCCGCCCGCTGGGCCGGCCCGGACCGCGATTTCGCGCACGCCATGGCGAAAGTCCACGACCGGCTGGGCGACCGCCCGCGCGAAGCCGTCTTCGTCGCCGCGCTCGCGCTTGCCTGGCCGGACGGGCATGTCGAGTGCTTCGAGGGCCGGGTGGAGGGCCGGCTGGCCTGGCCGCCGCGCGGGGACCGCGGCTTCGGCTACGACCCGGTCTTCGTACCGGACGGCCATGACGAGACCTTCGGCGAGATGGACCCCGAAGCGAAGGCGCGCATCACCCACCGCGCGCGCGCTTTCGAAAAGCTGGCGGCCGCCTGTTTCCCATGACGGACCGGGGCTTCGCCGTCTATGTGCACTGGCCGTTCTGCGAGTCCAAGTGCCCCTATTGCGACTTCAACAGCCATGTGCGCGAGAGCGTGGACGAGGCGGCCTGGCGGGCGGCCCTGCTCCGCTCGCTCGACAGCTGGGCGGAAGAGGCGCCGGGGCGGACGGTCGGGAGCGTCTTCTTCGGCGGCGGCACGCCCTCGCTGATGGCCCCGGAAACCGCGGGCGCGGTGCTGGAGCGGGTGCGCGCGCTCTGGCCGGTCGCGGACGAACTCGAAGTGACGCTCGAAGCCAATCCCGGCTCGGTCGAGGCCGGTCGCTTCCGCGCCTTCGCCGAGGCCGGCGTCAACCGGCTCTCGCTCGGCGTGCAGTCCTTCCGGGACGATGAACTGGCCTTTCTGGGCCGCCGCCACGATGCGCGCGCCGCCCGCTCGGCGCTGGAATTGGCGCATGGCGCGTTCCCGCGCGTTTCCTTCGACCTCATCTATGCGCTGCCCGGCCACACCGCCGCCGCATGGGCCGCCCGCCTCGACGAGGCGCTCCGGCTCGCGGGCGAACATCTCTCGCTCTACCAGCTGACCATCGAGCCGGGCACGGCCTTCGCGCCCCGCGCGGCGCGCGGCGACTTCCTCCTGCCGGCGGAGGACGAAGCGGCGGCGCTCTACGAAACCACGCAGGAGCGTCTCGCCGCCGCCGGCCTGCCGGCCTACGAGATATCGAACCACGCCCGGCCCGGCGCGGCCTGCCGGCACAACCTGGTCTATTGGCGGGGCGGGGAGTGGATCGGCGTCGGGCCGGGCGCGCACGGCCGCATCGACACGCCGGAGGGCCGCATCGCAACCGCCGAACGACGCGCGCCCGAGGCGTGGCTCTCGGAGGCGGCCAGCGAGGGCCGGGCCGTCAGGGAACGCCGCCTGCTCGAACCGCTGGAGGCCAAGCAGGAGCGCATCCAGACCGGCCTCCGGCTGGCGGAAGGCATCCCTGCCGAGGGGCTGGAACCGGCCATCGACACCGGCCGGCTCGCCCATTTGCGGGACGAATGCCTGCTCTCGGCGCGGACGGACCGCCTCCGGGCGACGGCCGCCGGGCGGCAGCGGCTCGACGGGGTGGTCCGCTACCTGCTCGTCTGAGAGACCGGTCGGGAACGGAGCCGGAGAAGGGTCCGGTCCGGCAGCATCGACGACCATGCAGGGAACGGGCCCCGGTCCGCCCTCGATGCGCCGACCCGGCCCCCGGGCCTCGCCGCCTGCGGCGCACGCCGCCGGGGCGGCGGGAAGACCCCCGGCGGAAATGTCATGAAATGTCATGATCGCCATGCCATCACAGCGGTTCTGCTATCCCGTTCCGGCATATCGTTTCCTCTTCGTCCGTTCGGTTGAGGCCGCCGCCGGGTCCCTGTTTTGCGCCTCTCGCGTGCGTGCGCGGGCGCGCATAATGCGCGCTCGGCTGCGCCCGCTCGTCCGTGCGCGCGAGGCGCCATCCCTCCCCGCCGGATATTCGGCGCGGTCGCGGTCGCCCCGGGGCGGCGGTCCGGCGCCGATGTCCTCGGCACAGGAAGCGGCGAGGGCTTCGGCGGCCGGGGCGAGGCGCTCCAGCAGCATGGCCGCCAGTTCGGGTCGGGGGTCGGTTGCGGTCATTCGTGCCTCCCTGGGGGCAAAGGGCGGGACGGGGTGTCCCTGTTTCGCGGGTCATGCGTGCGCTTGTGCGTGCGCGTGCGGGCGGGCGTATCGCGGCGGCGCGGTTCGTGCGCCTGATTGCCCGCGCGCCCGTGCGCACGGCGGCAGGCCGGGCAAAGGGCGCACCCCTCCCGCCTGCTCACGCCGGGGCGTTTGCGGCGCCCCAGCCATGCTTTCTGCAGAAAAGCGGAAAGGCGGTCCCGGAAGCCGCCTTTCCCTCATGCCTATTCTATACCATTCCTCGGAAAGTCAAGCCATTTCAGGAACAAAAAATGACATTTTCGGCTAATTTTCTCACAAGCCGTTGAACTGGCGGGATAATACCGACGGCCTCGATTCGGGACTCATGCCTTCTTCTCGTCATGCCCGGACTTGTTCCGGGTATCCATGCGGCCGCCCGGCCCGGTGGAAACGGTTGAGAAAGATGCCCGGAACAAGTCCGGGCATGACGGAAGGGGCATGACGGAAGAGCCTGTCGAAGGACGGCCGTTGGGGCGCCGGGCGCCAAAGCCGTCATAGGTTCCGGTCAACGACCGTCGGTATCATGGGAAGATTGCGGCCCATATTGTCACCCCGGACTCGATCCGGGGTGACAAGTGGAGTTGTGCATTCGGCCTTGCTTTAACCCCGACGGATCGTGCGCTAGCCGGCGGTGGCGGCGCCTTCGCGGTGCCATGCCTCCCTGTCGAACGCAACATGGTCGCCGAAGAAATGGACCGCGCGGTCGAGATGCCGGATGTCTGCGGCGGAATAGCTCCGGCGGGGGCCGTCCAGCTTCTCCGCCGCCCGCCGGCGGTCCACCCAGGGTTGGGCCGATTGCAGCGTGCTCTGCCGCTGCACGACATCCCAGATATAGTAGTGGTGCGGGATGACGACGTGCGGCCGGAGCGTCTCGATGATGTGCTCGACCATGGCGAAGCCCATGACATGCTGCGAGCCGTCCACGGGCAGGAGCGCGATGTCGATGCGCCCCAGCGCTTCCCAGACCTCCGGCGGCGGATTGTGGCGGTTGTCGCCCCAGTGGAGGATGCGCAGCCCGCCGGTCTCGACCGTGATGAGGCAATTGTCCCAGGAGCGCGGATTGTCCGGCGGCTCGATATTCGCGCCGCCGAACGCCGCATGGATCTTCTTGAAATCGTAGAGCGCCGCGCTCGAATCCGTCGCGTGCTTGTCCGCAATGCCGCGAATGACGACATCGGCGAACTCGTAGCGGCCGATGGGCCGGTCGAGCAGCACATGCGCGTCCAGCCGGTGCAGCGCGTCATGGTCGAAATGCGCGTGGGTGGACGCGCCGATGTCCACCTCCGTCACGGGAAAGTCGTGGAAATACCAGTCCCAGCGGCGCGAGGGGTGGTTGCGCCAGGGATCGACCATGACGCTCACCCCCTTCGGCGAGGCGATCCGGAAGGCCGAGCTGCCGAAATAGGCGATCTCGACCGGCCCCTCGCGCGCCGGGGAGCGGTCGGCCTGCAGCTCGATCATCCGGTTGTGGTTGCTCGTCATCCGCCAGGCCGTCAGGCCCGTGTCGAGTTCGCTCATCCTCCGTCTCCCGCTCAGGCGTTGCCGCGGTCCTCGCGCCAGAGGCCGAGCTTTTCCTGCACGACGCGGTCCGAGAAGCTGAACAGCACCGCGTCGGTCCGCGCGCTGTGCCGCACCGGCCGCCAGCTCGGCGTGACGAAAATGTCGCGCGGCCCCCAGGAAAAGACCGTATCCGCGCCGATGCGCGTCTCGCCGCTGCCCTCGACCACGGCGAACACCGCCGCATCGGTCGCGCGGTAGCTCGCCGTCTCGAAACCGGCCGGCAGCAATTGCAGGTGCGCGGCGATGGTGGGCATGGCGTAGCCGCCGTCCACCGGGTTGGCGTAGCGCAGCTTCAGCCCGTGGCAGGGGTCCCAGGCCTCGCGCCGGCGCATCGCCTCCAGCGCCTCGCGCGAGCGGGCGTAAGGGTAGTTGAACACCGGCGAGGCCGGCGAACCGGGCTCATGGTCCACCGGCAGCAGACCCTGGCCGTAGCGGGCGAGGCTGTCGCCTTCGGGGCGCGCGAGCGGCTGGCGGTCGTCGCCGAGGCGCTCCGCGAACGAGGCGTCGAGGAATTGCACGATCGGGATGTCGAGCCCGTCGAGCCAGATCATCGCCCGGTCGGAGTCGTTGCCGTGGTCGTGCCAGGTCCAGTGCGGGGTGATGACGAAATCGCCCTCCGCCATGGTGGTGCGCTCGCCGTCGACCGCGGTGTAGGCGCCCTCGCCCTCGACCACGAAGCGCAGCGCCGACTGGCTGTGCCTGTGCGCGGGCGCGACCTCGCCGGGCAGCACCAGTTGCAGCCCCGCATAGAGCGAGGTGGTGATGCGCGAGCTGCCCCGGAGGCCGGGGTTCTCCAGCACCAGCACGCGGCGCTCGGCTTCCGCCGCGCTGATGATGGCGCCGGACGCCATCACATGGCCGCGCACCTCGTCCCAGCGCCAATGCGCCGGCAGGCAGGCGCTGGCCGGCTCGGGCGTAATCAGGCCGGCCATGACCTCCCAGAGCGGCGCCAGGTTCTGCGCCCCGATCTCCTCGTAGAACGCCGCCCGGTCCGTCATCGCCGCCTCCGCCGCAAGTGCCGCTCCAACATAGCCCGCCCGCTGCGGATTCCGAAGGACAGAGCGGGGAGGTTGCGGCAAGCGAATCGGATATAATGCGTTCGCTGTTGCATGTCCGGCGGAACGATGGCGGCGGGGTCCGCAGGGGCCGTCGCGTTGGGAGGAATCATGACGCACGCAGTAGATCATCGTAGTTCCCGCCCGCATCGAAGTTCGCCCGCCGGCTCTCCCCGGATCGCGGCGGCCGCAGCCGTCCTGGGGGCGTTGTTCGCCCTGCTCTGGCCCGATGCCGCGGAGGCGGCCGTCGAGGGCGAGACGAAATTCGTCCTCGACAGCTTCGCCTTCCTCGTTTGGGGCGCGCTCGTCATGTGGATGTGCGCGGGCTTCACCATGCTCGAATCGGGCTCGGTGCGCACCAAGAACGCCTCGGTCATCTGCCTGAAGAATATCGGCCTCTACTCGATCGCGGGGCTCGCCTTCTACTTCCTCGGCTACAACCTCATGTATGTCGGCGTGGACGAGGGCGGCTGGATCGGGACCTTCACCTTCCTCTACGGCACGAGCGCCGACGAGATCGCCCTGCTCGGCGGCGATGCGTCGAAGGTCGAGGCCGTCGTCGGCAACGGCTACGCCGTCATGTCCGACTGGTTCTTCCAGATGGTCTTCGTGGCCACGACCGCCTCCATCGTCTCCGGCACCCTGGCGGAGCGCGTCAAGCTCACCTCCTTCTTCGTCTTCATCGCCATCCTGACCGCCATCGTCTATCCGATCGTCGGCGCCTGGACCTGGGGCGGCGGCTGGCTTGCCGAGATGGGCTTCCAGGACTTTGCCGGCTCCACCATCGTCCACTCCACCGGCGGCTGGGCGGCGCTTGCGGGCGCGGTGATCGTCGGGCCGCGCCGGAACAAGTTCCGGGCCGACGGCAGCCCGAGGATGACCCCGCCGTCGAACGTGCCGGCCGTCACGCTCGGCGTCTTCATCCTCTGGCTCGGCTGGTTCGGCTTCAACGGCGGCTCGCAGCTGGCGCTAGGCGGCGCGGCCGATGTCGTCGCGCTCGCCAACATCCTCGCCAACACCAATCTCGCGGCTGCCGCCGGCGTGCTGGCCGCGCTGGCGCTGGCAAGGCCGCTGTTCGGGCGCATCGACCTGCTGGCGGGCCTGAACGGCGCCATCGGCGGCCTCGTCGCGATCACCGCCGGGCCGGACATCGTCGAGCATTACTGGGCCGTCGTGATCGGCCTGATCGGCGGCGCGGTCACCACGGCGGGCCTGAAATTCCTCGAGGTTGCGAAGATCGACGATGTGGTCGGCGCGGTCCCGGCGCATCTCTTCGCCGGCGTCTGGGGCACGATGGCGGTCTGCATCGCCGCCGGCGGCGACGTGCTGGTCCAGCTGACCGGCGTGCTGGCCGTCGGCGCGTTCGTGTTCGGCGCCTCGCTCCTGATCTGGCTCGGCCTCAAATACACGATGGGCGCGCGCGTGTCCGAGACGGTCGAGGAACTCGGCCAGGACGCCGCGGAGCTCGGCATCGAGGCCTATCCGGAGTTCGTGCTGATGCCGGAGGTGGACGACGACTGACGGGCGCCGGCTGCGTCAGGCCATGCCGGCCTCGACGCGGGGGTCGGCGCCGGCGCGGTCCTCCGCCGCCCCGGCAAGCGCGGGGTCGGGGTCGCGCGGAAGCTGGATCATCACGCGCAGGATCTGGTCGCCGCGCGGGCCTCCCGCCGGGTCCGGCACGCCCTTGCCCTTCAGCCTGAGGCGGGCGCCGGAACTCGTCATCGGGGCGATCCGCACCGTCACCGGGCCGTCGAGCGTCGGCGCGCGCACCTTTCCGCCCCGCACCGCCTCGGCAAGCGAGACCGGCAGGTCGACCAGGATCGTGCGTCCCTCGCGGCGGAACCAGCGATGGGGCTCGACCGCGATCTCGACCTCCGCATCGCCCGGCGGACCGCCGGACGGGCCGGCTTCGCCCCGGCCCGCCAGGCGCAGCCGCGCGCCGTCCTCGGTCCCCGGCGGCACCTTCAGCGCGACGCTCCGCCCCGATTTCAGCCTGAGCCGCACCGTGCCGCCCTTCGCCGCATCGACGAAGGGTACCGAGACCCGGTAGCGCATGTCGGTCCCCCGCCGGGACCGATTGCGGAAACCGGCGAAAATGTCGCCGAACAGGTCGCCCGGATCGAAGCCGCCCTGTCCGCCGAAGCCCCCGAAAGGCGCCTGCTCGCGGCCTCCCGCATCGATCTCCCCCCGGTCGAAGCGGGCGCGCTTCTCCGGGTCGCCCAGCAGGTCCCAGGCCGCGGCCGCTTCCTTGAACCGCGCCTCGGCCCTGGGGTCGCCGGGGTTCCGGTCGGGGTGGTCGTCCTTGACGATGCGCCGATAGGCCCGCTTCAGCGTCTCCGCGTCGGCGTTCCGGGCGCAACCGAGAACCGTATAGGGATCGCGCATCAGGCCGCGGGCTGGACGATCTGCCACCTTCCGTCCGGCTGGCGGCAGGCGGTGCCGAAGCCGGTCTGCTCCTGCCCGTCGACGACGATGCCGGTCTGGAACTCGCGGCACGGGGCGCCCGTATTCTGCTGCCAGGTCCGTGTCGGCACCACCCAGCCGGAATTGCCGCTGTCGGGATTCACCCACTCCGACCGCTCGCCGGTGTGCGCGCGCTCCAGCGCGCCCTGGGTCGTTTGCTCGGCGACGATCCGGTCGGCCTCGTCCAGCTGGCGGCCCAGCCTGCTGCCGACCATGGCGCCGAGCAGCGTGCCGGCGGCGATCGCCACTTTGCGCCCGCGGCCCCCGCCGACCTGATTGCCGAGGACGGCGCCGCCGACGCCGCCGACGATGGTGCCGATGGTCTGCTTCGGACCCTGTTCCGGGCCGCAGGCGGCCAGGAGAAACACGGCTGCCGCAACGGTGAAAATGGGTTTCATCGGAAGACCGTCCCTGGGTGACGGCAGGATCCGCGCGCTTGCATGGGCGGCGGCCCGGCCTATTGTGGATATCCGATGCCAAATTGGGTGTCTCGGCAGCGATTCGTCAAGGGATGCGCGAAGTGGAAGCGGACGATATCGGCACGGACCCCGTCCTCGCCGTCCGGCGGTGGATCGGGGAGGCCGAAGCCTGCGAGCCGGTGGACGCCAATGCCGCCGCGCTCGCCACGGTGGGCGCGGACGGCATGCCCTCCTGCCGCATCGTGCTGGTGAAGGCGGTGGAGCCGGAGGGGCTCGTCTTCTACACCAACTACGAAAGCCGCAAGGGGCGCGACCTTGCCGCCCGCCCGCTCGCGGCGCTCACCTTCCACTGGCGCGTGCTCGACCGGCAATTGCGGGTCGAGGGCCGGGTCTCGCGGGCGGGGGACGAGGTTTCCGACGCCTATTTCGCCAGCAGGGAGCGCGGCAGCCGTATCGGCGCCTGGGCGTCGCGCCAGTCCGAGCCGGTCGCCGACCGCGCCGCGCTCGAGGCGCGCGTCGCCGAGATGGAGGCGCGCTTCGGCGAGGCCGACATCCCGAGGCCGGTTTTCTGGGGCGGGTTCCGGCTTCGGCCCTCGCGCATCGAGTTCTGGCGCCGGGGCGACCACCGCCTGCACGACCGCATCGTCTGCCGCGCCGAAGGGGAAGCATGGACCAGGGAGAGGCTCCAGCCATGATTACCCGGCGCGAACTCGACCACTACCGAGACAACGGGTTCATTCATCCGCAACCGCTGCTCACGCCCGCCGAGGCGGCGCGCTGCCGCGCGGCCTGCGAGGAGTCCTGCATCGAGGTGGAGCGCAAGACCCACGGGCGCCATCCGAACGCCCGCGTCAAGCCCTACCTGCTGTTCCCCTGGGCGGCGGAGCTGGTGCGCCATCCGAAGCTGCTGGACATGCTGGAGGCGATCATCGGGCCCGATATCCTGGTCTTCCACACCACGGTCTGGATCAAGGAGGCCGGCAGCGACACCTTCGTGCCCTGGCACCAGGACGGCACCTATTTCGGCCTCGAACCCTGCGAGCAGGTCACCGCCTGGGTCGCGCTCACGCCCTCGACCAGGGAGATGGGCTGCCTGCGCTTCCTGCCGGGCTCCCACCGCGAAGGCCAGGTGCAGCACCGCGACACGGACGACGAAAAGCTGATGCTCTCGCGCGGCCAGACCATCCAGCGCCGGGTGGACGAGGACCGCGCCGTCCCGGTGGAGTTCCGGCCGGGCGAGGTGTCCTTCCACCACACGCTTGTCATGCACACCTCCGGCCCGAACCGCTCGACCGGGCGGCGCATCGGCATCGGCATCAGCTACATACCCGCCCATGTCCGCCACGCGCTCACGCCGGTGCGCCTCTCGGCCTCGCTGGTGCGCGGCCGGAACCGCTACGACCATTTCGACCTCGAGCCGCGCCCGGAGGCCGGCGAAGAGGAGGCCGCGGCCGCCGCCCATGCGGACAGCATCGCCCGGTTCTGGCAGGCCTCCGAGCACATTCCGGAGATGCGCGGCATCCACTGAATGCGGACGCCGGCACGGCGCCGGCCCGTCAGCCCTCGAACGGTGCGGGGTCGGCGAAGCGGTCGAGCACGTTCTGCGTGATGCGCGAGATGTTGTTGTCGTAATTGTTGTGGGAGAGGCTGCCGCAATAGGTGATGGAGCCGACGGAGAACACGGCCCCGCCGGCCGCGGTCTCGAAGAACGCCAGGTTTGAGCGGACGAGCGCCTCGGGCGGCTCGCCCGGCCAGGTCACGAGGTGGGTCAGCAGCTCCTCGGGCACGACGACGAAAGTGTCGCCATGTTCCTCGGACGTCGCGAGCACGAGCGTGTTGGGGGGCGAGCCCAGGCGGGTGTCCACCCGGTCCAGCTCGAATCCGGCCGCGCCGCCGCCGGAGAGGCCGAAATCGCCGAGAATGCGGTCCGGCACGCCGTCGAAGATCCAGGCGGCGCGCGGGTCGTCCGCGCCGGGGCCGCGCACATAGTATGAGCCGACGAACTGCCCCTGCGCGGAGAAGCCGACCCCGGCGAGCTTCTGCGGCGGGCGGTCGTTGCGCCGCCAGAGGCCGCCATACTCCCCGTCGAGCGCGTTGTAATACTCGCCGGGTTCCGCCGCCCAGGCCCGGATGCCGCCTTCGCCCCGCCGGATTTCGACGGCGCCGGGCACGGACTCGTTGACGGCCACCCGCCAGTAGAAGCCGTTGCCGCCGAGATACATCAGCCGCCCGCCCTCATCGAGGTGGCGCTGGAGCGCGTCGAGCGTGTTGGCGGTGTGGTATTCGGGGTGGGAGCCGGTGAGCACGACGCGGTAGGAGGAGATGAGGTCGTAGCCCTCCCGGTCGAGGTCGTGGTCGGTGACGAGGTCGAACTCGTAGCCCTTCTCCTCCAGCCAGTCGATGAGGTGGGTGTCGCCCGGATAGTGGCGCAGCCCCGAGCCCGCTTCATCGAGATAGCTCATATAGCCGGCCCGCTGCGTCAGCACCGGGCGGCGCTGCGAAGCGAAGCTGATGCCGCTGCCGTCGGTGTGGCGGTCATAGGTGGAGAGTCCGTATTCCCTGTGGCGGTCGGCCGTGAGCTTGCGCGCGCCCCAGTCCCGGGCGCGGGCCAGATAGGCCTCGGTCGTGACGCCCCGCGCATAGTTGCCGTACACCGTGTAGGTGAAGGTCGGGATCAGCACGCAGACGGGCGTGCGCCGGGACCCGCGCGGCGGCAGCACGAAGAAGGGGATCATGTCCTCATGCTCCCCGCACTCGAGCCGGACCGCGTAGGAGCCGCTCCGGAGGCCGTCCGGCACGGTCCAGGAGAAGTCCGTCTCCCAGCCGCAGTCGTAGATGTCGTCCTCGTGGAAATGGATGGCGCCATATTCCTCCGGCGCATGGCGCCAGCACTGCTCCCGCCCGCTCCAGTTCGATCCTTTCATCGCCCGCGTCGGCAGGTTCACGAGGTCCCCATGCCAACCGTTCGGCCCCGCATCCACCACCTTGAGGGAGGAGATTTCGCGGGAGAAGTCCCACGCCGCAACGATCTCGCCGTCCCCGGAAGTTCCGCGCGCAATCCCCGGCCGCTCGATCTTGCCGTTGAAATGGCCGGCCACCGGGTTTCCTCCGACCGCGCCGATGAAGATGTCGCCATCGACGCCGACCGCCGGCGCGTCCAGGCGCCGGCCCGCCGTTCCCGTGTCGTCCACCCCGCCGAAGCGGCGAAGGGCTTCCTGCCCGACCGAGACGGCGCCGGTTTCCGGGTCGATGCTCGCCCACACCCGGTACCAGGCGCGCGGGAGCAGCGGCTTGCCGACGGCGACCGTTTCGACCCCGTTCGCCGTCGAAACCCGCAGGCTGGCGCCCTGCCCGCCGTCCAGAACGAGCGCGAGCCCGCCTGCCTCGCCGAGCCACGACAGGATGCCCTGCGCCCCGCCGCCGGGGATCGTCGGCCAGATCGTCGCCGACACTGTCAGGGCTTCGGCCGGGAGCCGCGCGCCGCCGATCCGCGCATAGGAACCGAGCGCGGCGTCCTGCGCCCGCGAGGGCCGGCTTCCCTCGATGTCGGAAGAGACGGCCTCCTCCTTGATGCCGGGGCCGGCCGGGTTGGGATCGGCGGAGACGACCCGGACGAGCCGTGCCCGGTAAGGCGCGGCGGAACGGCTGCTCACCTTGAATTCGACGGTTTCGCCGGGACGCGCCGACCAGCGGTCTGCATAGCCGATCAGGGGAATCGTGTTGGGTATCATCGCCGCGCTCCCATCCTTGCCCATCTCCGGGAAGGCCGAACCATATATCGATTCCGGGCGCCGCCAGCGGCGGGAGATTCCCGATAGCGGAAATAATTTTAAGGCTATAGGGTTTCGTATTGCCCATCGGGGCTTGCCCGGGAGGAAGGGAGCGTGGCGATACAGATCGAGGGAGGCGGCGTCCGCCGCAGACTCGATTCAGGCGCCGGAATCGACCGGATCGAGGCGACGACCGGCTCGCACGAGGAGGACAACCGGTCCTGCCGTCCCTGTCGCGCACCCTGCCCACCGGAATTCCTGTCATCCAGCAATATCGGGAGAAGTCGGATGAGATCACCGCGTTCACCATATCGCCGCCGCGCGCTCGCAGGCGCTGCCGCGGGAGCCGGGATGCTGCTTGCCGCCGGCCCGCTGGCCGCCGCGGACGAGGTCCATCTCCAGACCGACTGGATCCCCTCCGGCGAGCACGCCATGTATTTCGGCGGCTGGACCAAGGGCTTCTGGAAGGACCAGGGCATCGACATCACCATCACGCGCGGCTACGGGTCGGGCGATACCGTTACCAAGATCGCAGGCGGCGCCGCCGACTTCGGCATTGCCGACATCGGCGCGCTCATCACCGCCCGCGCGCGGGCGGGCGTGCCGGTCAAGCAGATCATGCAGACCTACACCCACTCCCCCCATTCGCTCTTCGTGCTGAAGAGTTCCGGAATCACGACCTTCCAGGGGCTTGAGGACAAGAAGATCGGCATCACCCCCGGCAACAGCCACCGCGTCTATTTCCCCAAGGTGGCCGAGAGGGCCGGCACCGATCCGTCCAAGATCGTCTGGTCGAACTCCGACGCATCCGCCATGGCCGCGCTGCTTATCTCCAAGAAGATCGACGCCGCTCCGTTCTTCGCCATGCACCACTACTACCAGAACAAGGCGGCGAAGCAGGCCGGCGAGGAGATCGTGGTGCTGCCGTTCGTCGAGGCGGGCTTCGCGATCTACGCCACGGGGCTCATCGCCCGTGACGACTTCATCGCGGAGAACCCGGACCTGGTGAGCCGCTTCCTCACCGCCAACAAGAACGCGATGGAATGGGCCCGCGACAACCGCGAGGAGGCATGCGAGCTCCATGTCGAGCGGGTGCCTGAGGTCGCGCTGGACGATTGCATGGGGAGCCTGAACGCCACGCTCACCTTCGTCTTCAACGACCATTCCGCGGCCACCGGCCTCGGACGCCACGATCCGGAGCGGCTGGCCTTCACCTACGAGGTGGTGGCGGACGCCCAGGACCTCGACGCCGGTTGGGACTACAGCCAGGCCGTGGACCACAGCCACGTGCCGTAGTCGCGCCGTGCGGCTGCATTCCGGCAGGGGCGCCCCGCCGTGATCCGGGTTGAGGGGCTCTCGAAAGTCTTTCACTCCCGGGACGGCGGGAGCGTCGTTGCGCTCCACGACGTGTCGCTGGAAGTGGCGCGCAACGAGTTCGTCTCGCTCGTTGGGCCGTCGGGCTGCGGGAAGTCCACGATGCTGCGCCTCGTGGCGGGGCTCGTCGGCGCCACGCGGGGCGTGCTCGAGATCGACGGCACGGCGGTCACGGAGCCGCGCCGGGACATCGGCATCGTCTTCCAGAGCCCTACCCTGCTGCCCTGGGCCGACATTACCGACAACGTCCTCTTTCCGCTCCGGCTGATGCGCGAGAAGGCCGGGGATGCGCGCGCGCGGGCGCATGCGCTGCTCGAACTGGTGGGCCTCAAGGGGTTCGAGAGCCGCTACCCCCGCGAACTCTCCGGCGGCATGCAGCAGCGCGCCGCCATCTGCCGGGCGCTCATTCACGACCCCGGCATCCTGCTCATGGACGAGCCCTTCGGGGCGCTCGACGCGCTCACCCGCGAGGTGATGAGCATGGAGCTGCTGCGGATCTGGACCGAGAACCCCAAGACCATCGTGTTCGTGACCCACTCGATTACGGAAGCGGTCCTGCTGTCCGACCGGGTCATCGTGATGTCGCCGCGGCCGGGGCGGATCGCGGAGGTGGTCGAGGTGCCGATCGAACGGCCCCGCACCCTTGACATGGAGGGAAGCCGTGAATTCCAGGAATGCACCAGACGAATTCGACGCCGTATCTTTGGGGCTGACGAAACCGACCTCTCCGGCCCGGCGGCGGCTTAGGCGCATCTGGAACACGAGCAGCGAGATCGTCCTTCCGGCGGCGGTGCTCATCGTCCTCGTCGCGGTCTGGGAAGCGTCGGTGCATGCCTTCTCGCTGCCGGTCTATCTGCTGCCGGCCCCGAGCCTCATCTGGACCGAGAGCCTCGCGGTCGCCGACACGCTCGGCGGCCACACCCTCGCCACCCTCGGCACCGTCATGTACGGCTTCATCGCCTCCATCGTGGTCAGCCTGCCGCTCGCGGTGCTGCTGACCTCCTCGCGCTACGCATCCGCCACCATCTACCCGCTCCTCGTCTTCACCCAGTCGATCCCGAAGGTGGCGCTGGCCCCCATTCTGGTGGTGATGCTCGGCGCGACGGAACTGCCGCGGGTCATCGTGACCTTCCTCGTGGCGTTCTTCCCGCTGGTGATCGCGGTCGCCGTCGGGCTCCTTTCGGTGCCGGCCGACCTTGTCGAACTCGGGCGTTCCTTCAAGGCGTCGAAGATGCAGGAGCTGGTGCGGATCCGCCTTCCCTACGCCATTCCGTTCGTCTTCAGCGGCCTCAAGGTCGCGATCGCGCTCTCGGTCGTGGGCGCCGTGGTGGGCGAGTTCGTCAATGCCGACAAGGGGCTCGGCTACCTGATCGTCTCGGCCACCGCCTTCTTCCGGACCCCTGTCGCGTTCGGGGCGCTGATCCTGCTCTCGGTGCTGGGCGTGGCGCTGTTCCAGCTCGTGGTGATCGTCGAGCGGATATTCTTTCCCTGGTCGGCCGAAAGCGACGAAACCGTCATCGTCTGACACGGCCGGCAACCCGCAGCGAGGAGAACGGGACCCATGCACACGATCATTCGCGGCGGGCGGCTGCTCGACATCCAGGCCCATTCCGCCGAGCCCGCCGACATCCTCGTCGAAGACGACACGATCCGATCGGTCGGGCCGCCCGGCCTGCCCGCGCCCGCGGACGCCGTTCCCTGCGATGCGGCCGGCCGGCTGCTCATGCCGGGTCTCGTGAACGCGCACACCCACGGCCACAACAATCTCGCCAAGAGCTTCGGCGACCGGTGGAACCTCGAGCTGCTGCTGAACGCCGCGCCGTGGATCACGGGAAGCCGCACGCTCGAGGACAAATATCTCTCGACGCTGATCGGCGCGGTGGAAATGGTGCGCAAGGGCTGCACCGCCGCCTACGACCTCAATTTCGAATTCCCCGTGCCCACGACAGACGGGCTGGAGGCCATCGGCCGCGCCTATGCCGATGTCGGGATGCGCGCCGTGGTCGCGCCGATGATGGCCGACCGTACCTTCTACCAGGCGATACCGGGACTGCTGGATGCCCTGCCGGACGCGCTGAGGCGGGATGCGGAGGCGGTGGCGGTCGAGCCGTTCCAGGCGAGCCTCGCGGCATGGGAGGGCGCGCTCCGGTCATGGCCGTTCGGCCGCGACCGGATCCGGCTGGCGCTCGCCCCGACGATCCCCCACCACTGCAGCGAAGCGTTCCTGAAAGCCGCGAACGCGGCGGCGGCGGAGCACGGGGTCGGGTTCCACACCCATCTGGGCGAGTCGAAGGTGCAGGCCCATACGGGGATGCGCCTCTACGGCATGACCCAGACCGCCTATCTCGACCGGCTGGGGGTGCTCGGCCCCGGCTTCACGGCCGCGCACGCCGTGTGGCTGGACGGCGACGACATGCGCCGGATCGGTGACGCCGGCGGCGCCATCGCCCACAACCCGGGCTCCAATGCGCGCCTCGGCAGCGGCCTCGCGGCGGCCCGCGCGCTGCTCGACGCGGGTGTGCGGGTCGGCATCGGCACCGACGCCTGCACCTGCTCCGACAATCTCAACATGTTCGAGGCGATGCGGGTGGCCTCGATGGTCTCGCGCGTGCAGGAGCTGGACCCCGAGCGCTGGCTCTCGACGGACGAGGTGCTCACCCTCGCAACGAGAGGCAGCGCCGACGTGCTGGGCTTCGGCGATGCGCTCGGCGCCATCGAGCCCGGAGCCAAGGCGGACATCGTCTTCCTCGATCTCGGGCAGATCAACTATGTCCCCCTCAACGACCCGGTGAACCAGATCGTCCACGGCGAGGACGGCACGGGCGTGGAATCGGTGATGATCGGCGGGCGCATGGTGATGGAAGGCCGGCGCATGGTGACGGTGGACGAGGCGAAGCTCGCCCGCGATGCGGCTGCCGCAGCCGAGCGGCTCGCGGTCGTCACGGCCGGCGCGCGCGCGGTCGTGGAGAGCCTTGAGGGCCCGGTGAGGCGCTTCTCCGTGGCCCTCTCCCGCGAGGACTACCACATCGAGCGCCATGCCCGATGCACGCACTAGGCGCCCGGAAACGACGGCCCGGCCGGACCGGGACGGCGGATTGACCGTCAAATTGTCGCAACCTACAATGCGGCAGGTATGCGCCGACGGTACGCCGCGTGTCGCCCGGCGGCATCTGAGCAACCGGAGTTTCAACGGGAGGTCAAGACCATGAAAAGACTGTTGACGATTGCTGCCGCCGTCGGTGTGGCGATGTCGGTCGGCACCGCCGCCGACGCCGCCGACCGGACGGTCAAGATCGCCGGCTTCGGCGCGATGTCGGGCGTCGTCCGCTCGTTCGGCATCAACACGGACGCCGTATTGCGCGCCGCCGCCAAGGCGATCAACGACGCCGGCGGGGTGAAGCTGGCCGACGGCTCCATGGCGCCGATAGAGGTCTCGTTCGACGATGACCGCTGCAATGCCGAGGAAGGCATTTCGGTCGTCCGCCGGATCGCGTCGAGCGACGCCGTGGTCGGCGTCGGGCCGACCTGCTCGAACGTCGCCGAGCCGCTGTTCGGCATCCTTCAGGCCAAGGCCGGCGACGAGGGCGACAGCGGGCTGCAGTTCCCGATCTTCACCGACACCGCGATCAAGGGCGGGCTGGCCAAGATTTCGGAGTGGGCGTTCCGCAACGTCCCGAACGAAAGCCAGATGTACAAGAGCCTGTTCGAGTGGCTCGCCACCCAGCATCCGGACGCGAAGTCCGTCTATGGCGGCGTCGAGGAGGATTTCGCCCACTCGCGCTTCACCTGGTACAAGGTGATGAAGACGCGCTCGGCCGACGTCGGCTATGAGGTCAAGGGCGAGTCGAAGTGGCTGCTGAACGACACCAACTTCACGACGCAGGTGCGCGAGATGAAGCGCGCGGGCGCCGACATCATCGCCATTTCCGCGCATCCCTTCACCACTTGCGGCGTGCTGAAGGAAATGGCCCGCCAGCGCGTGAAATACAAGGTGCTGGTCGGCCTGACTTCCTCGTCCTCGCTCGAGACGCTGAACGGCTGCGCCAAGCAGGCCGAAGGCATCATCATCCCGACCTCGTTCGCGCCGGTTAACCCGGACGCGGTCGCGGCCGCCGATGCTGCCGCGGCGCTGGGCGGCTCCGCCGACCTGCATTCGGCCGCCGCCTGGGAGATCATGATGATCCTCAAGGACGTCATCGAGGCCGCCGGCATCCAGGCGACCGCGGACTCGGTGGAGGCCGACCGCCGGGCGATCCGGGACGGCCTGGCCTCGCTCAAGACGACGAAGGGCCTGCTGGGCGAGATCCAGCGGACCGATGAGGGCGAAGCCGTCAAGCCCTATGTCTATGTCCATGCCGCCGACGGCTCCTGGGCCGTGCTGCACGACCCGAACGCCTGAGTGCCGGGCTGCGGGCCGCCTCTCCTGGGGGCGGCCCGCAACGCCCTGACGCCGAAAGGCGGTCGCAATGTCGGATTTCTGGTGGCAGGTCATCGATTCCGTCCAGTCCGTGCTGGACGGAATGATGTTCGGGTCCATCTACGCGCTGATCGGCATTGGCTTCACGCTGATCTTCGGCGTCATGCACAGGATCAACCTGGCCTACGCGGCCGCTTCCATCGGCGGGGCGTATGCCAGCCTGGCCGCGTTCCAGCTCCTGTCTGCGCCGGCCATCGTCGTGTTCCTCTGCGCCGCAGCCGCCTCGGGCGTCATCGGCTACCTCGTCTATATCTGCTGTTTCCGCTTCATTCCGACCGAAATGCCGCTCGCCACCCTGATGGCGTCGGTGGGCATGCTGATCCTTATCGACGAAGTCGTCGTGCATGCGACGGCCGGCATGCCGGAGCCCTATCCGGCGATGTTCGACGACGTGATGATCGACCTCGACCCGTTCTGGGTGCGCGGCGACCTGCTGATGATCTTCGCGCTGAGCGTCATCGCCATGCTGATCCTGCTTTATGTCCTCTACCGCACACGGTTGGGGATCGCGACGCGCGCGGTGGCCCAGCAGCCCTCCGCCGCGCAGCTTTGCGGCATCGGCCAGGAGCGCACCAATGCGGCGACCTTTGTCATCACGGGCGCGCTGGGCGGCCTCGCGGGCGCCATGGTCGGCGCCTCGGTAGGCATCCTCTCGCCGCTGCTGGCCCTGCCGCTTACCGTAAAGGGGCTGATCGTAACCGTGATCGGCGGCCTGGGCTCGATCCCCGGCGCCATCGTCGCCGGCATACTGGTGGGCGGGTTCGAGAACGTCTTCCAGTATTTCCGCGGCGTCACGGAGCGCGACATCTATGTCATGCTCCTGCTGTTCGTGTTCCTCACCTTCCGGCCGCAGGGTTTGTTCGGCCGCATCTCCACAAGGGACTGAGGCCCCGTGGATTTCTATTACGGCATGGCGCAGCTGATCGGCGTGCACACGCTGCTCGGCCTGTCCGCCTATGTCGTGCTGCTCACCGGCCAGGTCTCGATGGCCCAGGCGGGGTTCTTCGCCATCGGCGCCTACCTCGCCGGCATGCTGACCGTGCTGGCCGGCTGGCACATCGTCCCGGCGATGCTGCTCGCCGCCGTCGCCTCGGCGCTGGTGGCCACCGTCGTCGGCTTCCCGGCGCTGCGCGTGAAGGGGCTGATGCTGGTGGTCGCCACGCTCGCCTTCGGCGAGGCGGTGCGGATTTTCTGGTTCAACTTCGACTACCAGATCGCCAAGGGCAACATCCAGGTCGGCCCGCTCGGCGGCGAAGGCTTCAAGCAGATCCGGTATTTCCCGGAGAACGGCTGGTCCACGGCCGATGTGGCGGTCTTCATCTGGGCCTGGGTCATTGCCGCGATGATCGCGCTCTGGTGGATGGACCGCAGCCGCGTCGGCTCGGTGCTGCGCGCGGTCGGCGAAGACGAGCTCGCCGCCCAGTCGGTCGGCATCAACCTCACCGCCGTCAAGGTTTCGGCCATGGGGATCGGCGGGTTCATCGCCGGGCTCGGCGGCGCGATCTACGCCCACTACACGACCCATATCGAACATCTCAATTTCGGCGTGGTGCTGGCGACCTTCGCCATCGCCTACCCCATCCTGGGCGGGCTTTCCTCGGTGATCGGGGTGCTCATCGCGGTCATCTTCATCCAGGGGTTCCTGGTGGAGGTGCTGCGATTCATGGGCGACTGGCGCAACCTCCTGTTCGGCGCGCTCATCGTGCTGGCGATGAATGTCCGGCCCGACGGGCTGTTCGACGCCCGCGCGACCCGCACGCTCAAGCGTCTGTTCGGCAGGCAAGATGCTTGAGCTTCGGAACCTCTCCAAGCATTTCGGCGGCGTGCGGGCCGTCGACGACCTGTCCCTGACGGTGAACCAGGGCGAGATATTCGGCCTGATCGGCCCCAACGGCTCCGGCAAGAGCACCACGGTCAACCTCGTCTGCGGCGTGTTCCCCACGACATCGGGCGCGGTGCTGTTCGAGGGGCGGGACATAACCGATGCGCCCTCGCACCGTGTGGTGGCCGCCGGAATCGCCCGCACGTTCCAGAACATCCGCCTCTTCGGGGACCTGACCGTCTGGCAGAATCTCTGGGTCGCCCAGAACTCGGCCGAGGAGCGGAGCAAGGGCTGGTTCGGCCGCTGGCTCGGCGGCGACCGGACGGGCAGGGGCGATGCGGAAGAGCTGTTGAAATTCGCGGGTCTCGAACTCCGCTCGGGCGAGCTCGCGCGCAACCTTGCCTTCGGCGAGCAGCGGCGTCTGGAAATGGCGCGCGCGCTGGCCGCCCGGCCGAAGCTGCTGCTGCTCGACGAGCCGGCGGCGGGCATGAACGCGGAGGAGGTGAGCCAGCTCGCCACCCGGATCAGGGCGCTGCGCAAATACGGCATGACGATCCTGCTGGTCGAGCACGTCATGGAGCTGGTCATGGGCGTGACGGACCGGATCGCCGTGCTGAATTTCGGACAGAAGATCGCCGAGGGCACGCCCGCCGAAATCCGAGACGACCCGGCGGTGCGCACGGCGTATCTGGGAACGGCCGATGCTTGAGGTCGAGGGACTCGTCACCAACTACGGCATGATCGAGGCCCTGAAGGGCGTCGACATCTCCGTGCCCGAGGGGCGGATCACCTGCGTGCTCGGCCCGAACGGCGCCGGCAAGACGACGCTGCTGATGACCATCGCCGGCCTCCTGCGCCCCCGGCGGGGTTCGGTGACCTTCGAAGGCCGCGACATCACCGGCGCATCCTCCACGGCGGTCGTCAGGCGGGGAATCGCGCTGGTGCCGGAGAACAGGCTCGTCTTTCCGGACATGACCGTTCGCGACAACCTTGTCGCCGGGGCCTATACCCGCCTTGCCCGCGAACGCGGCGAGGCGATGGCCGATCTCGACCGGATGCTGGAGCGCTTTCCGGTCCTGCACGCCAGGGTCAACGCCAACGCCGGCACGCTCTCGGGAGGCGAACAGCAGATGCTGGCCGTGGCGCGCGCGCTGATGACCAAGCCGCGCTGCCTGCTGATGGACGAACCCTCGCTCGGCCTCGCGCCGCTGATCGTGGCGGAGGTCTTCAGCATCATCCGGGAATTGAACGAGGCCGGCACCACCATCCTGCTGGTCGAGCAGAACGCCCATATGGCGCTGACCGTCGCCCACCACTTCTTCCTGCTGGACCAGGGCCGGGTGGCCTTCGACGGCGACCCCGGGGCCATGGAGGAGGACGAAGTCATCCAGCGCGCCTATCTCGGATCCGCCGGCGGCTGAGGCGCCATGGCCGATTTCCTCCAGAACTGTCTGGACGGAATAGCCACCGGAGCCGCCTATGCCCTGCTCGCGCTCGGTTTCACCCTGATCTTCGGCGTGCTGCGGCGCCTGAACCTCTCCTACGGGCCGTCGATCATGGCGGGCGTGTTCGCCGGCACCGCGCTCTACATGGCGTTCGATGCGGGGCTCGCCGAAATCGCGGTCGCGACCGTCATCGGCGCCGTGGTCGTCGGGGCCTATATCGAACGGCTCTGCTTCTGGGCGATCCGCAAGGACATGGCGGTGGCCTCGATGGTCTCCAGCTTCGTCATCTGGATGCAGATCGAGGAAGGCGTGACCCTGCTGTTCCCGGACCGGACCTACGCCTTTCCCGGCATACTCGCGGACGCCGTGGTCGAATTCGGCCCCTTCTTCCTCCGCGCCTCCAGCCTGGCGATGCTCGCCATTGCCGCCCTCGCCGTTCTCGGTCTGCTCGGGCTCATCTACCGGACGCATTTCGGGCTCGCCGTCCGCGCCGTTTCCGAGAACCCGCAGGCGGCCCGGGTCGCGGGCGTGAATACCGGCCTGGTGACGCTGCTCGCCTTCGCCTGCGCGTCCGCGCTCGGCGGGCTGGCCGGGTTCCTGATCGCGGCCGGCGACCAGCAGATCACGCCGCTCTTCGGGCTGTGGGCGACCTTCAAGGGCCTCATCGCCATGATGCTGGGCGGCATGGGCTCGATTCCGGGCGCGGTGCTCGGCGGGCTCCTCCTCGGCGTCGTCGAGGCCAACGCGCTCTGGTATCTCGGCGTCGAGACGCGCGACCTCGTCGCCTACATGCTGCTCTTCGCCGTGCTGACATTCCGGCCGGGCGGCCTCATGGGGCAGGCGGCGCTCATGGCCCGGCGCGCGGCCGAAAGCCGGGTCTAGGGCGGTGCTCGACGACCACCTGATCGGCGTGCTCTCCAACATGGGCATGATCTCCTTCATCGCCCTTTCGGCCTATCTGGTGCTCGTCGTCGGCGAGATTTCCTTCGGGCAGCAGGCCTTCTTCGCGATCTCGGCCTACGCCTCGGGGATCGCGTCGGCCATGTGGGGCTGGCCGTTCCTGGGCGCGGTGCTGTGGGGCGCGGCGATTGCAGGCCTGGCCGGGCTCCTGCTCGCCATCCCGACCCTGCGGATCAGGGGGCTCTACTTCGCCATCGCAACGCTCGCGTTCGCGGAAATGGTGCGCCTTGCGCTCGAGATATTCACCTACCGGGTGGAGGTGGACGGCGAGCTCGTCGGCCCCGACGGTTCCGAGGGCTTCCGCGACATCCGCTACATCTACGAGGCCGACATCTCCGCCGGCGCGTTCCTGCTGGTCATCCTGGCGCTGCTCGCGGTCACGCTCGGCGCGATCCTCTGGATCGAGAGGACGCGCCTCGGCGCCGTCATGCGCATGGTGGGCGAGGACCCGGTGCTCGCAAGGCTCCAGGGCGTGAATGTGAACCTGACCAAGATCGCGACGGTGGCCGCGGCCGGGCTCATCGCCGGCATCGGAGGCGCGCTCTACGCCCATCTCAACACCTATGTCGAGCCGAAGATCTTCAATGTCATGCTCGGCGTGCACGGGCTGGCCTACGGGCTGATCGGCGGGCTCGGCACGGCATTCGGCCCGCTGCTGGGGGTTGCGCTCGATATCGGCGTGCTGGAGTCGACGCGGGCGTTCTCCGGCTACCGCATGATCGTGTTCGGCGGTCTGGTGGCGGTGCTGCTGATCGTCCGCCCCCGGGGGTTGCTGGACGAAGCCGCCGTTTACCGCATCCGGCGGTTCCTGCTGAGGAAAGATGCTGGCGATTGAAGGGCTCACCGTCCGCTTCGGCGGGCTGACGGCGCTGGAGGACGTGTCGCTCCACGCCGCCGAAGGCGAGGTGCTGGGCCTGATCGGCCCGAACGGCTCCGGCAAGACCACGCTCATCAACGCGCTTACCGGCATTTACCCGGCCACCGGCCGGGTGCGCTTCCGGGAGGTGGACCTTCTCGGCCTGCCGCCGGAGCGGATCGTGCGGCTCGGCCTCGTCCGCACCTTCCAGAACCTGCGGGTCTTCCGGCGCATGACGGTGCTGGACAACGTGCTGGCCGCGCAGAACGGCATGCCGGACATGCGGTTCGCGGACCTTGTCGGCGGCCGGCGCCGCGATGCGGAGCGGCGGGAGCGGGCGCGCGGCCTGGTCGAACGGGTCGGGCTCGGCGGCGACGCCGACCGCCTGGCGGGCGAACTGCCGCTCGCGAGCCAGCGCCGCCTGGAGCTGGCGCGGGCGCTGGTCCGCGACCCGGCGCTGCTGCTGCTGGACGAGCCCTCCGGCGGCATGACCCCGGCCGAGACGCGCGGGATGACCGAACTCATCGCGGCGCTGGCCTGTCCCGGACGCACGGTCATCGTGGTCGAGCACAAGATGGCGCTCATCACCGGCCTCTGCACGCGGCTCGCCGTGCTGAATTTCGGCCGCCCGATCGCCATAGGAGAGCCCGCCGAGGTCCTGCGCCGGCCGGAGGTCGTCGAGGCCTATCTCGGGACCGAGTCGTACCGATGACCGGTTTGCGCCCATCCCGTCCCGGTTTGCGTCCGGTATGCCTGCGGCGCCTGCCGCCAATGCCGGGGCAGCGGCCGGGACCCCGGCGGAAGTGTCATGGAATGTCATGAAATATCATGTTTTGTCATGGGGGCGGCCCGTGCCCCGGCCGTCGCTCCCCCGCGCATAATGCGCGCGCGCGTGCGCCCGCGTGCGGGAGGCGGCGGGTGGGACCCCTGCCGAAGCGTCATGGAATGTCATGATGTGTCATGTTTTGTCATGGGGCCGGTCTGTGCCCCGGTCGTTTGCGCCGGTCCGACGGTTGTTCGCAAGGCATTGCGGCGTCCTTTCCGTGCATCGTCCCGGACGCCCCCGTTGCCGGAGGAGCGTTCCTCTCCCGCGCATAATGCGCGCGCGCGTCTCGCGGCGGCGCGCCCGTGCGCCCGCGTGCGCGAGGCGGTGGGGGCGGGCGTTGCGGCCGGTCGGGGTCGGGGGTCGGTTGCGGTCATTCGTGCCTCCTCGTTCGGGGCCAGGGGCGGGACGGGGTGTCCCTGTTTCGCGCGTATCGTGCGTGTGCGCGGGCGGGCGTATCGCGGCGGCGCGGTTCGCGCGCGTGATTGCCCGCGTGCGCGCGGGCCGGGCAGAGGGCGCACCCCTCCCGTCCGCTCGCGCCGGAGCGTTTGCGGCACCCCAGCCATTGCCTTCTGCAGAAAGCGGAAAGGCAGCCCCGGGAGCCGCCTTTCTCTCATGCCTATTCTACACCATTCCGCTGGAAGTCAAACCATTTCAGGAACAAAAAAATGAAAATGACGGACAACTTTCTCACAGCCCGTTGAACCGGCGGGATAATCTCAGGCGCTGGATACGCCGCTCCGCGGCTGCTCGGAATGAACAAAGGACCGGAACGAGTCCACCGGTGTCCGGTCTGGATTTTGCGGACAGGGCGCTGGTCCCGGATTCGGCCGGGTCCGAAGGGTCCCGTCGGATCGGAACACGGATCGGCGCCCATGGCCGGTTCTCGAACGGGCTCCGAGACGGGCGCCGCCGGGCGGTCCTGCCGCGCCCGGTCAGGCGAAGCGCATCAGGAAACGGACCAGGCGGCGGGTGCGGGGGCCGAACAGCGCGTCGGTATAGTAGCTGCCGGCGGCGCGTTTCGACACCTCGCCGAGCGTCGGGTAGGGCGCGATCATGCCCGCCAGCGCCCCGATGCGGAGCTTCTGGGAGACCGCCAGTACCCAGGGCTGGATGAGCTCGCCGGCATGGGGGCCGGCGATGGTGGCGCCGAGCACCCGCCCCCGCGGCCCGACGACCGCCTTGACGAAGCCATCGGTCTCGCGCTCCGCCCGGGCGCGGTCGTTTTCGGCGAAATCGTGGCGCAGCACGCGCGCCTTCTCCCCGAATGCCGCCTTCGCCTGCGCCTCCGTCATGCCGACATGGGCGAGTTCGGGGTCGGTGTAGGTTACCCAGGGCGCCGCGCCGGTGTCCGCCCTGGCCGGGATGCGGAACAGCGCATTGCGGATCGCGATCCCGGCGTGGTAGCCGGCCACGTGGGTGAAGCGCAGCCCGCCCGCCACATCGCCGACTGCGAACACGCGCCTGTCCGAGGAGCGCAGCCTCCCGTCCACGGTCACGCCCGCAGGCGTCCAGGCGATGCCGCCCGCGTCGAGGTCGAGGCCCTCGAGGTCCGGCCGGCGCCCGGCCGCCACCAGAAGGTGCGTGCCCTGCGCCGTCTCCCGCCGGCCTTCCGTCTCGAAATGCAGGACCATGTCGCCGGGCCCGCCGGATGCCCCGGTCACTTCCGCATGTTCGCAGAGCCGCATGCCCTCCGCGGCCAGGCGCGCGCGGATGAGCGCCCTCGCGTCCTCGTCGTCGCGCGGCAGGATCGGGCCGCGCTGCACCACCGTGACCTCCGCACCGAGCCGGCGGTGCGCCTGGGCCAGCTCGATGCCGACCGGGCCGCCGCCCAGCACCAGCAGATGCGCCGGCGTCTCTTCCAGGTCGAAGATCGTCTCGTTGGTGAGGAAGGGCAATCCGTCCAGGCCGGGGACCGGCGGCACGACCGGCACGGAGCCGGTCGCCAGCACGATCCAGCGGGCCTTCACGCGCACCCCGCCGCCTTCGAGCCGCCGCCGGCCGACGAACCGGGCGGGCGCCTCGACCACGCGCACGCCCAGCCCCTCGAACCGCTCGACGCTGTCATGCGGCGCGATGGCGGCGATGACGCCCTGCACATGCCGGCGGAGCGCGGCCGGATCGACCCGGGGCGTCTCGGGCGCAATGCCGAAGCGGCCCGCATTGCGCAACGCCGCGGCGGCATGGGCGGCGGCGATGGTGGCCTTGGAAGGCACGCAGCCGTAGTTCAGGCAGTCGCCGCCCATCCGCCCCTTCTCGAACAGCAGCACGGACGCGCCCATCTGCGCCGCTCCCGCCGCCACGGACAGCCCGCCCGAGCCGCCGCCGACTATCGCGATATCCACCTGGACCGTTTCCGTCATCGCCCCGCCGCTCCGCCGCCCGATATGCCGGACCGTTTCATGCTAGTGTTCCTTCCTGCAAGCCCGGATACCTCATGTAGGCACTCTATGCCCTTTCTTCGCCCCGGAGCCACGCCGAAGAGCGTTCCATGAGCGCTTCGTCGCTCGAAGAAACGGCCCGGCGCGCCGCCGAACTGCATGCCGCCGGGGACCATGAGCGTGCGGCGGCGCTCTATGAGCGGATGCTGGAGACGGGTGCCGGCCGCGCCGACGGCCATCTGGGCCTGGCGCGGCTGAGCTACAAGCAGGGCCAGCTGGACGAAGCCGCCCGGCATCTGCGCTCGGCAGCGGACCTGCGGCCCGTCGATGCGGGGGTGCTGGGGGAGCTTGCGCTGGTCCTGCGCCAGCTGGGCCTTACCGGCGAGGCGTCGGTCTCGGCCGCCCGCGCCGCCCAGCTGGCGCCGGACGAGGTCGACTTTCACTGGCTGAACGGCACCCTGCTGCTGCTGAACGGGCGCTATGCGGAAGGCTGGGCCGCCTGGGCGCGCGCGCGGATGCTGGAGGACGCTGTCGGCGACACCAGCCGCTACCGGCCGCCGCGCTGGGACGGCCAGCGCCTGGAAGGCGAAACCGTGCTGCTGGACGCGGGCGGCAACGACATCGACGCCGTGCAGTTCTCGCGCTACCTGCCGGCCCTGCGGGCGCGCGGCGTCGTGCCCGCCATCGCCTGCAGCGAGGCCGCCGCCGGCCTGCTTTCGGGGCTGCCGGGCCTGCTCTGGCTTGCCGCGCCCGGCGAGAAACGCCCGCCCTACGACTTCACCGCCGATTTCGACGACCTGCCGCGCCTGTTCGAGACGACGCCGGCGACCGTGCCGCCGCCCGCCGGCCTCGGCGTGAATCCCAGGCAGCGGCGCTACTGGCAGGAAGCGCTGGCGGGCGCGCCCTCGCCGCGGGTCGCGGTCGCCTGGAGCGGCGTCGAGCCCTGGCCGGATGGGCTGCGCGACCTCGCCGGGGCCCATTTCTACACCTTCCTCGAGCCGGTGCCGGGCATGACGCCGCTGGCCGGGGAGCCGTTCGCGCTGGATGCCGCCGCGGCCATGCTCGAGGAGTTCGAGATGGTGGTGAGCGACGACAACCCGATCGGCCATCTCGCGGGCACGCTCGGCCGGCCCTGCTGGATGATGCTCTCCGTCGCGCCCGACTGGCGCTGGCTCCAGGCCCGGCGCGACACACCCTGGTATCCCTCCATGCGCCTCGTGCGGCAGGAGCGCGCGGGCGACTGGGACGCGCCGCTCGCCATCGTCCGGCGCGAGATCGAGCGCGGCCTCGCCCGGAACGCCGACCGGCTGGCCGCCGCCGAAGCCGCGCTGACCGAAGGCCAGGTGCGGCGGGCGGCGGCGCTGCTTTCCGCCGGCGGGCAGTCCTGGCGCGGCGACGCGCGGATGCACCGCCTGCTGGGCGACCTGGCGCTGGCGCAGGACCGGCTGGAGGAGGCCGCCCGCGCATTCCACCGGGCCGTGGCCGCGGCCCCCGGCGACGCCGGCATCCACAGCGCCTTCGCCGGCGTGCTGGCGCGGCTCGGCGCCCACCGGGACCGCGAGCGCATCGCCGCCCGCGCCGTCGCGCTGGACCCCGCCTCGCCGGAGCCGCGCCTCCAGCACGCGCATGCGCTGGAGGCGCTCGGGCGCGCCGACGAGGCGCTGACGGTCTATACGGACGCCCACGACCTGGCGCCGAAGGATTCCGCCACCGCGGCCGCGCTTGCCGCCGCGCTGCTGAGCCGGGGTAATTTCGATGCGGGGCTGCCGCTGCTGCCGACGGGGCCGCTGCCGCCGCGCGGGTTCCAGGCCATCGCGGGCGCGGACATCATCATCGACGCGGTCGCCGACGACATCGAGGCGCTCTGGCTGCTGCGCTACGCCTCGCTGCTGGAGTCCGCCGCCCGGGTGTCGGTGGCGGTCCGGCCGGGATTGCAGCGCCTCGTGACCGGACAGCCCGGCGTGGACGGCGTGCTCGTCGCCGGGCAGGCGCGGCCGCCGGACGCGCTGACCCTGCCGGCGGCCGCGCTGCCCCGGCTGTTCGGCACGACCCTCGACACGATCCCCGCGAACATCCCCTACCTGCTGCCCAACGAGATGCTGGCGCGGCACTGGCGGTCCCGTTTCGCCCGCCCTGCAAGGCTGCGGGTCGGCATCGCCTGGGGCGACCGGGGACTCCTGGAGGCGATGGCGCCGCTTTTCCAGACCGAGGACGCGGCGTTCTTCAGCCTGGAGACCGAAGCCGGCTCGCGGACGCTGGCGGCGCTTCGCAGCCGCGCCGGCATCACCGACATCTCGACCCGGATCACCGATGCGGCCGAGCTGGCGGCGGCCATTTCCGCGCTCGACATGGTGATCGGCCCGGACGGCCCGGCGGTGCATGTGGCCGGCGCGCTCGGCGTGCCCGCGGCCGTGCTGCTGACCCGCCCGGCGCACTGGCGCTGGCTTTCCGGCCGCGACGACAGCCCGTGGTATCCCTCCTCGCGCCTCTTCCGCCAGGAGCGCCTGGACGACTGGGCCGCGCCCGTCGAAGAGCTCGGCGCCGTGCTCAGGCAGGCCGTTTTCGATGCCGGCTGACACGCGGCCCCTCGATTGCGGCGGCCCGTCCGGGCTATATTGCGGCGGGCCCGTAGTTCAGCGGTCAGAACCCGCCGCTCATAACGGCGTTGTCGCAGGTTCGAATCCTGCCGGGCCCACCAGCGGCTCCCCGCGCTTCCGGAAAGCATGAGCGCCGTCCGCCTCTACCGGGCGCGCGCCGACGAGGCCACGCTCGCCTGGACCGTCGAGGCCTGGCGCCGGCTCGGCCTCGGCCCCGGCGCGGCGCTGTTCACCACCGCGAGCGGCGTCGCCTTCGCCCGGTTCGTGGCCGGCCCGCCGCTCGTCGAGGGCGCCTTCGATGCGCGCATGATCGCGGACGGGGCGGAGCTGCGCTGGCTCGCCGCCGGCCGCCGGGAGGGCGAACGCATCGGCCCGGCCGTGCTGGTCGACGAGGCCGGGACGCCGCTCGTCGAGGGCTTCGAACGGCTGGAGCCGCACGACGCCCATCCGCGCGAGGTCGGCTACACGGTGCCGGCAGTCCTGCACGGCGGGGGCCGGGCGGTGTCCGTCGCGCTCCGGCTGGTCGAATATGTCGATTCCGCCGACCCGGACCATCCGGGCCGCGTGGACGAGCGCCTCGCCGCCGCCCTCGTCCTGGAGGAGGCGGCGCAGCGGCCGGTCAGTCCACCATGGTGAGGCCGCCGGAGACGCTCAGCACCTGGCCCGTGACATAGTCGCTGAGCGGCCCGGCGAAGAACAGCACGGCGTTGGCGAGGTCCTGCGGCGTGCCGACCCGGCGGAAGGGGATGGCGCGGATCAGCGCCTGCTGCATCCGCTCCGGCTGGCCGCGGAAGAGCGGCGTGTCGGTCGGGCCGGGGCAGACCACGTTGACGTTGATGTTGTGGCGCGCCGTCTCGCGGGCGAGCGACTTGGAAAAGGCGATCACCCCGCCCTTGGCGCCGGCATAGACGGTCTCGCCCATGGAGCCGACGCGGCCGGCGTCGGAGGAGACCGAGACGATCTTGGCCCCGCCCGCCTCGATCATCGCCGGGAGCAGCGCGTGGCACATGCGCACCGCGCCCAGATAGTTGAGCTCGACGATGCGCTCGATGAATTCGGGCGTGTTCTCGGTGAACGGCATGATCCGGTCCCAGCCCGCGACATTGGCCAGCACATCGACGGCGCCGAGCGAGGCGGCGGTCTCCAGGATGGCGGCCTTGTCGGTGACGTCGAGCGCGCGCGCCTCAGCCGAGCCGCCGGCCTCGCGCGCCGCGGCGGCGGTCTCGGCGACGGCCGCCTCGTCGATGTCGGTCGCGACCACATGCGCGCCCGCCCCGGCGAGCGTCTCCGCCACGGCCCGCCCGATGCCGGAGCCGGCTCCGGTCACGATCGCAGTCTTCCCGGAGAGGTCCATGGAGGGGCGCATGGGGCCTGGTTCCTTTCGTTGCGCGGGGGGCCGGGGCGGCTGTTCGCCGGCAGGGACAGGCCACTCTGCCCGGTTTCCCCGAACGCGGCAAGGACGGGCCCTTCCGGGTCGCCGGAGAGTGGACATGCGCCGCCCCGCACCGCCAGAATGGGGGCGACGGGGAACGAACGGGAGAGCGACCGTGAGAACGGCAGGACTGGCGGCGGCCGTCCTCCTCGCCGCCGGCGCCGCCCACGCCGACCCGCGGGGCGTATGGCTCACCGAGGGCGGCAAGTCGCATGTCGAGGTGTACGACTGCGGCGGCGGCAGGCTGTGCGGCAGGATCGTGTGGCTGAGATCGCCGCTCGGCAAGGACGGCAAGCCGAGGCGCGATGCCAGGAACGACGACAAGGCGCTGCGCAGCCGCCCGATCCTCGGCCTGCGCATGGTATGGGGCATGGAGGATCAGGGCGGCGGCGAATGGGACGACGGCCGGATCTACAACCCGAACGACGGCAACACCTACAGCGCCGAGATGGAGGAGGTCGGCGCCGATGTGCTGAAAGTGTCCGGCTGCGTCCTGTTCATCTGCAAGGAACAGACCTGGAAGCGCGTCAGGTAGCAGCGGCGCCCGCTTCCGACGCCCGCCCGGAAGCGAACCTCAGCCGGAATACCAGACCGAGCAGGAATTGGGCGCCAGCATGAAGGGAATGTGGTAGCGCCCGTCCGGGTCCGGCATGTCGAGGCGCACGACCACCTCGCGCATGAAGCGCGGACCGTGCGGCGGCGGCGTCATGGCCGAGAAGCAGGCCCCGACATCCAGGACCATTTCATAGACGGCGCCGGGCCTGAGGTCCGCCGGGTCGATTTCCAGCTGCAGCCGCCCGCCCTCGTCGGTCGCCTGCCGGAACAGTTCGGTGCGCCGGCCGTCGGCCTCGATCCGCGCGAGCGTGACCGGGACGCCGCCCGCATGGGAGCCGTCCACCGAGTTCAGCGTGTGCGTGGAGAGCGTGGCCATGGGCTACTCGATCGACGCCTTGTCGCGCCTGTCGGTGGTGGCGAGCACGATCGGGCTGATGACCCCCTTCGCCTTGACGTTCAGGCAGGCGGGCCTGCCGCTGGCGAGCGCGCGCCCAAGCGCGGGCCCCAGCTGCTCGCGCGTCTCCACGAGCTCGCCATAGCCGCCCATGCCCTCGAAGATGCCGTGGAACGGGATGTCGCGGAAATCCGTGGCGAAGTGGGTGCCGCTCTCGAACAGGCGCTCCTGCTGCTGGGAGATGCAGTCGAGGCCGCCATTATTGTCGATCACGACCGTGATGGGGCAGTCCTCCTGGAACGCGGCCTCGATGCTGAGGCCGCCCGAAAGGAAGGCGCCGTCGCCGCTGATGAGCACCACATTGCTGGCGGGATGGGTGTTCTTCGCCGAGAGCGCGAGCGAGACGCCGACGCCGAGCAGCGAGTAGGACCCCGGATGCAGCACGCCGGCGAGCTTCTTGCCCTCCCAGCCCGCGACATTCACGGCGATTTCCGACCAGAAGTGGGTGTTGCCGCCGTCGAAGACCAGCCAGTCCTCTTCGGAGAGCGCGCGGTTGACGTCGATGGCAAGCTGAAGCGGGTGCATCTTCTCGCCCTTGGCCGCGCCCGCCTCATTGTCGGCGTCGAGGTCCGCCAGCGTCCGTTCCACCCACTCGCCTCGCCTGACGCGGTTGATATCGAGCCAGGCCTCGTCGAACGGGGCGAGCGTCATCAGGCTGTCGAAGAAGGCGCCCGGATCGCTGAGCAGCACCCGGTCGGCCGCCCGGTTCAGCTCCAGCTCCTCATGGCTGCCGTTCACGCACACCAGCTCGCAGCTTTCCGGGAACATGGGCGGGTTGCCGAAATTCATCTGGTTGTCCAGGCGCCCGCCGACCATGACCGCCACGTCGCAATGTTCCGCGGCGAAGCAGTAGGGCGGATATTGATGCCGGTCCGCCAGCCCCATATAGGCCTCGCTTTCCTCGCCCAGCAATTTCTGGTGGTAGGGGACGTTGAAGACCGGGATGTTGAGCGAGCGGCCCGCTTCTTCCAGCTTCTTCTCGTTGCCGGACCACCACACGCCGTGCCCGCCGATCAGGATCGGCCGGCGCGCGGCGGCCAGCCGTTCCATCAGCGGGCCGAGGTCGCGCGGGTCGGGCCAGGCCCGCGGGGCCGGCCGGCTTGCGCGGTGGAAGGGGCGCTCGTCCCGCCCGGCGTCCTCGTCCACCGAGGAGAACATGAGATCGACCGGCAGGCTGAGATGGACCGGGCCCGGATAGCCGCTGGTCGCGATCTTCCAGGCGCGGTCCACGAACTCGCCGATCCGCGCGCCGTCGGTGATGCTGGCGGAATATTTGGTGAGCGGCCCGGCGATGGCGACATCGTCGATTTCCTTGAAGCCGCCCGCGCCCTGCCGTTTCAAGGTGCTGGAGCCGGTGATGAAGATGACCGGCGAGCGCTCGCCCCACGCTTCCATGATCGCCGGGACCGCGTTGGCGAAGCCTTCCGGCCCCACGAGGCAGACCGCCGGCTTGCGCGTGATGCGCGTGTGCCCGTCCGCCAGATGCCCGGCCACCTGCTCGTGCGGGCAGTTCACCACCCGCATCTGGCATTCCATGAAGCCTTCGAGCGCGGGATTGCAGAACCCGCCGGCGAGCGTGAAGACATGCTCCACGCCCTTCTCGTGCAGCGCGCGCGCCAGCACATTGCCGCCCCGGAGGCGTCTCGTTCCGGTCATCCGACGATCCTTCGCGGGTTGCCGCCGCCCGCCCTCAGAAGCGGTAGAACAGGGCTTGCAGTTCTTCGAGGTCCTTCGTGCGGGCGAGGCCGAGCATCAGGAGCACGCGGGCCTTCTGGACGGTCAGGTTGTCGGCCAGCACCGTGCCTTTCGGCCGGCGGTGCTCCAGCGGCACCAGGCGCCCGGCCCCGGCGCGGGTGCCCATGACGAAGACCACGCCGCGCGCCATCACCTCTTCCATTACCTCGTGTTCCTCGGGCGTCGGGTTGCCGGGGGCGAGCGCCGCCATGACGATGCCCTCCGCGCCGAGATCGGCCATGGCGCGCAGCACCGCGCCGTCGGAGCCGCCGTAGGAATAGGCGATCTCGACGCGCGGGAAGCGGTCCGGCAGGCCGAGCTCGCGCGCCGCTTCCGGCGCATGGACGCGCACCGGCCGGCGGTAGATCGCGATCCGGTCCTCGTCGGCATGGCCGAGCACACCGAAATCGGGCGCCCGGAAAGTCTGCGCGCGGGCGCTGTGCGTCTTGGTGACCTCGCGCGCGGCGTGGATCTCGTCGTTGAGCAAGGTCAGTACGCCCATGCCGCGCGCTTCCGGCGCGCCGGCGACGCGCACCGCGTTCAGCAGGTTGAGGAAGGCGTCGGTCGAGAGCCCCGAGGCCGGGCGCTGCGCGCCCACCAGCACCACCGTCTTCTCCGTCTCGACGGTGAGATTGAGGAAATAGGCGGTCTCCTCCAGCGTCGCCGTGCCGTGGGTGATGGCGATGCCGTCCACTTCCGGGCGGGCGGCGGTCTCGTGGACGATGGCGAGCAGCTCCGGCCAGACGGCGGGGCCCATCGCGGTCGAGGGGATGGCGCGGAACGGCACCGGCACGACGTCCGCCACCCGGCCGAGCTCCGGCACCTTCGCGATCAGCTCCCCGACCTCCATCACCGTGGCGTGGTCCACATAGGTGGCGAGTTCGAGGCTGTGGTGCCCCAGCGAAGAGATCGTGCCGCCGGTGCCGATCACCGCGACGGTCGGGCGCGCCATGTCTTTGTCTCCCCCTGTCAGGTCAGGCCGCTTCGTCCAGCATGTTGCGCAGCACGTAGGGCAGGATGCCGCCATGCCGGAAATAATCGAGCTCGTTCTCGGTGTCGATGCGGCAGCGGACCTCGAATTCCCGCGCCGTCCCGTCCGGCCGCCGCACCCGGCAGGTGAGCGTCGAGCGCGGCGCGAGGCCGTCCGCGACGCCCACGATATCGACCGTCTCGCTGCCGTCGATGGCGAGCTCCTTGCGGGTCATGCCGCCGGTGAACTCCAGCGGCAGCACGCCCATGCCGATCAGGTTGGAGCGGTGGATGCGCTCGAAGCTCTCCACGATCACCGCCCTGATGCCGAGCAGCGCCGAGCCCTTTGCCGCCCAGTCGCGCGAGGAGCCGGTGCCGTATTCCTTGCCGCCGAACACGACCAGCGGCACGCCCTCCTCGCGGTAGCGCATGGCGGCGTCATAGACGGACATGACCTCGCCGGAGGGCCGGTGCGTGGCGAAGCCGCCCTCGGTGCCGGGGGCGAGCTCGTTGCGGATGCGGATATTGGCGAAGGTGCCGCGCATCATCACTTCGTGGTTGCCGCGCCTCGCGCCGTAGGAGTTGAACTCCACCGGCCGCACCTGGTGGCCGATCAGATAGTCGCCCGCCGGCCCGTCGCGCTTGATCGCGCCTGCGGGCGAGATGTGGTCGGTGGTGATGCTGTCGGCGAGCGAGAGCAGCACCCGCGCGCCCGAGACATCCGGGACGGGCTGCGGTTCGCGCTCCATGTCCTGGAAATAGGGCGCGTGGCGGACATAGGTGGAGCCGTCGTTCCAGCGGTAGGTCTCGTCCGCCGGCACGCGGATCTCGCGCCACTCCTTCGGCCCCTCGGAGACATTGCCGTAGCGGGCGCGGAACATGTCCGGCGTGAGCGCGGCGCCGATGGTCTCCCGGATCTGTTCGTCGCCCGGCCAGATATCGCGCAGGAAGACGGGATTGCCGTCGCCGTCCTCTCCCAGCGGGTCCTTGGCGAGATCGACGGTGAGCGAGCCGGCGAGCGCGTAGGCGACCACCAGCGGCGGCGAGGCCAGGTAGTTCGCCTTCACCTGGGCGTGGACGCGGCCCTCGAAATTGCGGTTGCCGGAAAGCACCGCGCCGACGGTGATGTCGCCCGCCTCCACCGCCTCCGCGACCGGCGCCGCCAGCGGCCCGGAATTGCCGATGCAGGTCGTGCATCCGTAGCCGACGAGGTTGAAGCCGAGCGCGTCGAGCGGGTCCTGCAGGCCGGCGGCTTCCAGATAGTCGGTCACCACCTGGCTGCCGGGGGCGAGCGAGGTCTTGACCCAGGGCTTGACCTTGAGGCCCCGCTCCAGCGCGTTGCGGGCCAGCAGCCCGGCCGCGACCAGCACGCTCGGGTTGGAGGTGTTGGTACAGCTCGTGATCGCGGCGATGACCACATGGCCGGGCTCGATGGCGTAGTCGGCGCCCTCGACCGGCTGCGCGCTCCCGCCGCCGATCTCGGCCACGGCCTGCTCGAAGCTCGCCGGCACGCCGGAGAGCGTGACGCGGTCCTGCGGGCGCTTCGGCCCGGCGAGCGCCGGCTCGACCGAGGAGAGGTCGAGCGAGAGCGTGTCGGAGAAGACGGGCGCCGCCATGCCCGCCTCGCGCCAGAGGCCCTGCGCCTTGGCGTAGGCCTCGACCAGCGCGACCTGCTCCTCCTCGCGGCCCGTGAAGCGCAGATAGTTGAGCGTCTCGCCGTCCACGGGGAAGAAGCCGCAGGTGGCGCCGTATTCGGGCGCCATGTTGGCGATGGTGGCCCGGTCGGCGAGCGCCAGCGCATCGAGGCCGGCCCCGTGGAATTCCACGAATTTGCCGACCACGCCCCTGGCGCGCAGCATCTCGACCACGCGCAGCACGAGGTCGGTGGCGGTGGCGCCTTCGGGCATGCGGCCGGTGAGTTCGAAGCCCACCACTTCGGGGATCAGCATGGAGATCGGCTGGCCCAGCATCGCGGCCTCCGCCTCGATGCCGCCCACGCCCCAGCCGAGCACGCCGAGCCCGTTGACCATGGTGGTGTGGCTGTCCGTGCCGACCACCGTGTCCGGCATGGCGGTGGTGCGCCCGCCCTGCTCTTCGGTCCAGACCGTGCGCGCCAGATATTCCAGGTTGACCTGGTGGCAGATGCCGGTGCCGGGCGGCACGACGCGGAAATTGCGGAAGGCCGACTGGCCCCAGCGCAGGAACTCGTAGCGCTCGCGGTTGCGCTCGAACTCGCGCCCGACATTGGCCCGGAAGGCGTCCGCGCTGCCGTAGGAATCCACCATGACCGAATGGTCGATGACGAGGTCCACCGCGCTCAGCGGGTTGATCTTCTGCGGGTCGCCGCCGAGCTCGGCCATGGCGTGGCGCATGGCGGCGAGATCAACCACGGCCGGCACGCCGGTGAAGTCCTGCATGAGCACGCGCGCGGGGCGGAAGGCGATCTCGGCCCCGGCCTTGCGGTCCTTCAGCCAGGCGCCGAAGCCGGCGATGTCATCGACCGTGACGGTGCGCCCGTCCTCATGGCGCAGCAGGTTCTCGGCCAGGATGCGCAGCGAGACCGGCAGGCGCGAAAGGTCGCCCGCGGCCGCTTCCGCCGCTTCCAGCGCGTAATAGTCGTATTCCCTGCCGCCGACCCGAAGGGTCCGGCGCGCACCCAGGGTGTCGCGTCCCATGATGCGAAAGCCTCCAGACTGCCGAAATCCACGCAGGCCGGGGTTTACACCCGAACGGGGGGCAAGCAAAGGGTCGGGGGGTATGGCGAGGGCGGGCCGTTTGCATCAATGGATGACGGTCACACCCTCGTCGGTTGCTGCGGCTGCCAGGGCCCTGTCCAAAGTGGCCAGGTCGTCGCCACGGCGCAGTGCGGTTTCCAGGTAGGAAGCATCGTAGACGCTCAGGGCGTATTCCCGTGCGAGCTCCATGACGGTTTCCTCGTCATGGTTATCGTCACGCTGCAAACGCAGTTCCCTCAGGCGCATCAGAAACCTGGTGCTGCCGACCCGATCGATACGCGCACGCCGCTCGTTCACCACCAGAACATTTCGGAGTTCGTACCAGAAGATACCCGGGACGACGCCGCCGACACTCGGCAGCTCGTTCAATACGCGGTCAGCAGCAACAGCCTGCTCGTCCGGAAAGCACCATGCCGCTGCGACGGATACGTCGAGAACGACCGCCATCAAGCGCGGCCCTCCTTCCGTGCAGCTGCAATCTCCGAGGCCGAGACGGGTTGCCGGCGCGCCCGTTCCCGCCTGAGCAGCGCCGCTGTTTCGGCGATCGGCCTGTTCAGCGGCACAATCCGGGCCGCCGGCACGCCATCGCGGGCGATAATCACGTCTTCTCCGGCCTCCGCCTGGGCGACCAGATGCGACAACCGCGCCTTGGCTTCCCCGATGTTGACAGTCCGGGACATGAAATCGACCTCTCAGGGTTACGGTCGGGACGCCATTCGATACTGTGCTTTTTGCTTGGTCAAGACTTGGTCTTGCTTTAAGCCGCCGGCCCCGCATTTGCGGCAGAGGCGGCGAATTGCTATCTCCCATGGGCATCGGGGGGAGCGGGGCTCTTGCGCATCGAAGTGATCTGCACCGGCGACGAGGTGCTGACCGGCAAGACCGTCAACACCAATTTCAGCCGCCTCAGCCGGCGCCTGACGGAGCTCGGCCTGCCGGTGGTGCGCGAAACCACGGTGGGCGACGACCGGGCGGAGTTGCGCGCCGCCTTCGACGCCGCCGCCGGGCGCGCGGACGCGGTGATCGTGAATGGCGGGCTCGGCCCCACGGTGGACGATCTCAGCCAGGAGGTGGCGGCGGAAGCGGCGGGCGTGGCGCTCGGGCTGCGGCCCGAATGGCTGGAGAACATCCGGGACTTCTACCGCCGGCGCAACCGCGAGATGCCGCCGAACAACCGCAAGCAGGCCATGCTGCCGGAGGGCGCGGAGCTGATCGACAATCCCGTCGGCACGGCCTGCGGCTTCGCGGTCGACATCGGCGCAGCACGGTTCTTCTTCACCCCCGGCGTGCCCTCGGAGCTCGACGTGATGACGGAGCAGCAGCTGATCCCCCGGCTGCGCGCGATGAGCGGCATCGACGCGGTGATGCACCTCAAGCGGTTCCATTCCTTCGGCATCGGCGAATCCCGGGCCGACCACCTGCTGGACGGCATCGAGGCGATGGACGGGCAAGGCAGGGTCAAGCTCGGCTTCCAGTCGCACTATCCGCAACTGGAGACCAAGCTCGCCGTCGCCGCGCCGACGACCGGTGCGGCGGAGGCGCTGCTGGAGCCCATCGCTGCGGAGGTCCGCGCGCGGCTCGGCAATTTCATCGTCGCCGAGGACGACGGCACGCTGGAAGGCGCGGTGCTCGAACGCCTGCGCGCGCTCGGCGGCTCGCTGAGCACGGCCGAGGCGGGCTCCCAGGGGGGCCTCGGCGCGCGCCTCGCGGCGGCCGACGAGGAGGGCGGCGTCTTCCTGCGCGCGTCCTCGGGCAATGCCGCGGCTGCCGTGGCGCGGCCGCTGGGCCTGCCGGACGACGCCTCGCCCGTCGAGCTCGCCGAGGGGGTACGCCGCGCCGACGGGGCGACGCACGGCCTCGCCGCGACCGTCGATCCGGGAACCGGCGAGGTGCATGTCGCGCTCGCCGGGCCGGACGGCGGCTTCGAGCGCCGCGCCCTCCTGATCGGCGGCGCGCGGCGCGCGCGGCACGGCGGCGTGGAACTGGCGCTCGACTGCCTGCGGCGAAGCCTCGCCGGCGCGCCGGTGGACCAGAAGATCGATTTCGAAAAAGCCTGAGCGCGGGCCGCGCGCGGGACCCCGAGGGAGCTAGTCCGATGAGCCTGGTGCTGTTTCTCCACGGCGAGCATTTCACCGCCATGGGCGGGCCGTTCCTCGACCGGCTGGGCGCGGGCAGGGAACTGCATGCGCCGCTCCATCCCGGCTATGACGGGACGGCGCCCGACCCGGGCTTCCGCAGCGTGGACGACCTCGCCTACCGCTATCTCGACCTGCTGGAGGAACTGGACGCCCGCGACGCGACCCTTGTCGGCGCCTCGCTCGGCGGCTGGATCGCGCTCGAAATGGCGGTGCGCGACCGCTCGCGCATCGCACGGATGGCGCTGCTGGCCCCGGTGGGCGTCAAGCTCTCGGGGCGCGAGGAGCGGGACTTCGCCGACCTGCCTTTCCTGCCGGAGGCCGAGGCGGCGCGCGCGCTCTTCCACGATCCCGCCGGATGGGCGCCCGACCTTGCCGCGCTCGACGAGGCGGGGGTGGAGGCGCTCGCGCTGGAGCGCCAGTGGGCCGCCTGGTACGGCTGGAAGCCCTACATGCACAATCCCGTCCTGGCGAAATGGCTGCACCGGGCCGCGGTGCCGACGCTGCTGCTCTGGGGCGGGAGCGACGGCTTCGCCGCGCCGGACTACGGCCGCAGGCTGGCTGCCTGCCTGCCGGACGCGCGGTTCGAGCTCGTCCCCGGCGCGGGCCACTACCCCCATATCGAACGGGCCGATGCGACCGCCGACGCGGTCCTCGCCTTTATGGAGAACGCATGATGCAGGTCTGGCATTTCAGCGAGATGGCCTACCACCCGGGCTGGGAGTTCCTGAACGAAGGCCTGCGCAACGTGATCCCGAGCCGGGTCTACGACCCGGAGGTGGGCGCCGACCTCTACCACCGCTATCTGGACGAATGGGCGCTCTGCGACCGGCTCGGCCTCAACATCATGGTGAACGAGCACCATGCGACGGCCACCTGCACCACCTCGGTCTGCACCATCCCGATGGCGATCCTGGCGCGCGAGACGCGGAAGGCGCGGCTGCTCTGCCTCGGCATGCCGATCGGCAACCGCATGGACGCGGTCCGCGTGGCCGAGGAATACGCCATGCTGGACGTCATCAGCCGCGGCCGGGTGGAGATGGGCTTCGTCAAGGGCGCGCCCTTCGAGATCAACCCCGCCAACTCCAATCCGGCGGAGCTGGAGGAGCGCTTCTGGGAGGCGCACGACCTGATCGTCAAGGCGCTTACCTCCCATGACGGGCCGTTCAACTGGGAGGGCCGGCACTACCACTACCGGGAGGTCAATGTCTGGCCGCGCCCCTGGCAGCAGCCGCACCCGCCGATCTGGATGACGGTGGCGAGCCCCGGCTCGGCAGCGCGGATCGGCCGCAAGGGCTATGTCATTGCCGCGCTGAACACGGGCTATATCCACACGCCCGTGGTCTATGGCGCCTACCGGGAGAGCGCAGCCGAAGCCGGCATCGCCGCCGGTCCGGACCGGTTCGCCTATCTCTGCATCATCGGCGTCGGCGAGACGGAGGCCGAGGGCAAGCGGCGCGCCCACCAGATCCTCGACTACAGCCGGACGACGCCGCGCGTGCAGCCGCAGTTCTTCTATCCGCCCGGCTATTCGCCCGCCGGCCCGACCGCCGCCATGATCCGCAGCCCCGACCGGTTCATCCAGCGGCGCGACGGCTCCAGCTTCCTGATGCAGGACGGCACGGTGGAGGACTTCATGGCCGCCGGCGTCGCCTTCGCCGGCACGCCCGCGCAGGTGATCGAGCAGGTGGAGGAGTTCGCCCGGGCCGTCGGCGGCTTCGAGCACCTGCTGATGATGGGCCAGGGCGGCTTCATCAGCCACGAGGACACGGTCGCCAACCTCACCCTGTTCTCCGAGGAAGCGCTCCCCGCCATCCGCGGAATGTAGCTGGAGGCGGATGAAACGGCGCTTGACGGAAAAGGGGCCGCCGTTCCATAAGGATACCGATGCTGGCGCCATGCCGGCTCCGCGGGATTTGATCGGGCAGCTTGCACCCGCGTCACCAAGTGCTAAAGCGCCACGGGAGGTACTTCCGTGGGCCCGCCAACCGGCAACCCAGGGAGACGCCCATGTCCCGATTGCCCGATCCGCTCCATGCGGACACGACCGCCGTCCATGGCGGCATCCAGCGCAGCCAGTTCGAGGAAACCGCCGAGGCGCTCTACCTCACCTCCGGCTATGTCTACGGCTCGGCCGAGGAGGCCGCGGAGGCCTTCGACGGCGCGCGGGACCGCTACATCTACAGCCGCTACGGCAACCCCACGGTCAGCATGTTCATCGACCGGCTGTGCGCCATCGAGGGCGCGGAAGCGGGCGAGGCGACGGCGAGCGGCATGTCGGCCGTGTTCACCGCGCTGCTCGGCCTGCTGCGGGCGGGCGACCGGCTGGTCGGCTCCCGCGCGCTTTTCGGCTCCTGCGCCCATGTCTGCACCCACATCCTGCCCCGCTACGGCATCGAGACCGAGCTCATCGACGGCAACGACCTTGCGGCCTGGGAGCGGGCGCTCTCGCGGCCGGCGAAGGCGGTCTTCCTGGAGACGCCGACCAATCCCCAGCTCGACATCATCGACCTGAAGGCGGTCTCGGAGCTGGCGCACGCCGCCGGCGCGAAGGTGGTGATCGACAATGTGTTCGCCACGCCGCTGCTGCAGAAGCCGCTGGAGCTCGGCGCGGACGTCGTCGTCTATTCCGCCACCAAGCATATTGACGGGCAGGGGCGCTGCCTCGGCGGGGCGATCCTCGGCACGCGCCAATTCTGCGACGAGGACCTGCAACCCTTCATCCGCCATACCGGCCCCAGCATGAGCCCTTTCAACGCCTGGGTGCTGCTGAAGGGCCTGGAGACGCTGGCAATCCGCGTGGAACGCCAGTGCCGGACCGCCATGGAGGTCGCGCGCTGGCTGGAGGGGCGGGCCGGCATCAGGCGGGTCATCTACCCCTTCCTCGACTCCCACCCGCAGGCGGCGCTCGCACGCCGCCAGATGAAGGGCGGCGGCACGGTCGTCACCTTCGAGATCGAGGGCGGGCGGGAGCAGGCCTTCGCGCTCCTGAACGCGCTCCGCCTGGTCCCGATCTCGAACAATCTGGGCGACGCCAAGAGCATCGTCACCCATCCGGCCTCGACGACCCACCACCGCATCGGCCCGGAAGCGCGCGCGGCGGTCGGTATCGGCGACGACATGGTCCGCCTTTCCATCGGCCTCGAACATGGCGGCGACCTTCTTGGCGACCTCGACCGCGCCATCGCCGCAGCCGGCCTGGGGAAGGGCTGCAGGGGGGTGTGACCGCGGTGTTCCCGGATGCTGCCGCAAGGCCGGCCTGGCGCCTGCAATGACGCCGGACCGCGCCCGGCTCGAAGCGCTGTTCGATGGTCCGGGCCGGTCCCGCCCGTCTTCTCCGTCAGGAAGGCGCGGTACGGTAGATGTGCCAGTGCAGGATCGCGGCGGCGCTGCGGTGGGGCGACCAGATTCCGGTGAGCCGCGCCGCCTCGGCGGGCGTCGGGCGGGCGTCTAGATCGAGGGTCTTCTGCAGCGCGGCGCAGAGCGCAAGATCGCCGGCGGGCCAGATGTCGGGGCGCCCGGCCGCGAACAGCAGCCAGACCTCCGCCGTCCAGCGGCCCACGCCCCGCAGGGCCGAGAGGGCTGCGATTGCCTCCTCGTCCGGCATCCGCGCGATGCGCCGCAGCGAGACGCGGCGGGACGCAAGGTCGTCCGCAATGCTGAGCGCATAGCCCGCCTTGGGCCGCGAAAGGCCGACGGCGCGAAGCCCCGCCGGCCCGAGCGCCAGCACGGCCGCGGGCGTGACCCTGCCGCCGGCGGCCTCCTCCAGCCGCCCCCAGATCGCCCGCGCCGAGGCGGCCGAGACCTGCTGCGTCGCAATCGCCCTCAGCAGCGCCGCAAAACCCGCCCCCCGAAGCGCCATCGGCGGCGTGCCGACCTCGTCCAGCGCCGCCCGGATACGCCCGTCCCGCGCCGCCAGCGCCGCCAGCCCACCCCGCCAACGCCGGACGGCGCCGCTGCGGGGCGGGGGAAGGGTGTTGTCTTCCATCATGCGCATTTCCCGATGCCGCCCGGCGGCGAGTGTGGACGCTGCGGCAAAACCCGGCAACGGCGAGCGAGGGTGGACTGCTCTCGACGCTTTCCGGGCTGCGCTCCAGGTGGATGCGGCATAGATTACGGCGAGGCACGTTGAAGCGGGGACAGAAGATGACCGGGGAGCTTGAGGGCAGGGTTGCCATCGTTACCGGGGCGGCCGGGGGGATCGGGCGGGAATTCGTGCGCGGGCTGCTGGGCGCGGGCGCGAAGGTGGCGGCGCTCGACAAGGACGAGGACCGGCTCGCCGACTTCGCGGCGGAGCAGCAGGACGCGGTCTGTGCAGGCCGCCTCGCCGCCTTCGGGCTGGACATCGCGGACAATGCCGCGTGCGAGGCGGCGGTGGAGCGGACCCGGGAGAGCCTCGGCGGCTTGCATATCCTCATCAACAACGGCGCCGTCGGCATGGGCGTCATCCGGTCCGACCACATGACGGACCTTGTCGAAATCCACGAGATCGAGCCGGAGGTCTGGGACCGGTTCGTCGCGGTGAACCTGTCCGGGGCCTGGTACATGACCCGCGCGGCGGTCGGGGGCATGCTCGACCGGGGGTGGGGGCGCATCGTCAATGTCACCACCAGCTTCTTCACCATGATGCGCGGGCGGTTCCATCCCTACGGCCCCGTGAAGGCCGGCTTCGAGGCGATGTCCGCCGGCCATGCCGCGGAATTCGCCGGCCGCGGCGTCACCGTGAACGTGGTGGTGCCCGGCGGCCCGGCGGACACTCCGATGGTTCCGCAGGAGTCGGGCCTCGACCGCTCGCTGATGGTCCGGCCCTCGGCGATGGTGCCCCCGGTGCTCTGGCTCTGCTCCGGGGAGGGCGGCGCCTGGACCGGGCACCGCTATGTCGCGGGCAATTGGGATGCGGCGCTCGACCCCGCCGCGGCGGCGGAGGGCTGCCGTGCGCCCATCGGCTGGCCGGACCTCGCGCAAAGCCCGGTATGGCCGGGGGGCAAGCCGCCCGAGTGACCCGGCTCCGGCCCGGTTTGACAAAGGCTCCCGCCCCGCTATAACCCGCCGCATTCCCGAGAACGCGGGCGGTTCCGCCCCGTCCCGGCCTTTGCGCCGGGACCTATCGGGACAACAACAAACGCGAAAGCGAGCGGCAAAAAGCCATGGCAAAACGCGAAAGCGCGAAACACAAGATCGACCGGCGCCTCGGCGTCAATCTCTGGGGGCGGCCCAAGAGCCCCTACAACCGCCGGGAATACGGGCCGGGCCAGCACGGGCAGCGCCGGCGCAAGCCCACCGATTTCGGCCTGCAGCTGCGGGCCAAGCAGCAGCTCAAGGGCCATTACGGCGACATCTCGGAGAAGCAGTTCCGCCGCCTCTACCACGAGGCGGTGCGCCGGCGGGGCGACACCGGCGAGAACCTGATCGAGCTGCTGGAGCGGCGCCTCGACGCCGTGGTCTACCGCATGAAATTCGTGCCGACGATCTTCGCCGCGCGCCAGTTCGTGAACCACGGCCATGTCCGGGTGAACGGGCGGCGGCTCAACATCCCCTCCTACCGGGTGCGCGACGGCGACGTGATCGAGGTGAAGCAGAAGTCCCGCACCATGGCGCTGGTGCTGGAGGCTATCGAATCGCCCGAGCGCGACGTGCCGGACTATCTCTCGGTGGACTTCAACGAGCTGAAAGGCACCTTCCAGCGCGGCCCCGGCCTCGCCGACGTGCCCTTCGCCGTGCAGATGGAGCCCCACCTGGTGGTGGAGTTCTACTCCCGGTAACGATGCAGGCGCCGGACCCTTCGCGGCCGCCGCGCCCGAGTCCGGACCGTCGCGCGATTCTCGCCCGCATGGACGGCGGCGAACGGCGGAGGCTGCTGCAACGCTCCGACCGCAAGGGCCTCGTCCGTCTTGCCGGCCATCTGGCGGCGCTCGGACTCACCGGATCGCTCATCGCGCTGGAGGCGCCCGGCTGGCCGGTCCTGCTGCTGCCCCACGGCATCCTGCTGGCCTTCCTGTTCTGCCTGCTGCATGAGGCCGTGCACGGTACGCCGTTCCGCAGCGCCTGGCTGAACCGCGCGGCCGCCCGGGGCGTCGGGTTCGCGGTTTTCCTGCCGCCCGCGTGGTTTCGCCATTTCCACATGGCGCATCACCGCCACACGCACGACCCGGCGCGCGACCCGGAACTGGCGCGGCCCCTGTCCCGGTCGAAAGCCGGCCTCGCCTGGCATATCGCGGGCGGGTCCTACTGGGCCCGGGAGGGGCGGATGCTGTTCGTCAATGCAGCAGGCCGGAACCGCGACGCCTTCGTGCCGGCTTCGGCGCGGGGCGCGCTGGCCCGCGAAGCGCGGTGGTTCCTCTTCCTCTATGCGGGCGCGGCGGCGCTCTCGGTCTGGCTAGGCACGACGGCGCTGCTGTGGCTATGGCTGCTGCCGCTCATGCTGGGACAGCCCTTCCTGCGCCTCTATCTGCTCGCCGAGCATACCGGCTGCCCGCATGTGCCCGACATGCTCCGGAACACGCGCACGACCTTCACAAATCCGCTGGTGCGCTTCGTCGCGTGGAACATGCCCTACCATGTCGAGCACCATGTCCACCCGACCGTGCCGTTCCACAAGCTGCCGGCGTTCCACAGGATCCTGCAGGACGACCTGACAGTCACCGCGAACGGCTACCCGGCCGCGGCGCGCGCTGCGATCTCCGCCGCCCTTCAAGGGAAGGCGTAACCCCGGCGGTCGTTGTCCAGAGCCTGCGCTCCGCTATTGTCAGCCTGCATTCGTTTTTGCCAACCGGCGCCGGACCGCCGCCAGCAACGCTTCCACCCGCTTGACCGCCTCGGGCCGGTCGAGCGGGCACGCGCCCGGGTCGGCGCCCGCGTAACGCAGGCGAACGGCATAGCGGGTGTAGCCCACCAACCCGTCGAACCCGGGCCACATCCGCTCCGCCGGTGCTCAGCATGTCCAACAGGGTCGCCAGATCGTGCGACAGCGGGTAGGTCTCGCCTTGCGAAGCGAGCCATGCCTTGAACAGCTTCTCGGCCGCTTGCTGGACATGGAAGCCGAAAATCTCGTCGGCGAAAACGGCTGGATCGCCCATGCCGCGAAGCGCCGAAATGTCCCTCTCAGCCGCGCGGAACAGCTCCCGCGCCTGCTCAAGGTCGCTCATAGAGCACCCTGCCTTCGCGCAGCGCGCGCGCGAGCACATGATTGAGGGAGCCGCGCCAGCGGTCGGCCTCGTCAAGGCTGTAGACCAGGATATCCTTCGGAACATGGAATTTCGCAAGCGCGCGCCAGAGGCGCGTTTCTTCGGCGCCGCGGTCCCGATTCGGCCCGAACGGTTCCGCCTCGACGACCACCAGATCGATGTCCGAGTCCGCCCCGGCGTCGCCGCGGGCGCGGGAGCCGAAAAGGATCACCTGTTCGGGATCGGCCGCCTCGACGATGGCCGCCGTCATCCGTTGCAGCATCGCATCGTCAACCCGCGCCATGCCCGTTCCCTTTCATCCGGATGAGCATTTCACCCATGAAAGCGGCGGCGAGGGGGCCGGAGATGTGTGAACCCGGTAACCCCGGGCGTCAGGCCGCCATGCCGGGCGTTTCGATGCCGTGCTCGTTGAGGAAGCCCTGAAGCTCGCCCGCGTCCCACATCTCGCGCACGATATCGCAGCCGCCGACGAACTCGCCCTTCACATAGAGCTGCGGGATGGTCGGCCAGCCGGTGAACTCCTTGATGCCCTGGCGGACCTCCATGTCCTCCAGCACGTTCACCGAGTGGTATCTCACGCCCATATGGTTCAGCACGCCGGCCACCGCCGAGGAGAAGCCGCATTGCGGGAAGACGGGCGTGCCCTTCATGAACAGCACGACATCGTTCCCGTTCACGGTTTCCTGGATGCTGGTCATCGCGTCGCTCATCGGCTTCTCCCGGTTCTCAAGCGGTTTCGGGGGCGGCGGTGCGCAATGCGAGCGCGTGCAGCTCCCCCCCCATCCGGCCCTGCAGGGCCCTGTAAACGATCTGGTGCTGCTGTACTCGGGACTTGCCGCGGAAGGCCTCCGAGACGACGCGGGCGGCATAGTGGTCGCCGTCGCCCGCGAGGTCCTCGATCGCCACTTCCGCGTCGGGCAGCGCCTCGCGGATCAGGCGTTCGATTTCTTCCGCCTGCATGGGCATGCGTTGCGTCCCTTATCCTCCGGCGATCCAGGCGGGCATCCACGCTTCGTGCAGATCGCGCAGTTCGTCGAGCGATATGGAGGAGTGCCCCTCGACTGTCAATGCGCTCCCCCCGGTGTCGCCGGCCCGCCGCGCCGGAACGCCCGCTGCGGCCGCGCGTTCCAGCACATCTTCCGGATCCTCGACCGCCAGCAGGTAGCGCGCCTGGTCCTCCCCGAACAGGCCCGCAACGGCGTCATCGAGCGGCGAGCGGAGCGCGGCCCCGACCCCGCCGGCGAGCGCCATTTCGGCCGCGGCGACGAGCAGCCCGCCGTCCGAAAGGTCGTGGCAGGCGGCGATCCGGCCGGCCCGGATGCCGGCGCGCACGAAATCGCCGTTGCGCCGTTCGGCGGCGAGATCGACCGGCGGCGGCGGACCCTCCTCGCGCCCCTCGACCGTCTCCAGCCAGAGCGAGCGGCCGAGATGGCCGCGCGTTTCGCCGACCAGCACGAGCGCAAGGCCCGGCCCCGGCAGCGCCATGCCGACCCGGACGGCGAGATCGGCCAGCAGGCCGACGGCCCCGACCACGGGCGTCGGCAGCACCGCCCGGCCGTTGGTCTCGTTGTAGAGCGAGACATTGCCCGAGACGACGGGGAAGTCGAGCGCGCGGCAGGCCTCGCCCATGCCCCGGATGCAGCCGGTGAACTGGCCCATCACCTCCGGCCGCTCGGGGTTGCCGAAATTGAGATTGTCGGTGACCGCAAGCGGCCGGGCGCCGACTGCGGTGAGGTTGCGCCATGCCTCGGCCACGGCCTGGCGCCCGCCCTCCACCGGATCGGCCAGGCAGTAGCGCGGCGTGCAGTCGCTGGTGAGCGCGAGCCCGCTCGCCGTGCCGTGGATGCGGACCACCGCCGCATCGCCGCCGGGGCCGCCGACCGTGTCGCCCATCACCGTGTGGTCGTATTGCTCCCATATCCAGCGCCGGGAGGCCCCGGCGGGACCGCCGAGAATGGCCCGGAGCGCCGCCATGGGGTCGCTGTTGCCCGGCGAAACCACCGCGGCCGGAGCGGGCGGGGCCGGGGTCCAGGGCCGGTCATATTCCGGCGCGCCGTCGGCAAGCGGGCGGATCGGAAGGTCCGCGACCCTCTGGCCGTGCTGCATGAGCTCCATGCGCCCGGTGCCGGTCAGGCGGCCGATGACGGCAAACTCCAGGCCCCACTTGCCGAACACGGCCGCCGCCGCCTCTTCGCCGCCGGGGCGGAGCACCATCAGCATCCGTTCCTGGCTTTCCGACAGCATGATCTCGTAGGCCGACATGCCCTCCTCCCGCTGGGGCACACGGTCGAGATCGAGTTCCACGCCGAGCCCGCCCTTCGACGCCATCTCGAAGGACGAGGAGGTCAGGCCGGCCGCGCCCATGTCCTGGACCGCCACGATGGCGTCGGTCGCCATGAGTTCGAGGCACGCCTCGATCAGCAGCTTGCCGGTGAACGGGTCGCCCACCTGCACGGTCGGGCGCATTTGCCCGGCCTCGTCGTCGAAGCCGGCGGACGCCATCGTCGCCCCGTGAATGCCGTCGCGCCCGGTCCGCGAGCCGACATAGACGACGGCATTGCCGACGCCTGCGGCGGCCGAACGAAACAGCCGGTCCGCCGGCGCGATGCCGACCGCCATGGCGTTGACCAGTATGTTGCCGTTATAGGACGGGTGGAACGAGCATTCGCCGCCGACGGTGGGCACGCCGACGCAGTTCCCGTAGCCGCCGATGCCCGCGACGACGCCGGCGGCGAGGCGGCGCGTCGCCTCGTGGTCCGGCGCGCCGAAGCGCAGCGCATTCAGGATCGCCACGGGCCGCGCGCCCATGGTGAACACGTCGCGCAATATGCCGCCGACGCCCGTCGCCGCGCCCTGGTACGGCTCGATGAAGGACGGATGGTTGTGGCTCTCCATCTTGAAGACGGCCGCCAGCCCGCCGCCGATATCGACAGCGCCCGCATTCTCGCCCGGCCCCTGGAGCACCTGGGGGCCCTCGGTCGGCAGCGTCCTCAGCCATTTCTTCGAGGACTTGTAGGAGCAGTGCTCGCTCCACATCGCGGCGAAGATGCCGAGTTCGACCTCGTTTGGCTTGCGGCCGAGGATCTCCAGCACGCGCGCATATTCGTCCGGCGCGAGACCGCCGAGTTCGTCGTTCGGGGCGCTCATGCGGCGAGCGCGTCGAACAGTGCCCGGCCGTCCGTTCCGCCGAGAAGCGCCTCGGCGGCGCGTTCCGGATGCGGCATCATGCCGAGCACGTTGCGGCCTTCGTTCAGGATGCCGGCAATGTCCCCGAGAGAGCCGTTGGGGTTGTCCAGATAGCGGAAGGCGACCCGGTCCTCGCCGGCCAGCCGTTCGAGCGTGGCGGCGTCGGCGAAATAGTTGCCGTCGTGATGGGCGACCGGCATCCGCAGCGCGGAGCCCGGCCGGTAGCCGTTCGTGAACGGGCTGCGGGCGGTCTCGACGCGAAGCCGCACCGGCCGGCACACGAACCGCAGCCCGGCATTGCGGAGCAGGGCGCCCGGCAGCAGCCCGCATTCGGTCAGCACCTGGAAGCCGTTGCAGATGCCGAGCACGCGCACGCCGCGTTTCGCGGCCCGGACGACGGCCTGCATGACCGGCGAGCGCGCCGCCATGGCGCCGGGGCGGAGATAGTCGCCGTAGGAAAAGCCGCCGGGCAGCACCACGAGGTCGGCGGGCGGCAGACCGGAGTCGCCGTGCCACACCATCGCCGGGGGCCGGCCCGTCGCCGCTTCGAGCGCGACACGGGCGTCGCGGTCGCAGTTCGAGCCCGGAAAGACGATAACGACCGCCTTCATGCGATCTCGATCGTGTAGTCCTCGATGACCGGGTTGGCGAGCAGGCGTTCGCACATGGCGGCCACGGCGGCCTCGGCGGCGCCGGGGTCGGTTTCGGCCAGCTCCAGCTCGACCACCTTGCCCTGGCGCGCTGCCGCCACCCCCTCGAAGCCGAGCCCCGCCAGCGCCTGCGCGACCGCCTTGCCCTGCGGGTCGAGCACGCCGGCGCGGGGCATCACCAGCACCCGGGCCTTCACGCGCTCGCCTTGGGCAGCGGCTCGACATTTCCTTCCTGCAGGATGCCCAGACGCCGGGCCACCTCGCGATAGGCTTCCGCGACGTCGCCCATGTCGCGGCGGAACCGGTCCTTGTCGAGCACCTCGTTCGTCTGCAGGTCCCAGAGGCGGCAGCTGTCCGGGCTGATCTCGTCGGCCAGCACGATGCGCACGTCCTCCTGCGTGTAGAGGCGCCCGAATTCGACCTTGAAATCGATGAGGCGGAGCCCTGCGCCGAGGAACAGCCCGCTCAGATAGTCGTTCACCCGGAGCGCCAGGTTGAAGATGTCGTCGAGGTCCTGCGGCGAGGCCCAGCCGAAGGCGGTGATGTGCTCCTCCGTGACCATCGGGTCGTCGAGCTCGTCATTCTTGAAATAATACTCGACGATCGACCGGGGCAGCGGCGTGCCTTCCTCGATCTTGAAGCGCGCCGCCAGGGACCCGGCGGCGATGTTCCGCACGACCACTTCGACCGGGATGATCTCGACCTCGCGGATCAGCTGCTCGCGCATGTTGAGCCGGCGCACGAAATGGGTCGGGATGCCCATCTCCTGGAGCCGGACCATGAGATATTCCGAAATGCGGTTGTTAAGCACCCCCTTGCCGGAGATCGTGGCTTTCTTGCGGTTGTTGAAGGCGGTCGCATCGTCCTTGAAATACTGGACGAGCGTTCCGGGCTCGGGGCCTTCGTAGAGAACCTTGGCCTTGCCCTCGTAGATGCGTTTGCGTCTTGCCATGGGTGTCCACCGAATGGCGCCCGACGAAAACCGGCAAAACGCCAGCCTTGCGGGTCACCGAAGCCGATATAGCAATCCCGCCGCCGGTTCTCAATGAAGCTCGACGTAACCGCCGGTTTCGGGCCAGGAACGGGCGAAACGCCAGACGGGCCGGTCGTCTGCGTTCGCCGGAAGCGCGAGCAGGGCGCGCGACACGGTGGCGAAGCCCCAGTCCGTGCGCACATGCATGGCGCCGTTGGGGTCGAGAACGCCGGGCGCGGTCTCTTCCGACACGAGCAGGCCCTCCCAGTCCGCCCAGCCGCCCGGCGCCGCCGGGTCCGGAGGCCGGGCGGCCTCGAACCGGGGCAGGTAGTGGGCGGTGCGCTCGGACACGGCGCGGTCGTTCAGGTCCGAGGCGGTCAGCATGGAAAGGCCCGGCGCGACCGCATGCGCCGATACGCCGCGCCCGCCCGCATGGCGGATCCAGAAGGCGTCCTCGCGGTCCGCCACCAGCATGTTGAAGCTGCGATAGGCGCGCCCGTCCACCTCCGCCATGGCCGCCGCCGCCCGGCGGGCGCTGCCATGGTCGAGCGCTTCCAGCACCAGCGCGCCGCGCGTGCGCTTGCCCTGTGCGGGGCCGAGCGAGCCGCGCCGGTTGAGGATGGCGGCCACCACGCCCGCCTCGTTCAGGCCCATCCAGCTTCCGCCCGCCTCCTCGTCGAGGCCGGCGAGCACGCCGGGCCGGTCGGGCCAGTGGCGGGCCGGCGGCCGCCAGGGTCGGTGCACCGCCTCGTCGCGGTTTGCGGCGATGATCGCCGGCCAGGCATGGCCGGGCCTGCGGAGCAGGACGACGGTGCACATGGATGCTCTGCAAATCCGAAACGGAACGGGCTATATATCGCCCGCGACCCGCCCGACCAAGCTAGCTAAGGGGACGACCCGCATGGCGACCTTCGCAGACCGCGAGAAGCAGTTCGAGACCAAATACAGCCACGACGAGGAGCTGCGCTTCAAGGTGCAGGCCCGGCGCAACCGGCTGTTCGGCGAGTGGGCGGGCGCGCAATGGGGGCTGGAAGGCGAGGACCTGAAGGCCTACAGCCGCACGGTGGTCGAGTCCGATTTCGAACGGCCGGGCGACGACGACGTGCTGGAGAAGGTGCTGGCCGACCTCCAGGCTCAGGGCATAGAGACGGATGCCCGCCGCCTTCGCAACCGCATGGAGGAACTGCTCCAGGAGGCCAAGACGCAGATCATGGCGGAGTAAGGCCGCACGGCCTCGGCGACCGTTCGGGAATTGCATCGCAGACGGATTCGGTCCGGCAGCATCGATCTCCCCACAAGGAACAGGCCCCGGCCCGCCTTTGGCGCGCTCAGCCAGGGCCGGCGTGGCGGCGGGGACCCCGGCGGAAGTGTCATGGAATGTCATGAAATGTCACTAGTGTCCGGTTGAGGCGGAGGATTTTTTCGAAAAAGTCTTTGTGATCGGTTGGTTGCGGGTGATTTCGGTTGGTGTCGATTTTATCCGAGCTCAGTCGGGCTGTGAGTTCCGGGACATGGTTCATGGTGGCCG
>JAJDYL010000065.1 GCA_022825195.1 Alphaproteobacteria bacterium
CGCCGTCGGGCCCCGGCGCCGTCGTCAGCAGCCGGACCGGCCGGCCCCGCCGGGCGGCCTCGTCGAGCACGGCGCGGGCGGCGGCCAGCATGGCCGGCCAGCGCGGCGCCGAGGCCCAGCCGTCGTCTATGGCCAGCACCACCTCGCCCTGCCCCTGGAGCAGGCTGCCGGGCGCAAGGATCGGCCGGGCGGCCGCGAGCACCAGCAGCGCCGCGATCAGGAGGCGCAGGAGCAGCATCCAGAGCGGCGTGCGCTCGCTGCTGTCATCGTCCTGCCGGAGGCCGAACAGGAACCGGATCGCGGGAAAGCGCGTCGCGACCGGCTGCGGCGGCGTGATGCGGAGCAGGAGCCAGACCAGCGGCAGCGCCAGCAGGCCGAGCAGGAACCAGGGCGCCGCGAAGCCGACCGCGCCGAGCGTCAGCATAGCCGGTCGGGCCGCTCGGCAAGCTGGCCGGCCAGCGCAAGCAGGGCCGAGACCGGCGGCGCGTCCGTCATGTGCCGCAGCACGGTCCAGCCCAGTTGCCCGGCATTGCGCCGCAAGGCCTCGTTATGGGCTTCCAGGCGCTCCCGGTAGGCGGCGCGCAGCCCGCCCACGCGGCGCACCAGAAGTTCACCCTCGCCCTCCAGGCCGACGAAGCGCCGCCGGCCCCGCATGGGGAGCTCGATCTCCGCCGGGTCGAGCACCTGCACGATGTGGCCGCGCACGCCCGCGTCCGCCAGCCGGCGGAACAGCGGCTCGACGGCGCCCGGCCCGTCCAGGAAATCGCCCACCAGCAGCGCCTGGGCGTATTTGCCGAAGCCGAGATTGCGGGGCAGGCCGGCGATCGGGGGCGCGCGGTCGAGCGCCAGCGACAGCTCGCCCAGGCGCCGCTCGCGGCGGTAGCGGCCGGGCGCGGGCCCGATGGGCGCCACCTGGTGGCCGGCGCGCATCAGCAGCAGCGCCGCCGCCAGCACCAGCAGGCGGGCGCGGCCGGCCTTCGTTTCCCGCGTTCGCGCCCCGCGCCAGTCCATGGACGCCGACCGGTCTTCCCAGAGCCAGAAGGTCTGCGCGGCGTCGCGCTCGCGCTCGCTGACCAGCACCCGGCCCTCCCGCGCCGAGCGCCGCCAGTCCACGGACCGCACCGGGTCTCCCGGCCGGTAGAGGCGGAATTGCCAGAAATCGTAGCCGGGTCCCGGCCGGCGCAGCCCGTGAGAGCCGGCGCTGAGCGTTTCCGCCACCCTGAGCGCGGCCACCGCCGGGGGCGGCAGGCCGGCGGCGAGCCGTTCCGCGGCGGCCGCGGGCAAGGGGGGCCGTCCCGGTCAGCCGAGCGGGGCGGTCAGACAGGCGATGACACGGTCAACGTCCATCCCCTCCGCCCGCGCGGCATAGGAGAGCACCAGCCTGTGGCGCAGCACCGGGCCGGCCAGCGCGCTCACATCCTCCACCGAGGGGGAAAGCCGCCCCTGCAACAGGGCGCGCGCGCGCGCGCAGCGCATCAGCGCCTGCCCGGCCCTGGGGCCCGGACCCCACGCCACCCATTCGGCAATGCGCCCGTCCTCCGCGGTTTCCGGCCGGCCGCGCCGGACAAGGTCGAGGATCGCCGCGAGCACCGTCTCGCCGATCGGCATGAGCCGCGCCAGCTCCTGGAGCTCCAGCAACTCGCCGGCCGTGACCGTCGGCCGCGCCTCCTGCGCCTCGCCGCCCGTGGTCCGGAGCAGGATCGTCCTCTCGGTCTCCGTGTCGGGATAGTCAACGTCGATCCGGAGCAGGAACCGGTCCAGCTGCGCCTCGGGAAGCGGATAGGTTCCCTCCTGCTCGATCGGGTTCTGCGTGGCGAGCACGTGGAAGGGCCGGGGCAGCGGCCGCGGGTGCCCGGCGACCGACACCTGGCGCTCCTGCATGGCCTGGAGCAGGGCGGACTGGGTGCGCGGGCTGGCGCGGTTGATCTCGTCCGCCATCAGCAGCTGGGTGAACACCGGCCCCTCCACATAGCGGAAATGCCTGCCTTCCCCGTTGTCGTCGAGGATCTCGGAGCCGAGGATGTCGGTCGGCATCAGGTCCGGGGTGAACTGCACCCGCCGCCGGTCCAGGCCGAAGACCCGCGACAGGGTCTCGACGAGCAGCGTCTTGCCGAGGCCCGGCACGCCGACCAGCAGGCCGTGGCCGCCGGCGACCAGGGTGACGATGGCCTGCTCGACCACCGAGTCCTGCCCGAAGATCACCTCCGCCACCGCGCCCGCGGCCTCGTCGAGGCGCGCCGCCGCGGCGTCGATGCGCCGGGCGGTCGCCTCGCCGGAAATCTCCTCGAGTCCGGTTGGGAGTGGCTGCATGGCCCGGGCCCTCTTCGCACCGCCGCGCCCGCGACCGAAAAGGCGCGGGCCTTCCGACGCGAACATACTGCCTTATTATGGCACCGCCATGGCCCAGCATGTCGAGATCGGCAAACATTTGCCCGCCGCGCCGCCGCAGGACGGCCTGCGCATAGACCGCAACGGCGTTTGGTTCCACAACGGCCTGCCGTTCCGCCGCCCGGCGCTGGTCCGGCTCTTCAGCACGGTGCTGAAGCGGGGCCCCGACGGCGGCTACCTGCTGGAAACCCCGGTGGAGCGGGTCGGGATCGAGGTGGAGGACGCCCCGTTCGTCGCGGTCGAGATGCAGGCGGAGGGGGAAGGCCGGCAGCGGCAGGTGCGCTTCCGCACCAATATCGACGAGTGGGTGGCGCTCGGCCCGGAGCATCCGCTCCGGGTCGCCGGGCGGCCCTACCTGCTGGTGCGGCCCGGCATCGAGGCGGCCGTGCTGCGCGCGCCGTGGTACGAGCTGGCCGAACTGGCCGAAGAGACCGAAAGCGGCTACGCCGTATGGAGCGGGGGGGAAATGTTCGATCTGGGGACGCTCGGCGATGACGCGTGACGAAGTGCTCGCGCGCCTGGACGCAGCCGGGCTCGGCTCCGGGCGCGACGGCCTCGCCCCGCCCCGGCGCAGCGATTTCGACCTGCTGCCGGACGGGCGGCCCGCCTTCGCCAACGGCCGGGACCTGAAGCAGGCGGGCGTGCTGGTGGCCCTGGTGGCGCGGCCGGGCGGGCCGACGATCCTGCTGACGCAGCGCACCCACCACCTCAAGCAGCATGCCGGCCAGATCGCCTTCCCGGGCGGGGGGCGCGAGCCGGACGACGCCGACATCCTGGAAACGGCGCTTCGCGAGACGGAGGAGGAGGTCGGGCTCGACCGGCGCCTCGTCGAGGTGCTGGGCCGGCTGGAAGTGTACGAGACCACCAGCGCCTACGCGGTGACGCCGGTGATCGGCTGGGTGGAGCCGCCGCTGGACCTCACCGTCGATCCGTTCGAGGTGGAGGAAGCCTTCGAGGTGCCGCTCGCCTTCGTCCTCGACCCGGTGAACCACAAGCGCGAGACCATGTTTCGGGACGGGCTGCAACGGCATTATTATGTGCTGCCCTGGCAGGGTTACCGCATCTGGGGGGCAACCGCCGGCATGCTGGTCAACCTCCACGACACGCTGACGGGGACGGCATGCTGAAGGCCATCATCCAGCTCCTGCTCGCGGCGTCGATCCCGCTGCTGCTCTACATGGCGTGGGTCGTCATCCGCGACGGCCGGCCCGCGCCCGGCTGGTTGCGCGACGCGCCCTGGAACGCGATCGCGGTGTCGGGCTTCTGCCTTGTCGCGGCGCTGCTCGGCTACTGGGCGCTTGCCGGCACCTCGGACCCGGAGGGAACCTACAGCCCGCCGAAGGTGGTGGACGGAGAGGTGGTGCCCGGCAAGGTGTCGGATTGATACCGGCCGCCTCCGGGCCTCGTCTCCCCCGCCGGGCGGGAAACCGCTTCCGCGACGGCAGGCAAAGCCCGGCGAAGGCCCGCCCCTTGGTGAGCGCCCCGGCATGACCGCATTCGCCCCGGCGGCGGCGTGGATGCGCGAGCCGGACATCGCGCGAATCGTCGGGGCGCTGGGCGCGTGCCGCTTCGTCGGCGGCGCGGTGCGCGACGCGCTTGCGGGCCTGCTGACCCCTGACACCGAGCTCGACATCGCCACGCCGGAGGAGCCGCCGGAGGCCCTGCGGCGGCTGGAAGCGGCGGGCCTCAAGGTGCGCACCTACGGCATGGACCACGGCGTCCTGCTGGCCGTCGGCAGGACGCGCCATTGCGAGGTGGCGTCGCTGCGCCGCGATGTGGAGACCGACGGGCGGCGCGCCACCGTCGCCTGGACGCGCGACTGGCGCGAGGACGCCGCCCGGCGCGACTTCACCGTGAACGCCATGTCCGCCAGCCCGGAGGGGCGGCTGTTCGACTATTTCGGCGGCCGGGCGGACCTCGACGCCGGCCTCGTGCGCTTCGTCGGCGACCCGGAGCGGCGCATATGCGAGGACGTGCTGCGGGTGCTGCGCTTCTTCCGCTTCACCGCGCGCTTCGGGACGCTGCCCGGCGATCCGGCCAGCCTGGAGGCCGCGGTCAGGCTCGCGCCGCTGATGGAGTCGCTCTCCGGCGAACGGCTGCGGGCCGAGATGCTGGGCCTGCTCGCCGCGCCCGACCCGGCGCCGGTCGCGGCCCTGATGGCGGCGCGCGGCGTCTTCCGCCCGATCCTGCCGGCGGCGGAGAACACCGCCCGCCTCGCCCGCACCGCCCGCGCGGAAGCCCGGCTCGCCGTCGCGCCCGATCCCGTCCGCCGCCTCGCCGCCCTGCTCGCCCGCCCGGACCCCGGCCGCCTGCGCCTCAGCACGGCCGAGGCGGAACGCCTGCAGGCGCTCGCGGAACCGAAGCCGCTCGACCGCGCCACGCTCCACCGCGAAGGCCGGGCGCGCTTCCTCGACCGCCTTCTGCTCGCGGGCGGCGACGAGGCGGGCGAGGCGCTGCTGGCCGAGCCGCCGCCCCCGCCCTTCCCGCTCAAAGGCCGCGACCTGCGTGCGCGCGGCGTCCCCCCCGGCCCGGAACTCGGCCGCCTGCTCCGCGCCCTGGAAGACTGGTGGATCGCCCACGCCTTCCAGCCGGACCGCGACGACTGCCTGGCGGAGCTGGAACGGCGGCTGGGGTGAGGGGAGCGGATTGAGACTGCCGAGGCTTTCGACGATTTATGCCAAGCGGCTTTCGGTGCGCCCATAATAGCGGCGGTACGATTGACAGGACGGGATATGCCCGGAATATGATGAAATTCGTAACTGTCTCCGTGCAGCAGGACCGAGGGCGAGAGGCGGCGGTGAGCGTGTTTCTGATAGCTTTGGCGAAGCCGGACGCGACCGCCTGGTCCCGTCTTCGCGACAATTGGCCGGACCGCCACCGGGTCGTCTCCGATACGCTTGCGATGGTTGCGCCGGACGGCATCTTGTCAGCAGCCCAGATCAAGGAAATCGTCGGGATCGGAGTTGGAGACGCCGAACCAGCCGGCCTCGTCGTGGACATGCCGCGATTCGGCCTCAGCGGCGCGCTCGACACCGCATCTGCCCAGTGGCTGCGCAAGGCGGCGGCCGATGGCGGCTGAGAAGGACGAACTCACGGGCGGAAGGGCGGATATAGGAGACCCGTACAAGGACGCCTCCATCGCCGGCATGATGTATGAGGCGGCCCTCGACACCCAGAGGGCTCTGGGAAGGTTGGAAGCGGATGTCCGCCAACTGCGGGATTCGAACGAGAGAAACGAGAACCGCACGGAAGAGCATGGCCGCAAGCTGGACGATCTGGAAACAACGCTCGGCCAGATCGGCCGCCGCCAGCTCCTTATCGGCGCCGCCGTAACGGCCGCGATAGGAGCGTTCATGCTGTTGTCGGACCACTGGCCCGCACTGCGTAGCCTCGGCGATCTGTTATTCGGCCAACCTTGATTATGAAGCGAGCCGTGCGCTGCGGGATCGGAGCCGGGGCGGGACAACCGGCCCGCCTGCCCGCCGGGGAATGAAATAGCGGCTCTCGCCGTCCTTCCTGTCCGCCGTCCGCTGCGCCGCGCCGGCGGAGGCGAGGGTTTTGAGGGCTTTCCATTCGCGTATCCCTTGTCGGAATGGCGACATGCAGGGAGGCTGGACATGACCGATCCGACGATCCGAACCCCGCCGGACGAAGCCCGCGGGGGTCTCGACGGGGCCGGCCGGCCCGAGGGCCGTGTCGGGCCGGGGTCGGCGCTCGCCGAGGCCGGCCGCCGAGCCGCGCTGACGGAGGAGGAATGGGCCGTTTTCGTCTCGCGGGACACGACGCCGGGCCGGCCGGTCTCGCTTGAATGAACCCGGCGGACGGGGGCGTTGCGGCGAGGACCGAAGCCCGTCCCGGCTTCCCCGCTCGGGGCCGGAGTGCTGCCGCCTATTCCCTCGGCGCGTATTTGGCGAGGATGCGCTGGAGGGTGCGGCGGTGCATGCGCAGCCGGCGCGCGGTCTCCGAGACATTGCGCCCGCACTGCTCGTAGATGCGCTGGATATGCTCCCAGCGCACGCGGTCGGGCGACATCGGCAGTTCCGGGGGCCCCGGCGGGTCCGCGCCCATGTGCTTCAGCGCCGTCTCGATGGCGTCGGCGTCCGCCGGTTTCGGCAGGTAGTCGATGGCGCCGACCTTCACCGCCGCCACCGCGGTCGCGATATTGCCGTAGCCGGTGAGGATGATCGCGCGGCTCTCCGGGCGGACGGTCTGGAGGTGCGAGACCACATCGACGCCGCTGCCGTCGCCGAGCCGGAGGTCCACCACGGCGTAGTCCGGCGGGTCGATATCTACCGCCGCCTTGCCGTCCGACACCGACCCGGCCGTGCGCACGTCGAAGCCGCGCCGCTCCATCGCCCTCGCCAGGCGGTTCAGGAAGGGCGGGTCGTCATCGACCAACAGGAGTGTGCCGGCGTCGCCGGAGCCTTGCTGTTCGTTCATCGCGCCTCACCCCTTGTCTCCGGCTCCAGTATGACGCGCGGCCACAGAACCTCAACCTCCGCGCCGCCCTGGGGCCGGTTGAGGAAGGTGACGTCCGCGCCGGTGCGCTCCAGCAGCGTGCGGGCGATGAAGATGCCGAGGCCCATATGGCCGTCGCTGCCCCGCCGCGTGGAAAGATACGGCTCCCCGAGGCGCCCGAGCACCGTCGGCGAAAAGCCGGGCCCGTCGTCGGAGATCGTCACGCCCACGCGCTCCGCGTCCCAGACGATCGACGCATCGACGCGGCTGCGGGCGAATTGCAGGGCGTTGGACAGGATGTTGCCGAGGCCGTTCGCCAGCTCGGGGCGGCGTTCCAGCGCCGGCTCCGGCGAATCGTCCCGGGCGCGCCCGAGGATCGCCAGATCGACGTCCTGGCGCCGGTGCGGGTCGGCCATGCTGTCGATCAGGGCGGTGAGCGGCATCCGGAGATAGGAGGCGCCGCCCGCGTCCGGGCGCTGCGAGAGCTCGGTCAGGATCGCCTTGCAGCGTTCGGCCTGGCTCTTCAGCAGGCGCGCATCCTCGGCGAGCGGGCTGTCGGCCGGCACCTCGCGCACGAGTTCGGAGGCGACGACGGTGATGGTGGCGAGCGGCGTGCCGAGCTCGTGCGCGGCGGCCGCGGCCAGCGTGCCGAGGTCGGCGACGCGCTGCTCGCGCGCCAGCGCGTCCTGCGCGGCCGAGAACGCATCCGTCATCCGGCGCCGCTCGATGGCCACCTGGCCCACATAGACGGCCAGGAAGGCGATGGCGGTGACGGTCGCGAACCAGATGCCCAGCACCAGGTGGGCGGGCATGGTGGGCGGGGGCCCGTCCCAGGGCAGCGGCAGGTGCCAGACCGAGATCACGCTTGCCGCGGCGGCGGCGAGCACGGCGAGCTTGATGCAGCTTTCCCGGGAGAGCACCGACGCCGCCACCGTGACCGGCGCCAGCAGCAGCAGCGCGAACGGGTTCTGGAGGCCGCCGGTGAGGAACAGCAGCAGGGCGAGCTGCAGCGTGTCGAAGGCGAGGAAGCCGAAGGCCTGCGGCTCCGGCAGGCCCCCGGCGCGGTGGTGCAGGCTCGCATACAGGTTGACGGCCGCCGACATCGCGATGACGGCCGCCGCCGCCTCGATCGGCAGCCGGTATCCGAAGCCGAAATGGACGACCAGCACCGTGCCCGCCTGCCCCGCCACCGCGACCCAGCGAATCAGCACCAGGGTGCGCGTCTGCGCGATGCCGGTCTCGCTCCGGGGCGGCGCTGGCTCTAAAACCTTCATGGGCGGCGGGCTCTCCGCTGCTCTCGGAGAGGGAAGCATAGCATGAGCGATTGGGCCGTCTCGGTGCGGGAGCTCTCCAAGGAGTTCGGGCCGGTCAGGGCCGTGGACGGGCTGACCTTCGACCTGGAGCCCGGCGGAATCGTGGCGCTGCTCGGCGGCAACGGGGCCGGCAAGACGACCACCATCGCCATGCTGCTCGGCCTGCTGCTGCCCACTTCCGGGACCGTGCATGCGCTCGGCGCCGACATGACCCGCGACCGCTACCGGGTGCTGGGGCGCATGAACTTCTCCTCTCCCTATGTGGAACTGCCCGGACGGCTGACGGCGGAGGAGAACCTGCTGGTCTATGCCCGCCTCTACGGCGTGCGGCAGGCGGGGCGGCAGGTGCGCGACCTGGCGAAGAAGCTGGAACTGACCCCGTTCCTCGGCCAGCGGACGCGCACGCTCTCGGCCGGGCAGAAATCGCGCCTGGCGCTCGCCAAGGCGCTGGTGAACGAGCCGCAGCTGCTGCTGCTGGACGAACCGACCGCCTCGCTCGACCCGGAAACCGCCGACTGGGCGCGCGCCTATCTCGCCGCCTATGTGAAGCGGACCGGCGCCACCATCCTGCTCGCCTCGCACAACATGCTCGAGGTGGAGCGGCTGTGCCGCGACGTGCTGATGATGAAGGGCGGGCGGCTGGTGGACCGCGGCGCGCCCGACGCCCTGATCGCGCGCTACGGGCGGCGGACCATGGAGGAGGTGTTCCTGGATATCGCGCGCGGCGGGGCTAACCCTCTTCGGCGGCCTCCGTAAGCTGGGCGAGGCGGGTGCGGAACTTGTCGGTCTTGTAGTCGGTCACCCGGTAGGCCCAGCCGCCGGCGACGGCATTGATCTGCCCGAGCTCGCCGGCCACCTCGTCCGGCGTCCGGAGCGCCATCTGCAGGGACCCTTCGAGCTTGTCGGCATCCATCGTCCGGCGGGCCTCCAGCAGCGGCTCGACGCGCGGGTCCGCCGTCCCCGGCGCTGCGGCCAGCGCCACCCAGTAATCACCGTCCCGCTCGGCCATCCGCACCTCGACGACCAGCCCGTCGAAGGTCTCGAAGCGCCCGGAGACCAGCGGCTTCGAGAAGTCCACCTCGCCGGCCGGGCGCACATCGTCGAAGATCAGGAAATCGAGCCAGCTCGTCAGCGGCGACAGCTCGTGCGTCTCCTTCGCCTTGCGGCCCTCGGGCAGCGGCTCCTCCAGCATCCAGACCGTCTCCTCCGGCCCGGCCTTGAAAACCGTCACCGTCTCGCCGTCGGCATGGGTCAGGCGGGTCCGGCGGATGCGGCGCTGCTCCACATTGGCGATGTTGCGCTGGAGAAAGCGGGTCAGCCGCTGCACGGGCTGGAAGCCGCCCTCGGCGAGCCAGGACTGCGCCTCGCCGCTCCTGCGCACGAACACGCCGCCGCCGAGCTCCTCCGGCCGCGCAAACCCGACGAGCAGGTCCGCCGCCGTCTCCCCGCCCGCCTTCGCCACAACCCGGATGGAGAGCGCGCCGCTCTCGCCCTGGTCCTCCACCCGGATCTTCGGATAGAGCGCGGGCTTGCTCGTGCGCGGCTCGATCAGCTCGATGCGGGCCAGGTCGTACAGCATCCGGCTCAGCATCTTGAAGTCGGCGGGGTAGCCGTGGCGCTGCACCACGCCCCACCGCCCGTCCGTGCGCCGCGCCGAGACGGTGCCGTCCGCCGCCGTCGTCACCTCTACGAAGTCGATGTCGTTCACCCGCTCCAGCAGGCCCGGATAAAGCATGGCGCCGGCGACCGGGTCGCCGCCGCGGGCGCGCTCCTCCACCAGAACGGCCGCGGCCGCAGCGGCCGCGGCCACCGTCAGGACGAGCAGAATGAGGAAATTGCGGGGCTTCATGCGCGGCGCCAATCCTCTTGCATGCTGCGCCGGCGGGCGCGGCGGGCATAGGCGACCGCCACCGCGAACAGGGCGACCAGCGCCGGGACGAGCGCGATGTTGACGAGTTCCAGCCACGAGGTCAGCGCCTCGACCTCGCGGCGCAGGCGGTGCTGGACGTCGCGCAGCTCGCGGCGCAGGCGGATCACGTCGGCGCGCAGCGTCTTGAGCGCGTCGGCCTGCGACGGCGTCAGCACCACCTGCTCCTCCGACGAGGAGTCCTGCTCCAGCCGGTTCAGCCGCCCGATCGCCTCTTCGAGACGGTCGTGCAGTTCCTTCTCCTTCGCCCGGTGCTTGCCCTCGGCCTGGCGCCGAAGGTCCTCCACCAGCGTAAAGGGGCGCTGGAAACTGCCGCGGGAGCGCAGCGAAACCAGATCGTCCCGGCCGGTCATGTTCTCGACCGCATTCAGGAAGAAGGCCGCATTGTCCGCCACCGCCTGGCCGGTGAGCCCGCCGTCCAGCGAGTTCGGGACCATCCACATCGGATCCGCGAGCAGATCGACATCGGCGACCGCGATCACGTCCATCGGCGCAGAAGACCGCGCGAGGTGAGCCGCCTTCAGGGCTTCCCAGGCGGCCCTGGCCTCTTCGTCCTCCTCCGTATCCGCGGACTCCCCGGCCTGTTCGCCACCGTCCTTCTTCTCCGGTTCCGGCGGCCCGTCGGGAAAGGCGCTGTCGACTTCGCCCGAAAGCCTGGCGGCGAGGACCAGTGGCTTCCCGGCGGGCTTGAAGGCGTGGAGCACGGCGACCGGATCGACCGGCCCGTGCAGCAGCGACACCGGCACGGTGCCGCCCTGTCCCGACGTGGTCACCAGCGGCGTCACCGTGGCCCCGGCCTCGTCCAGCGCCCGGATGTGGCCGGGCGAGGCGATGTTCAGCAGCGAGAGGTCGGCCGAGACCGTGTCCCCGGGGAGGATGCCCCGCTTGTCGACGCCGAGCCACAGCGGATAGTCCACCACCATCAGCCGCGTTCGCGACCGGTCGGGCACCTGCACCCGCCGCGCCAGAGCGGTGTCGCCCGCGAGTTCGCCGGCCGGCATCTCTATGCCCCATGCCTCGAACAGCCGCCCGAGATTGGAGGCGAAACCGCCGGGCGGCATCCCGCGGCGGGCGATTTGCGGGTTCTGCGCTTCCCCTTCGGAATGCGGGTCCACGAAGACGAGCAGCCTGCCGCCCCGCAGGACGAACTGGTCGAGCGCGTAGAGGGTCTCGTCGGTGAGGCGCTTGGGATGCACCAGCACCACCGCGTCGATCCCTTCCGGCACCGAGGTGGCCGTGCTGACGATCTGCCGCACATCCACCGAAGCCAGCAGCAGGTTGTAGATCGCCCAGGCGTCGTTCCGGCCCCGGGCCGACCGGGACATGGGCGAGCCTGCGATCGGCAGGCCGGTTATCAGCCCGACGGCGGGCCGCTCCGGATTGGCAAGGCTGTAGACGATGCGGGCGATGTCGTATTCGAGGTCGCGTTCGCGGCTTTCGTCGAAGAACGGGATCAGTTCGATATCGTCCGTCGAATTGGTCCCGGCGAGGCCGAAGAACACGCGCTCGCCGGTCCGGTCCACGGGAAGGCTGTGGAGCCCGAAAGCATCGGCCCGGTCCTCGGCGTCGGTGAACGGTTCGGGGTCGAAGACCTGGAGTTCGATCTTGCCGTCCGACAGCGCGGCGAATTCCTCCAGGAGATCCCGGACATGGCGCGCATAGACGCCCACCTGCGGGATTTCCCGCGCGATCCGGCTGGAGAAGTAGAAGCGGAGCACGATCGGCTCGTCGACCTCCTTCACCACCCGTTTCGAATCCTCGGCCAGCGTGAAGGCGCCCTCCTCGGTCAGGTCGAGCCGCGCATGGCGCAGCAGCCGGTCTGACAGGGCGACCCCCGACACGAACAGGATTGCCAGCAGCACCAGCGCCAGCCGGGCGAACAGCCCGCGCCGCCGGGAACGCTCCATCGCCGCCATCGCCTCAGTCCGCCTTCTTCAGATCGACGGTAATCGCGGCCGCGGCCAGCCAGACGCCGATGGTGAGCGCGTAATAGGCGAGGTCCCTGAGGTCGATCACGCCCTTGACGATATTGTTGAAGTGGCTGAGCAGGCTGAAGGAGGACAGCGTTTCCAGCAGCTCCGCCGGCACCGCATCCCCGAGGACGGGCTGCACGGCCCCCGCGCCCATCACATTGAACAGGAAACACACGGTGACGGTCAGCACGAACGCAATTACCTGGTTCCGGGTAAGCGCCGAGAGGCAGGAGCCGATGGCAAGATAGGCGCCGGCCATCAGGAAGGAGCCGATATAGCTGGCGACGACGACCCCGTTGTCGGGCTCTCCCAGATAGTTGACCGTGAGCCAGATCGGGAATGTCAGCGCCAGCGCCAGCCCCGCAAACACCCAGGCCGCCAGGAACTTCCCCACGACGGCGGCCGCGGTCGAGACCGGCAGGGTCAGGAACAGCTCGATGGTGCCGGTCTTGCGCTCCTCGGCCCACAGGCGCATCGAAATCGCGGGCATGAAAAAGAGGTAGATCCAGGGATGCCACTGGAAGAAGGACAGGAGGTCCGCCCGCCCGCGCTCGAAGAACGCGCCGACATAGAAGGTCAGGGCCGCCGCCAGCGCCAGGAAGATCACGATGAAGACATAGGCGACCGGCGTGATGAAATAGCCGGCGAACTCCCTGCGGAAAACATGGGCGACGCTAGCCATGTCCGGGCGCCTCCCCGTCGGGCTGCGTCATGCGCCGGAAAACGTCGTCCAGCGCCCCGGTCTCGGTCCGCAGGTCTTCGACCTCCCAGCCGTGCGCCTGGATCAGCAGCCCGACATCCGCGAGGATCGGTCCGCCGTCCCGGGAGAGCGCCGTCAGCCGCGCGGCATCCGGGCCCGCCGGCCCGCGTTGCACCGTCTCCACACGGTCCAGCCCCGCCAGAGATGCGGCGGCGGCATCGGCGAACCGGGCGCCGAGCGTCAGCGAAACGGCGTTGTGCAGCGGTGACCAGGAAGCAAGGTCGCCGGGCGCGGCATCCGCCAGCAGCCGGCCGTCGGCAATGATCGCCGCGCGGGTGCAGACGGCATCGACCTCCTCAAGGATGTGGGTGGAGATGACGATGGCCTTGGAAGGCCGGATTTCGCGGATCAGCGCGCGCATTTCGTGCTTCTGGTTCGGGTCCAGCCCGTCGGTGGGCTCGTCGAGAATGAGCACCGGCGGGTCGTGCAGCAGCGCCTGGGCGAGGCCGACGCGCCGCTTGAAACCCTTGGAAAGCGTGTCGATCGGCTGGGCCAGAACCTCGGCGAGGTCGGTGCGCTCGACCGCCAGCCCGATGGCGGCCCGGCCCCGCCGGCCCGAGAGGCCCCGCATGGCGGCCACGAACGCGAGGAAGGCGCCGGCGGTCATGTCTCCGTAGAGCGGCGCGCCTTCCGGCAGATAGCCGAGATTGCGCCTCGCGGGAATCGGGTCCTCGGTCACGTCGTGGCCGCAGATCGACGCGCGGCCCTCGCTCGGCGTGAGGAAGCCCGCAATCATCTTCATCGTCGTGGACTTGCCGGCGCCGTTGGGGCCGAGAAAACCCAGCACCTCGCCCGCGCCGACCTCGAGGTCCACGCGGTCCACGGCGACATGCGCATCGAAGCGCTTCGTCAGGCCCTGTGCGGCTACCAGCGCCAACATTCCGTTCCCAATCCCGGCGGCCCCGTCCGGCCGCTCCGGCCGGCGCGGGATATAACCAACCGCGCCGCGACGCGCCACTGAACTATTGGTAAGGTTCCGCCCCCCAAAGACCGGATCCCCATGTCATGTCCGACGATCTTTACCGACTGACCGCCCGCGAGACCATAGCAAGGCTCAAGGCCGGAGACATCACGCCGCTCGACGCCATCGACGCCGCGCTGGCGCGTATAGAGGCGGTTGATGGCCGGGTCAATGCGCTGCCGACGCTCGCGCCGGAACGCGCCCGCGACCGGGCGCGCAAGCTGATGGAGCGCGCCCCTTCCGAACGCGGCCTGCTGGCCGGCCTGCCGGTGGCGATCAAGGACCTGAACCCGGTGGAGGGCGTGCGCACCACGTACGGCTCGCCCATCTATGCGGATTACATACCCGACGCCTCGGACATTCCCGTCCGGCGCATCGAGGCGGCCGGCGGCGTGGTGCTCGCGAAGTCGAACACGCCGGAATTCGGCGCCGGCGGGCAGACCTTCAACGAGGTGTTCGGCGCCACCCGGAACCCCTGGAACACCTCGCTCACCTGCGCGGGTTCCTCCGGCGGCGCGGCGGTCGCGCTCGCGACCGGCCAGGTCTGGCTGGCGCACGGGTCGGACCTCGGCGGCAGCCTGCGCACGCCGGGCGCCTTCTGCTCGGTCATCGGCCTGCGCCCGTCGCCCGGCCGCGTGCCGCGGGGCCCGTCCGACGGCGGCTTCAACTACCTTTCCGTCAACGGGCCGATGGCGCGCAATGTCGCCGACACGGCGCTGTTCCTGGATGTGCTGGCCGGTCTCGATCCGCGCGACCCCCTGTCCTGGCCGGCCCCGGCGGTTCCCTACCGCGAGGCCGTCGCCGCGCCGGCCGCGCCCCGCCGGGTCGCCTTCAGCGCCGACCTCGGCTTCATGCCGGTCGATGCGGAAATACGCGACATCTGCACGGCCGCGGCGGCGCATTTCGAGGGCATGGGCGCGGTCGTCGAGGAGCACGCGCCCGACTTTTCGGGGGCCATGGACGCGTTTCACACCTTCAGGGCCGTCCTGTTCGTCACCGAGCACGCGGAGCGGATGGCCGCGCACAGGGACAAGTTCAAGCCGGAGATCATCTGGAACTACGACAAGGGCCTCGCCCTCACGGCGGGCGATATCGCCGAGGCGGAGCACGGCCGTTCGGCCCTCTTCCAGCGGATGGCGGACTTCTTCGAGAGCTACGACCTGCTCGTCTGCCCGACCGCGGCCGTGCCGCCCTATTCGCTGGAGCAGCGCTATGTGGACCGCATCGGCGATACCGTGTTCGACAATTATGTGGACTGGATGGGCCTGCAATGCGCCATCTCGGTGACCTCCTCGCCCGCGGTCAGCGTGCCGTGCGGCTTCACCGCGGACGGGCGGCCCGTCGGCATTCAGCTTGTCGGCCGGCCCCGCGGAGAGGCCGAACTGTTGCAGGCGGCGGCGCTCTTCGAGCAGGCGACCGGCCTCGACCGCCTGCTGCCCATCGACCCGAGGGATCCGGGCGCCTGAGACGCCGCCGCGTCAGGGAAGGACTTCGATCGAATCGACTTTCCCGACATAGAAGGCGGCGTGGCCGGCGATGGCCGCGCATTCGTCGAACGGTTCGGGATAGCTCCAGACCGCATCCTCGGCGACCCGGTCGTCCACCGCGAGCGAGCGGTAGCGGGCGTCGCCCTTGAAGGGGCAGTGGCTCGTCCGCCCGCTCGGCCGCATCAGGTCGAGGTTCAGGTCGGCCTCGGGGATGTAGTGGACCGGCGGATAGCCCGTCTCGCGCATGAGCAGCGCCCGGCGGCTGTCGGCCACGGTCCGGCCGGCAAAGGTCACCACGACCCGGCCTTCGGCGGGCCCGATGTCCACACGGTGGTCCGGCCGCTTGCGGAATCCGGGGGCGGGATTGGACATGGCGTTCATCGCCTTTCTCCCCTCAGCGTGTTCACGAAATCGGTCAGGCCCGTCTGCCGCGTCCGCCTGCGGCGCTCGGCCCGGAGTATGCTGCGGACCTCTTCGATGCTGGTTTCCAGGTCGCTGTTGATCACCACATAGTCATATTCGGCATAGTGGCTCACCTCGTCGAGGGCCTTGGCCATGCGCGCGCGCACGACCTCGGAACTGTCCTGGGCGCGGGTGTGCAGGCGCCGTTCCAGCTCCTCGATGGACGGCGGGAGCACGAAGACGCCGACCAGGTCGGTCCGGGCCTTCTCGGCGATCTGCTGCGCGCCCTGCCAGTCGATGTCGAACAGCATGTCGCGCCCTTCCTCGAGCGCCGCTTCGACGGGCGCGCGCGGCGTGCCGTAGCGGTGCCCGAAGACCTCGGCATGTTCGAGGAAGCCGTCGCTTTCGACCATCGCCCGGAACGCGGCGTCATCGACGAAAATGTAATCGCGGCCGTCCACCTCGCCCTTGCGGGGCGGGCGCGTCGTCAGGCTGACCGAGAGCGCGATATTGCCCTCCCGGTCCAGCACGGCGCGGCTGATGGTGCTCTTGCCCGCTCCCGAGGGCGAGGAGAGCACCAGCATGAGGCCGCGGGTCGCTACGGGGCGGGCCGGTTTCATTCGATATTCCGCGCCTGCTCGCGAAAGGCTTCCAGCGCCGCCTTGATGTCCAGCACCGTGCGCGTGAGGTCGAGATCGACCGACTTGGAGCCCAGCGTGTTCGCCTCCCGGTGGATTTCCTGGCAGAGGAAGTCGAGCTTGCGGCCGACCGCCTCGTCCGAGGCGAGCAGGGCGCCGGCCGCCGCCAGATGCGCGTCGAGCCGGTCCAGCTCCTCGCGAACGTCCGCCCTGGCGGCGAGCAGCGCCACTTCCTGGGCCAGGCGCTCCTCGGGCAGGTCGGCGTCCAGCGCGGCAATGGCCGCGGCGAGCCTGTCCCGCAGCGCCGCCGGCTGCGAGGCCGCCAGGGTCCGCGCCGTCCGGGCCTGCCCCTGCATGGCGAGGAGATGCGCATCGAGCGCCGCGCCCAGCGCCCGGCCCTCCGCGCGCCGCGCCTCCAGCAGCCCGTCCAGCGCCTTCTCCAGCGTCGCGAGCAGCGCCGCCTCGTCCCGCTCCTCCAGCTCCGGATCGACCGCCTCGATGACGCCGCGCAGCCCCATCAGGCCCTCGATGCCGCCGTTGCCCCGCCGGCCCGCGATTGCGGCCAGCTCGTCGAGCCACGCTTCGTCGACACGGTAGCGCTGCCGGCCCGATGCCTGCTCGAACCGCAGTTCCAGGGCGATGCTGCCGCGCGAGAACCGGGCCTGCACCGTCTGGCGGACTTGCGGCTCCAGCCCGTCCAGGCCGGACGGCAGGCGCAGGCGCAGGTCGAGCCCGCGATGGTTGACCGAGCGCGCCTCCCAGCGCCAGTCGGGCCCGTCCGCAGACGCGAAGCCGGTCATGGAAGAAAGGCGGCTCATTGCAATCGCCTCGACAGCCTGCGGTAGCGGGCGACGTTGCGGTTGTGCTCGCGAAGGGTGCGCGCGAACAGATGGCCGCCCGCGCCGTCGGCGACGAAATAGAGCGCATCCGTTGCCGCCGGCCGCGCCGCCGCCTCCAGCGCCGCCAGCCCGGGATTGGCGATCGGCCCCGGCGGCAGGCCGTGGACGCGGTAGGTGTTGTAGGGGTGCTCCACGCGGAGGTCGGCGCGGCTGAGCGGCCGCCCGAGGGCCTGCCGGCCGCCGGTGAGCGCGTAGATGACCGTCGGGTCCGTCTGGAGGCGCATGCCGCGCTTCAGCCGGTTGACGAACACGCCCGCGATCCGGGCGCGCTCCCCCGAAACGCCCGTTTCCTTCTCGACGATGGAGGCGAGCGTGAGCAGGTCCGCCTCGCTCTTCAGCGGCGAGCCCGCCGGCCGGTCGCGGAACAGCCTCGCGAGCGCCTCGTCCATTCCGTGTTGCATGCGCGCCACGAGGTCGGCGCGGCTGTCGCCGTAGCTGTAGTGGTAGGTCTCCGGCAGAAGCCGCCCCTCGCCGGGATCGGGCGGCTCGCCGACGAGCCCCCCGGCGCTCCGCACCAGTTCGAGCACGGTTGCGGTGGAGAGCCCTTCCGGCACCGTCAGCCGGCGCACGACGGTCCGCCCCGCCACCAGCAGGTCGCGGACGGACGCGCCGCTGATCCCGGCGGTAAACTCGTACTCGCCCGCCTGCAGCCGGTTCTGGGCGCCGTCCACGGTCACGAAGACCCGGAAGGCCAGCGGTCGATGCAAGACCCCCCGTTCCGCGAGCAGTTCCGCCAGCCGGCCGAGGCCCGCGCCTTTCGGCACGACGACCCGGCGGTCCTCCCCGAGGGGTCCGGGCGCGTTGAAGTCCTGCCAGCCCCGCAAGGCGAACCCGGCGGCCGCGGCCGCCAACAGTGCCAGCAGGACGCCGACAAGCCGACGGCGGCGCATGAAGGGTCAGGGCGCGCCGGCGAAGACCAGCGAGGTGTTCGTGCCGCCGAACCCGAAGGAGTTGGAAAGCGCATGGTCGATCCTGCGTTCCTTCGCCGCGCCGGGCACGAGGTCGAGGTCGCAGCCTTCGGACGGGTCTTCGAGGTTGAGCGTCGGCGGCGCGACCCCGCACTGCACGGCCTTGATGGTGAAGATCGCCTCGACGGCTCCGGCCGCGCCCAGCAGATGGCCGTGAGCCGACTTGGTGGACGACATGGACAGCCGGTAGGCGTGGTCGCCGAACAGCCGCTTCACGGCGCCGAGCTCGATCTCGTCGCCGAGCGGCGTCGAGGTCCCGTGCGCGTTGATGTAGTCGATGCTCCCGGGGTCGAGGCCGGCCCGCTTCAGCGCCGCTTCCATGGCGCGGTAGCCGCCGTCGCCGTCGGCCGCGGGCGCCGTGATGTGGTGCGCGTCGCCGGAGAGGCCGTAGCCGACGATCTCGGCATAGATCCGCGCCCCGCGCGCCCTGGCGTGCTCGTATTCCTCCAGCACGACGCAGCCCGCGCCCTCGCCCATGACGAAGCCGTCGCGCGCCTTGTCCCAGGGCCGGGAGGCGCGCTCGGGCTCGTCGTTGAAATGCGTCGAAAGCGCCCGCGAGGCCGCGAATCCGGCAATGCCGAGGCGGCAGATCGCAGCCTCCGCCCCGCCCGCCACCATGACGTCGGCATCGTCGAGAGCGATAAGCCGGGCCGCATCGCCGATGGCGTGCGCCGCCGTCGCGCAGGCGGTGACGACCGAATGGTTGGGGCCCTTGAAGCCGTATTTGATCGAAACCTGCCCGGAGACGAGGTTGATGAGCGCGGAGGGGATGAAGAACGGGCTGATGCGCCGGGGTCCGCGTTCCTGGAGCAGGATGGAGGCATCGTGAATGGTCTGCAATCCGCCGATGCCGGAGCCGATCATGACGCCGGAGCGGTTTCGGCCCTCGTCGTCCTCCGCCTCCCAGCCCGAATCCCCGACCGCCTGATCGGCCGCGACCATGCCGTAGATGATGAAGGGATCGAGCTTGCGGCGTTCCCGCGCGGGCAGCCATTCCTCCGGGTCCCAGCAACCGTCGTCGCGGCTTCCGGCGGGCAGGTGCGCGGCGATCCGGCAGGGCAGGTCGGACACGTCGAAGCGCTCGATGGGGCCGATGCCCGATTCGCCTTCCACCAGCCTTTTCCAGGAGGCTTCGACGCCGATTCCCATCGGCGACACGAGACCCATCCCGGTGACCACCACGCGGCGCATGCCGTTATCTCCCCGGCTGCGTCAGGCGTTTTCGTTGATGTAGTCGATCGCGTTCTTGACCGTCACGATCTTCTCTGCGGCATCGTCGGGAATCTCGACACCGAATTCCTCCTCGAACGCCATGACCAGCTCGACCGTGTCGAGGCTGTCCGCGCCCAGGTCGTCGATGAAACTCGCGCCCTCGACGACCTTGCCCTCGTCCACGCCGAGATGCTCGACGACGATTTTCTTCACGCGATCGGCGATATCGCTCATTCAATGCCTTCCCTTCGGACTGTTCCTGTTGGCTTGCCGCTGCGGCCCCAAGGCCTCGAAATGGGGGTACGGCTCTTAGCACAGCCCGCAAATACGGGCCAGCGCCGCATCATATCATCGCCATGCCGCCGTTTACGTGCAAGGTCTGCCCGGTAATGTAGGCCGCTTCGTCGCTGGCGAGGAACACCGCCGCGGCCGCAACGTCGTCCGGAACGCCGAAGCGCCCGGCCGGCACACGGTCGAGCGCCTGGGCCTTCTGTTTCTCGTTCAGCTCCTGCGTCATGGCGGTGTCGACAAAGCCGGGCGCGATGCAATTGACCGTCACGCCCCGCCCCGCAACCTCGGCGGCGACGGCCTTTGTCATGCCGATCATGCCGGCCTTGGAGGCCGCGTAGTTCGCCTGGCCCGGATTGCCGGTGACGCCGACCACGGAAGAAACGGCGATGATGCGCCCGTTCCGGCGGCGCATCATGCCGCGCAACGCCGAGCGGGCGAGGCGGAACCCCGCCGTCAGGTTGATGTCGAGCACCGTCTGCCAGTCCTCGTCGCGCATGCGCAGGAACAGCCCGTCGCGGGTGACGCCGGCATTGCTGACGAGGATGTCGAGGGGCCCGAGCGCCTCTTCCGCCCGCGCGACCAGGCCGTCCGCCGCCTCGCTGTCGCCGAGGTCGCAGGGCAGCACGGCCGCGCCGTCCAGCTCGCCCGCCAGCGCCTCCAGCGCCGCCTCGCGGGTGCCGGAGAGGCCGACCCGGGCGCCCTGGCCCGCCAGCGCGCGGGCAATCGCGGCGCCGATGCCGCCGGACGCGCCGGTGACCAGCGCGGTTCTGTCGCTGAGATCGAACATGAGAGTGCCCGGGGCCTTTCCTAACTGTCGAGCGCGAGTTCGGACATCGGGTAGCCGGCGCTGCGGGGAATGCGCAGCACCCGCCCGGCGGGCGTGGCCGCGATGCGTGTCATCACCGTCTCCACGGGCTCGGCCTCCGCGCGCCTGAGCGCGTCGTCCACAATGCGCGACCGCGCCAGCCGGGACAGGATGGCGCGGGTCGGGAACATGATCGGCCGGCTCCCTTCGGCGGCGTCGCGGAGCGCGGTCTCCGGGCGGATCCAGAGCGAGTCCACGGACTCGGAGCCGTCATGGCGGCCGTCCTGGCCCGGCGGCAGGGCGGCCAGGTAGAAATGCACGTCGAACCGCCGGGCCGAATGCTCGGGCGTGATCCAGTGCGCGCAGTGGCAGAGCGCCGCCGTGTCGGCGGCGAGGTCCTCGGCCTCCAGGAAATCCCGGAACGGCACGCAGCCGCCATGTATGCCGGCCCGCCAGCGCGCCACGATCCCCCCGGCGTCGTCCGGCGGCAGCATGGTTTCCGCGCGCACCGCCAGCAGGACGCCGGTTTCCTCGAACGCCTCGCGCACGGCGGCGACGCGGTGCGCCCGCGCCCGCTCGCCGAAGCGCCCGGTAGTGCGGGCTTCGAGCGCGGGATCGGCGTCTTCCGGATCGACCTTGCCGCCCGGAAACACCAGCGCGCCCGAGGAAAAGTCCAGCTCCGGGCTGCGCAGGACCATGAAGACTTCCAGGCCGTCCGGCCCGTCGCGCAGGATCAGCACGCTGGCGGCGGGCTTCGGAATGGCCGGGGCGGGTCCCATGCCCGCCCTTATAGCGGCGGCGGAGGGCAAGGACACGGGCAATCCGTCACGCCCCGCCTGCAGGGCTTGAAATCCGTAGCGGTCCGGTACAGTTTCGTAATCCGGAGCGATTGACTACGGATTGGGGGCGATGCTGAGACTCAGTCGGATGAACGACTACGCCGTCGTCGTGCTGGGGCAACTGGCCTCCCGGCCCGACCGGCCGCGTTCGGCGAGCGAGGTCGCGGAGGCGACGGGCCTTGCCGCCTCCACCGTGTCCCAGGTGCTGAAGGCGCTCGCCCATGCCGGGCTGGTCGCGTCGGTCCGCGGGGCGCATGGCGGCTACACGGCCGACCGCCCGGCGGAAGACATCTCCGTTGCCGAGATCGTGCTGGCGGTGGACGGCCCGGTGGCGCTCACCGCCTGCGTGGACGGCGGCGACTGCGCCATCGAGGCGACCTGCCTGCTGCGCGGCTCCTGGGACCGGATCAACAGCGCCGTCCGGGATGCGCTGGAGGCGGTGACGCTCGCCGACATGCTGGCCCCGACGCGGGACTTCTCGCGCTTCGGGCCGCAGGAGTTGCGCCCATGAGCCGGATTGCCGCCGAAACCGTCGAGCAGGTCCGCTCGCTCGGCGACCGCTACAAATACGGCTTCGTCACCGACATCGAGTCCGAGCAGGCCCCCAAGGGGCTGAACGAGGACATCGTGCGCTTCATCTCCGCCATGAAGGACGAGCCGGAATGGCTGCTGGAATGGCGCCTGGAGGCCTTCCGCCACTGGCAGACCATGACGGAGCCGAACTGGGCCAAGCTCGGCATCCCCATGATCGATTACCAGGACGCCTACTACTATTCGGCGCCGAAGCAGAAAGAGGGCCCGAAGTCGCTCGACGAGGTGGACCCGGAACTGCTGGCCACCTACGACAAGCTCGGCATTCCGCTGCGCGAGCAGGAGATGCTGGCGGGCGTGGCCGTTGACGCGGTGTTCGACAGCGTTTCGGTCGCCACCACCTTCAAGGCGAAGCTGGAAGAGCACGGCGTCATCTTCTGCCCGATCTCCGAGGCGGTGCAGAAATATCCCGACCTCGTGCGGAAATATCTGGGCTCGGTGGTCCCCTACACGGACAATTTCTTCGCC
>JAJDYL010000218.1 GCA_022825195.1 Alphaproteobacteria bacterium
GCATGGTCGATCGCCATGACCTTCGCCAGCTGGATCAGCGCCCCCTTGGCGGCGTTGTACCAGCAGTGCCCCGGCTTGCCGACCTGCCCCAGTTGCGAGGCCACATGGACGATGCTGCCGCCGCCGCTCGCCGCGATCAGCGGAACGGCGTATTTGCTCATCAGGAAGGGTCCGGTGAGATTGACCGCGAGCGAGCGCGTCCAGTCTTCCTCCGCGACATCCACAACGCTGCCATAAGGCACGAAGACGGCGGCATTGTTGACGAGGACATGCAGCCCGCCGAAGCGCTCCTGCGCCAGCGCCGCCGCTGCCCTGGCGTCAGCGGCGCGGGACACGTCGCAGCGCATCGCGACCGCGCCCTCCGGCGCGCGCTCCTCTATGTCCGGCGCATTGTCCGCAACGATGACCTCCGCCCCTTCGCGCAGGAAGGCGATGGCGATGGCGTGGCCGATGCCCCCGGCCGCGCCCGTGACGATGGCGGCCTTGCCCGAGAGCCGGCCCACTATTCCCAGCGCCCTTGCGCGTGCCACTCGACCTGTTCGGCGTAGCTCTCGCTGTAGGCGGCGCGGTGACGGAAGTAGCTGTCCCACTCCAGCGCGCCTTCCGGCCTCGGTTCGAGATCGAAATGGCCGTAGCGGTCCTTCCCCCGCACCAGGGTGGCCGGCACGCGCATGCTGCCGATATGGCGCACGCCGGCCGGAATGTAGGAAATGCCGATGCCGATGCGCCGGTCGTCGGCCTCGTTGGGGCCGGAGGCATGGACGGCCAGCGTGTGGTGGATCGAGAACTCGCCGGGCTTCAGCGGCACGGGCACGGCGTCTTCCGTGCGGAAATCGGCCGCGGTGCGCTGGCCCACATTGTTGATGCTGTTGGGAGCCGCATTGGCGATATGGCGCAGCAGGCCGCCGCGGTTGGTGCCGGGAACGAAGCGCATGCAGCCCGCCTCTTCCGAAGCCTCGCTCAACGCCAGCCAGGCGGTGACATGGCGGTGCGGGCGCAGGCCGAAATAGGTCGCGTCCTGGTGCCAGATCGTCTGCGCCTCGGTGTGCGCGTCCTTCACGAACCAGGTGCTGGTCCAGCACAGGATGTCGGGGCCGAGCAGCGCCTCCACGGCATCGAGGATGCGCGGATGGCGCGCCAGGTCCGCCGCGAACGGCATCAGCACATGCGTCTTGTAGCGGGTCTCGGGGTCGCCCTCGGTGATGCGGTGGCCGAGCTCGGCCTCGTAAGCCTCGAACTTCCTGCGATAGTCCGCCGCTTCCTCCGCGCTCATGGCATGGTAGGGGCCGCCGAAGCCGTTCCGCTCGAAGGCCTCGACATCGACACTCAGCGCTGCGCCCATCCTGTTCCTCCCTGCCCGGCTCATGCCACGCGGATCTTGCTCTTCATGCCGCTCGCCTGGTGACCCAGGACATGGCAATGAAACAGCCAGTCGCCGGGATTGTCAGCAACGAAAGCGATTTCCACCCGTTCGCGCGGGTTCATCAGCACCGTGTCCCGCCATTCGCGGCGCGCCGCCGGCCGGCCGTTCCGCGAAAGCACGCGGAACGCATGGCCGTGCAGATGCATCGGGTGGTGCCAGGCGGTGGCGTTGGTCATGGCGATGACGCAGCTCTGGCCTCTCCGGAGCGTCAGCATCGGCTCCAGGGGTCCCCGGGGGACAGCCTCGCCATCGACGAACCAGAACGAACCCGGCCCGACCGGACCCATGCGGCCGCCCATCTCGGCCGTGACCGCCCCGCCCATCGCGCCCCCGGTGAACATCGTCTCATGGCGAAGCGCGCCTTCGAGGTCCGGTTCCGGCAGGGGGTTGGGCGGCAGGCCGAACGGCCGGTCCGGCGGCGCGGCGCGCAAAGGCTCCGCAGCATAGGCGAGGTCGAGCAGGCGGTATTCCCGGTTGCGGTAAAAGGCGTCGATGACCGGGGTTCTGCCGCCCGGCTCGCCCACCGCATCAAGGATGATATCGGCGCGCATTCCCGGTCCGAGAACAACCCGTCCGCCCTCCGGCTCATGGGGTTCCACGGGCTGGCCGTCGAGCGCAATCGCGATCGGGCGGTGGTCCCGGAACTCCAGGCCGAAGACACGCGCGTTCGCCGTGTTGACGAGGCGCAGCCGGATGCGCTCGCCGGGGCGCACGGCGAACTCTCCCGGACTCGAACCGTTGACGGTGGCCCAATTGCCCAGACGGCCGGCATGGCTCAGATCGTGAGCGTTGTCGAAGCCGTCGGCGAGTTGGGCCTCCTGCGTCATCCGCCAGTCGTCCAGCACCCAGGTGACATCCCGGTCCACCCGCAGCGCCGGCTCGCGCTCCTCCACGACCAGCACGCCGTAAAGCCCGCGCGCGACCTGCTCCATGCTGTTGGAATGCGGGTGGTACCAGAAGGTTCCCGCATCGACGGCGTCGAATTCGTAGGCGAAGGTCTCGCCGGGCCGGACCGGCGGCTGCGTCACGTCCGGCACGCCGTCCATGGCGTTGGGCAGCCGGAGCCCGTGCCAGTGGATCGTCGTGTCCTCGGCGAGGCCGTTGTCCAGCACGACCCGCACGCGGTCGCCCTGGCGCACGCGGATTTCCGGCCCCGGCACGCTGCCGCCGTAGCACCAGACGGGCGTTTCGCCGTAGGGTTCGGGCACGAGGCGGACGGATGCAGGCGCCGCCCGCAGCCTCGTTTCCGAAGCCGCCGCCCTGCCCCCGCCAAGAGGCGCGAGCGCCAGGCCGGCCGCGGTCGATGCGAGAAACGCGCGGCGCGTCATCGCTGGCATGGGCAATCCGGACATGGGGGAACCCGTCTGGAGTTCTGGCGCGCCCGGCACGACTCGAACGTGCGACCTTCTGCTCCGGAGGCAGACGCTCTATCCGACTGAGCTACGGGCGCTTGCGTCCGGGGACCATAGATGCACGGCCCCGGCTGTCAACCGACATACGACCCGTCGCGGGCGACGAGCCGTCCAGCCTTGAACACCAGCCCGCGCGGCGGATGCTGGGCGACCGCCTCCGCCAGCGTTTCGGCGTGGACGGTGAACAGGTCGGCCGGGGCGCCGGCGGCGAGGCCCCGGTCGTCCTGCCCGAAGACACGGCGCGGGGCGGCTGCGGCGCAGTCGAAGGCAATGGCGAGGTCGGCGTCGGTGCGGAAGCCCGAGCGCCACGACAGCAGCATCGTGCGGATCAGCAGGTCCCCGTTGCCGTAAGGCCCCCATGTATCGCGTACATCGTCATTGCCGACGAATATCTCGACGCCGCGTTCGCGCAGCTTCTTGACCGGCGGCAGCGGGAAGGCCCCGCCCCCGTGGGTGGCGAGCGACAGGCCCGCCCCGGCCATGGCGCCGGCCAGGCGCTCGAAGACATCCTCCGCGCAGGCGCCGAGGCAGAAGCCGTGGCTGACGGTAACGCGGCCCTCCAGGCCGGCCACGCAGGTGCGCTCGGCGAGAGCCCCGATTTCCTGCAACCCCGCTTCGCCGGGATCGTGGATATGGATGTCGATGCCCTTGTCATGCTTCCCGGCCAGCCGGAACAGCAGGTCCAGCTGGCCGTCGAGGTCCCCGTCCTGACCGATGGGGTCGATGCCGCCCACAAGGTCCGCGCCCATTGCCAGCGCCTCGTCCATCAGCTCATAGGAGCCCGGGGCAGCGAGCACGCCATATTGCGGGAAGGCGACGATCTGGAAGTCGGCGGCATGCGCGAACGCGGCCCTGACCTCCAGCAGCGCTTCCACATGGCGGGTGCCGATGTCCGGGCCGATGTCCGCATGGCTGCGGAACGCGGTCGTGCCGAGCGCGACGGCCTGCCGGACGAGGTTCGACGCCCGCTCGGCCGGCGGCGGCAGCGTCGCTCGCAAGCCGCGCTCGGTCGCGATCCGGCTTGCCCGGCCCGGCTCGGCCGGGTGCGGCATCCAGGGCAGGCCGGTCAGCGTCTTGTCGAGATGCACATGCCCGTCGGCCATGCCCGGCAGCGCAAGCAGCCCGCCGCCGTCCAGGCGTTCGGCGCCTGAGGGGTCGAGGCCGGGCCCGATTTCCACGATGGCGCCGCCGGCCATGCGGATATCCGCCTCGCTCCCGTCCGCAAGACGCACATTTGCAAGCAAGACCGTCCCGCCGTCCATGGCTGCCGCCTCCCCGTTTCCGCTGTCCCGGACACCTGCCAGAGAGCCTGCTATCGTCCGGCATTTCAAGGGGAAAGGGCCTGCAATGGGTGCGGCGTCTGAAATTTCGGACCATTACTCGCAAGGCGGCCTGCTCGCGCGGCTGGAAACGAGCCTGAGGGACGACGGGGTCGATCCGGAGAGCCCGACACTGGAACAGCTTGCGCCCTACGACCATTTCCACGGCCGCGGGCTGGAAGCGACCGAGGACATGGCGAACCGCCTTCCGGTCTCCGCGGCGGACCGGATTCTGGACATCGGCAGCGGCCTCGGCGGCCCGGCGCGCTACATGGCCCGGCGCTTCGGCTGCCGGGTCAGCGGCATCGACCTGACGGCGGAGTTCTGCGAGGTGGCGCGCCTCCTGACGGCGCGGCTCGGACTCGAGGACCGCGTATCCTTCCGCGAGGGCGATGCGCTGGCGATGCCGTTCGGCGATGCGGCGTTCGACGGCGCCTATTCGATGAACGTCTCCATGAACATCGCAGACAAACGCGCGCTGTATCGCGGCATCCGCCGCGTGCTCAAACCCGGCGCCTGGCTATGCCTGTCCGAGGTTGCGCAAGGGCCGGGCGGCGAGCCCGACTACCCGCAAGCCTGGGCGCAAACCGGCGCCACCAGCTTTCTCGCAACGCCGGAGAACACCCGCGCGGACCTGGAAGCCTCGGGCTTCGCGGTCGAGAGCCTGCGCGATTCGACCGAGGCTTCGTTCGACTTCGCCGTCCGCTCGCGCGCAATCGTCAGGGCCGGTGGCAAGCCGCCGCATCGGGCCGTCATACTGGCCTTGGGCGAGCGCGCCGGGGAAGCGATGGCGAACTCGGGCCGTGCGCTGCGGGATCGCCGCACCGTGCCGGTCGAGTTCTTCTGCCGGAAGGCGGAACCCTGACCGCCGCATCCTTCTCCGCAGCGGTCCGAGCGACCGATGTCGTTCTGGAAAGGGTTCCTTGCATATGCCATGCTTGGAATCGCTTGGGAGGTGGGGCCGTCGCGCCCGGTCTGCGGACGAGGGTGCCGGGCACCCCTTCGGGCCGCAATGCGTCAACCCAGGGAAAAGACATGAAAAAGCTCACGACATTGGCGGTGGTGCTGCTCTTTGCGGCGCTTCAGCCGGCATACGCCCAGGAAGTCAAGATCAAGTTCGCTTCGGCCAATCCCGACGACAGCTATCACGGCGTGTTCGGCCACGCGTTCAAGAAGCATGCCGAGGAACTCTCCGGAGGGCGCATCCAGGTCGATGTCTTTCTCGGAGGCCAGCTCGGCTCCGAGCAGGACAATGTGAACCAGGTGTCGAGCGGCATCCTCAACATGACGAGCGCCGCCGTGAACAACGTCACGCCCTTCGCGCCTATCGTCGGGTTCTGCAGCCTCCCCTACATGTGGAACAATTTCGGGGAAGCGTGGGCGGTCCTCGACAGCCCGCTGCGGGACCGGCTCAACGACACGATGGCGGAGCAGGCGAACATGCGGGCCGTCGCATGGCTTACCGGCGGCTTCCGCGTGCTCACCAACTCGAAGAAGCCCGTCCGTACCCCCGCCGACCTCCAGGGCCTCCGCATCCGGGTCCCGAAGAACGAGATCATGATCGCAGCCTACAAGGCATGGGGCATCGACCCGGTGCCGATGGCATGGACCGAGGTGTTCAACGCGCTGCAGCAGAAAGTGGTGGACGGCCAGGACAATCCCTATGCCGCCATTCCCGCCGTCCGGTTCGACGAGGTGCAGGACTACATCACCAACATCCACTACCTGCTCTGGATCGGTCCGGTGGTGGTGAACGATGCGTGGTATGCCGGGCTCGCCCCGGACATTCGCGAAATCGTCGACGAGGCGGCGAAGCTCGCCCAGGACGAGGAGCGGCAGTGGGCGATCGCGCGCGAAGGCACGGCGGCGCTCCAGTCGGTCGAGGCCGGCCTCGAAATCATGGTCCCGGCGGACGATGAGCGGGAGTGGATCGAGAAGGCCCGGTCCGTATGGCCGATGTTCTACGACAAGATCGGCGGCAAGGCGTTCGTGGACGAGGTCGTCGCCTTCCTCGAGGACCACAGGAAGAACTGACCCCTCGCCGCCAGCCGGGAGCGATGGGCCGGGTTCCCCGCGGACCCGGCCCGTTCTCCGTTTATCGACGAGCAGTCATACCGGCGGTCGTCGATCGGAACCGGTGACGGCGCCGTCCCCTTTCGTCGCTCCCGCACCGGCAACACCGATATTGTCCCGCCGGTTCAACGGGTTGTAAGAAAATTGCCCGATATTTTCATTTTTTGTTCCAATACGACTTGACTTTCCGAGGAATGGTGTAGAATAGGCATGAGGGAAAGGCGGCTTCCGGGGCCGCCGTTCCGCTTTTCCGCAGAGAGCAATGGCTGGGGGCCGAGAAACCCGCGGCGTGAGCAGGCGGGAGGGGTGCGCCCTCCGGCCGGCCTGCACGCATGCGCGCGCGGGCAATCACGCGCACGAACCGCGCCGCCGCGATACGCCCGCCCGCCCGCGCACGCACAAGCGCACGATACGCGCGAAACAGGGACCGCCCGTCCCACCCTTGGCCCCGAAGGAGGCAGGAATGACCATGACCATGAACGACCCCCGCTACCAACCGCTACCGGACGCACACATCTCTGGCGTCGGCTTTGCATCGCACGGCCCACAACCGTCACCCCGCGCCTCCCTTGTCACCCCGGCCCCCGCGCCGGGTCCAGCAGCGGCTTTTCCGGCTGCCGCAACCGCTGGAGGGCAGGCGCGACCGCCGGGGCCGCCGCAACGGCCGTACTGGGCCCCGGCTCGGGGGCCGGGGTGACAACGAGGGGCGGCCGGGGCGACGGTGGAACGCCGTGCAGCCTTCCGGCGTTATGCCGGAACGGGGTACGGACTATGCGCCGCAAGCATGGAGAACATGACAAATCATGACATTCCATGACACCCCGGCAGGGGTCCCGCCCGCCGCCCCGCGCACGCGGGCGCGCGCGCCGCCGCGAAACGCGCGCGCGCATTATGCGCGGGAGAGGGACGCGCCTCCGGCAACGGGCGTCCGGAACCATGGGCCGGCAAGGAGGCTGCGATGCCTTGCGAGCGACCGCCGGACCGGCGGAAACGACCGGGGCGGAGACCGGCCCCATGACAAAACATGACATTTCATGACAATCTGGCGGGTACGGCGCGCTGCGAACCCGCCGTCCGCGAAAAGCCCGGTCGAAAACGAGCGGCCGGTTCCAGGGAGACGGTCCGAATGCCGTTCATCGTCGAACAACAAGGCCATGTCGCCGTCGTGACACTGAGCCGCCCGGAGGCCCGCAACGCCTGGGGACAGGATTTCTATGACGGCATCGCCGATCATTTCCCCCGCTGGGCGGACGACGACAGCGTGCGCGCCGTGGTGGTGACCGGCGACGAGGACGGGCGCGCCTTTTCCGCCGGGGCCAACCTGAAGGATCCGAACACCCACGCCATGCCCCCGGTTGCCGAGTTCGTCAAGAATTTGTCGAAGCGGGAGCGCTTTCCGTTCGACGTCTTCATGGACTTCCCGAAGCCGATCGTCGCGGCGGTCAATGGCTATGCAATCGGGATCGGCTGCATCCTGACCTTCTGCTGCGACCTTGTCGTGGCGAGCGAGCGCGCGGAATGGCGCCTGCCGCAGACATCCCTCGGCATCCTGCCCGCCTATGGCGGCTCCGTGAGGCTTGCGCGGCTTGTGGGCAAGGGCCTGGCCATGCGACTCGCCATGGGCTTTCCGCTCGACGGCGAGGAGGCGCACCGAATCGGCCTCGCCCAGTGGCTGGTTCCGCACGACGAGCTGATGGGCAAATCGATGGAGATTGCCGGACATGTCGCCGCGCTGCCGCCGCTGGCGGTCCGGCTCACCAAGGAATCGCTCAACCGCGGCATGGATATCCCGAACCTCAAGGACGCCGCGCTCGTTGACCTTTACCGGTTCATGACGCTGGAATTGACGGAGGACAAGGAAGAAGCGCACAGCGCCTGGCGAGAGCGGCGCACGCCGAATGTCAGGGGCGCCTGAACGGAACAGGGAGAACGCCACTCATGTCTTTCGAGATACGCCCGTTGCCCGGGGTGATCGGCGCGGAGGTCCTCGGGTTCGACATCGGCCGCGACGGCGCCGACGAGGCGGCGCGCCTTCGTTTGCGGGAGGCCTGGACCGACCGGGTCGTGCTGGTGTTCCGCGAGATGGCGACCGACGAGGCGGGCTTCATGCGACTTGCCGGCCTGTTCGGCGAGAACGTCCCGCAGCCGGTCCAGCGGCCGGAATACCGGGTCGAAGGCTTCCCGCTCATCCGGCTGCTTTCGAACCGGCACCGGGACACGCTCGGCGACAACAAGCCGCTCAATGTCGGCGGCACCTGGCACACGGACCACTCGCATCTCCCCGATCCGCCCCGCGGCACGGTGCTGCGCGCCATTCGCCTGCCGGAAGCGGGCGGCGACACGAGCTTCACCAACCAGCGCGCCGCCTATGAGGCGCTGGACGAAGCGGTACGCCGCGAAGTGGACCCGCTTGTCGGCCACCACGTCTATAACAGCCGCTATGCGCCGCGCCGCATGGCGACGATGACGCCCGACGAGGAACGCGAGGCGCCGAGCGCCCGCCATCCCCTGGTGCGGCCCCATCCGGCCAGCGGCCGCAAGGCGCTCTATTTCAACCCGATCCGCATCGAGCGTTTCGACGGCATGGACGCCGCCGCCTCGCAGGCGCTGATGGACCGGCTGGTCGCGCACTGCGAACAGGACCGCTTCGTTTACCGCCACCGCTGGCGCCCGGGCGATGTGCTGATCTGGGACAATGCCCAGGCGCTGCACATGGTCCGTCACGACTACGACCCGGCCCAGGAGCGGATCATGCACCGCACCCTAGTCGGCTGAGTATTCCTGCAGCGCGCCGTCTTCCAGCCGCACGATCCGGTCGAGCTGGCGGGCGAGGCCGATATTGTGGGTGGCGACGAGGGCGGCGACGCCCGCTTCGCGCGCCAGTTCCAGAAATGTCTGTATGACCAGGCGGCCGTTGGCTTCGTCGAGATTCCCGGTCGGCTCGTCGGCCAGCAGCAGGCGGGGTCCGTTGGCGGTCGCGCGCGCGATTGCGACGCGCTGCTGCTCGCCGCCGGAAAGACGCGCCGGCCGGTGGCCCGCCCGGTTCGACAGGCCCACCATGGCAAGCAGCGCATCCGCGCGCCGGTACGCTTCGCGCTTGGGCCGGCGGGTCACGAGCTGGGGAATCACGAGGTTCTCGCGAGCGGAGAATTCGGGCAGCAATTGATGGAACTGGAAGACGAAGCCCAGATGGCGCGCCCGCATGGCGCTCAGCTTCCTGTCGGAGAGGCCGGACGCGCTTTCGCCGCTGATGCGCACTTCGCCCCCGTCGGGCCTGTCCAGCAGGCCGGCAATCTGGAGCAGTGTCGTCTTGCCGGAGCCGGAAGGCCCGATCAGCGCGACGGTCTCTCCTTCCGTCACGGTCAGGTCGATATGCCGGAGCACCGGCAACCTGGTGTCGCCCTGCACGAAGGTGCGCTGCACGCCCTCGAGCACCAGCGCCGCCTTACTCATAGCGCAGCGCATCCGCCGGGTCCTGCCGTGCGGCCCGCCAGCAGGGATAGAGCGGCGCCAGAATGGAAAGGACAAGGCTCATCGCCACCACGGCCACCACCTCCGTCGAGTCGACCTTGGCCGGCAGCCTGGACAGAAAATAGATCTCGGCCTGGAACAGGTCTGTCCCGATGAAGCCCTCGATCCATCGGCGCAGGCGTTCGATGTTCGTCGCGCAGGCGAGGCCGAGACCGAAGCCGAATCCGGTGCCGATGATCCCGATGGAGGACCCGGTGAGGAAGAAGATGCGCATCATCGAACCGCGCGTCGAACCGATGGCGCGCAGGATGGCGATATCGCGCGCCTTGTCCTTCACCAGCATGATCATGCTGGAAAGCACGTTGAACGCCGCCACCATGATGATGAGGGTGAGAATGAGGAACATCACGTTCCGCTCGACTTCGAGCGCACTCACGAAGCTGGCATTGGACTGGCGCCAGTCGAACACCTGCACGCCGGGATCGGTCGCCGCGAGGATATGCGCGCCCACCTCCCGCACATTCTCCGGGTCGGCAATCTTCACCTCGATATTGGTGATCCCGTCGCCGATCCTGAAGAAACGCTGCGCCGTTTCCAGGGACATATAGACATAGGTATTGTCGTATTCGTACATCCCGACGTGGAAAGTCGCGAGCACGCGGAACGCCTTGGTCCGGGGCATGGCGCCGAACGGCCCGGCACTGCTCTTCGGCGCGACCATGGAGATACGGCCGCCCGGCCCGACGCCAAGCCGGGCCGCCAGGCGATCGCCCAGCACCACGCCCGATGGATCGCCGAACGCATCGAGTGCGCCGGAGCGCAGATTGTCGGCGATGATCGTCAGCGCATGCAGGTCTTCTGCCCTGATGCCGCGTGCGAGCGCGCCTGAAGCCGTGCCGTCGCGCACGACCATCGCCTGCCCTTCCACCGAGGGATGAGCGCTCGTTACGCCTTCGACCGACCGCACCTGGTCGGTCAGCTTGTCGAAGCCCCCGAGCGGGCCGCGGTCGATCGCCATCACCGCGATATGCCCGTTCAGGCCCAGTACCCGGTCGAACAGTTCGGCGCGAAAGCCGTTCATCACCGCCATCACGACGATCAGGGTCGCCACACCAAGCGCGATCCCGATCAGCGAGATGATGGCGGTCAGCGATATGAACCCTTCCTGCCGCCGCGCGCGAAGATAGCGGAAAGCGACGGTCCGCTCGAATGCCGAAAACATCAGGCGAGCCGCGCCAATGCAGACTCCAGCGACACATCCTGGCGTTCGCCGGTCGCCCGGCATTTGAGCTCGACGCTTCCCCTGTCGAGGCCGCGCGGACCGACGATCACCTGCCAGGGCAGGCCGATCAGGTCCATGTCCGCGAATTTCACCCCGGCCCGCTCGGCACGGTCGTCATAGAGCGGCTCGCGATGGATGAGTTTGGCGTAAAGGTCTTCGCTGGTGCCGTCGCAGCGCGCATCGCCCTGGCGCAGATTGAGGATCCCGACCCCGTAGGGCGCGACCGACTCCGGCCAGATTATGCCCTGCTCGTCGTGGCTCGCCTCGATAACCGCGCCCGCCAGCCGCGAAACACCTACGCCGTAGGAACCCATGTGAACGGCAGCCTCGCCACCCTCGGCGGTCGTCACTCGCGCGCCGAGCGGCTCGGAATATTTGGTGCCGAAATAGAAGATGTGGCCGACCTCGATTCCGCGCCCGACATAGCGCCGTTCCGATGGCACCTCGGCCTCAAAAGCCGCGGGATCGTGCTTCTCGTCCGTGCGCGCGTAAGGACGGGTGAACTCCTCGACTACGGCCCGGACCGCATTCGGGTCCTCGTAATCGACTTCGCGGGCGAGCATGTCGAACTCGACGCAGTCCCGGTCGCAATAGACGCTGCTCTCGCCCGTGTCCGCAAGAATGAGGAACTCATGGCTGAGATTGCCGCCGATAGGGCCCGACTCCGCCTCCATCGGCACGGCTTTCAGCCCGAGGCGGGCGAAGGTCCTGAGGTAGGACACGAACATCCTGTTGTAGGAAAGCCGCGCGGCTTCGAAGTCGAGATCGAAGGAGTAGTTGTCCTTCATCAGGAACTCGCGCCCGCGCATCACCCCGAAGCGCGGCCTGACCTCGTCCCGGAACTTCCACTGGATGTGGTAGAGCATCTTGGGCAGGTCGCGGTAGCTGCGGATGTGGGTCGCGAAGATTTCGGTGATCTGTTCCTCGTTGGTCGGCCCGTAGAGCATGTCGCGATCGTGCCGGTCGCGGATGCGCAACATTTCGGGGCCGTAATCGTCATATCGGCCGGAACGGCGCCAGAGCTCCGCCGATTGGACCGTCGGCATCAGCACTTCCTGCGCTCCGGCCCGGTCCTGCTCCTCGCGGACGACCTGCTCGATCTTCTTCAGGACACGGAAGCCGAGCGGCAACCACGAATAGATGCCGGCCGAGGCCTGCTGCACCATGCCGGCGCGCAGCATGAGGCGGTGCGAGACGATCTGCGCCTCTGTGGGCACGTCTTTCAAGGTCGGCAGGAAAAGGCGGGTACGGCGCATGGAGAGAATGCTCGGCTGAGGGTCCCGGAAGGCCGCGCCAATCTACCGCGTCCGCCCGGGCATTCAACAGCCCGTCGGGCCTCCGGTCCCCCGCATCCACGGAGGTCCAATCTCCGTTATCCGGGCATGGACCGGGCAGTCGGCATCGTGTGCGCCGGGCAGATAGCCTGTGCTCATCAGGAACTCGCCCACGATCTCTCCGCCCATGAATTTGAAGCTCTTCCTGAAAAGCCTGACCCAGTCGTCCTTCGGAAGAGGATGGTGCTCGTCGATCCACGAAGCGAAGGAGCCGTATTCCGCCTGAATCGCAACTACTCTGCGGGCATTCTCGATCACCGCATCGACCTTGAGCCGGTTGCGGATGATGCTCGCGTCCCCGAGCAGCCGTGTCCGGTCGGCGTCGTCGAAACCGGCGACGACCCTGGGGTCGAATCCGCGAAACGCCTGGAAGAATGCCACACGCTTCTTCAACACCGTCAGCCAGGAAAGGCCGGCCTGGTTGATCTCCAGCGCCAGCCGCTCGAACAGCACGGCGTCATCGCGGGTCGGAAAACCGTATTCGCCGTCATGGTAGGGGCCATGCCAGGGATGTCCGGGAGCGGTCGTGCAATAGCTCATCGCGGTGTCACTGCCTGCGGAAGGTAAGCCATTCGCTGTCGATCAGCAGAAAGGCAAGAAGGGTGAGCACGCTGGCGATCACCGTAGTCACTGCCGCCTTCAGCCCGAGCCTCGCCCTCTCCGGCGCGCCGGGATCGTTGCCGCGTTCGACTTCCCCGGCCCGGCGCACGCCGACTGGCAGCGTCATGAAGAACACCAGCCACCAGACGACAACGAAGACGACAACGGTCGACAGCCAGGACATCAGGCCTGCTCGATCTCGATCAGGGTCCCGCAAAAATCCTTCGGGTGCAGAAACAGGACCGGCTTGCCATGCGCGCCTGTCGTCGGCTCCCCGCTTCCCAAAACCCGGGCTCCCAATTCCTTCAGCTTGTCCCGCGCGGCCAGAATGTCATCCACCTCGTAGCAGATATGGTGCATCCCTCCGGTCGGGTTCTTCTTCAGAAAACCGGCTATCGGCGACTCCTCTCCCAACGGCTCCAGCAGTTCGATCTTCGTATTGGGGAGTTCGACGAAGACGACCGTGACGCCATGCTCCGGCAGGGCCTGCGGCTCCGAGACACGGGCTCCGAGCGCGCCTTCATACGCGCGCGCGCCTGCTTCCAGGTCCGGCACGGCGATGGCGACATGGTTCAAGCGGCCGATCATCCGGATTGTCCTCCATCGATACGCATGACATGGACTTCAACAAGCGGTCGGCGTCCGTAGTTAGAGCGGACGTGCCGACGCATGGCCGTTCGGACGGCGTCTTCGACGGTGCCATCGTCGCGGCGTTGCATCGCACTCAGCCTTTCGAGCGCATGAGCCCCGCGGCATGCCAGTTCCGAAGCCAGACCCTGGACTTCGTCGTCAGCCACGATTCCCTGGCTGGAAACGCGCGGCGCGGCGAGGGACCTGCCGCGGCCGTTCAGCACGATCGACGCCGTGACAACGCCCTGCTCGGAAAGGCGTCTGCGGGCCCGGACATGTTTCGAATCGAGTGGCACCAGCCGACCGCCGTCGAGTCCGAGGCGTCCTACCCGAACCTCGCCGAGACGCTCCACATTTCGCCTGGAAATCCGCAGCAGGACGCCGTCTTCTATTTCGGCGACGGTCTCGACGCCGCAGTCGCGCGCCAGCCGGGCATGGGCGTGAAGATGGTGCAGCTCACCGTGGACCGGAACCGCCGCCTCGGGCCTTATCCACCCATACATGCGCCGGAGCTCGTCACGCCCCGGGTGCCCCGACACATGCACGAAGGCGTCCTTCGAAGTCACCACTTCGACACCCATTCGTAGGAACCGGTCCTGAAGCCGGGCGACGGCCCGCTCATTGCCCGGAATCGTGCGCGAAGAGAAGACAAGCGTGTCGCCGCGCTCCAGTTCGACATGCGGATGGGACCCGGATGCAATCCGCGCCAGCGCGGCTCGCGGCTCCCCCTGGCTTCCCGTGCAGATCATTGCCATGTTGGAACGCGGCAGATAGCCCGCATGCTGTTCCGAAACGAAGGCGGGAATGTCCGTCAGATAGCCGCATTGGCGGGCTATTTCGTCCATGCGCTTCAACGACCGCCCCACCAGCGCCACCGACCGGCCGTTGGCCCCTGCGGCTCGCGCAACCGTATCGAGGCGTGCCACATTGCTTGCAAAACAGGCGAATACGACCCGTTGCCTGCTTTTCGAGGCAACAAGTTCGGTAAGGCTTGCCAGAAGATCGGCCTCCGAACCGCTCGAGCCGTCTACGGTGGCGTTGGTCGAGTCGCAGATCATTGCTGCAACACCCTCATCGCCGAGCCGGCGAAAGACGTGCTCGTCCACCGGCTCCCCCACAACAGGGCCGGGGTCGAGCTTCCAGTCTCCGGTATGGAAGACCGTGCCGGCCGCGGTGCGCAGCACCAGCGCGTTCGGCTCCGGAATCGAATGAGCCAGAGGCAGATATTCGAGTTCGAACGGTCCCGCCGTAAACCGTTCTCCCGGCCCGTGCTCAACGATGGGCACCTCGCTCTCCACGCCCTCGTCCCGCAGCTTGCGCCGTAGGAAAGCAGCAGAAAACGGCGTGACATGCACCGGTGCTCCCAGCTCCGGCCAAAGATGCGGCACCGCACCTATATGGTCCTCATGTGCGTGGGTGATGACGATGGCGTCGAGACGGTCCCGAACCCCTTCCGCTGCCGCCGTGTCGGGGACAATGACCTCAATACCTGGCGTCGTCTCATCACCGAACATGACGCCAAGGTCCACCAGGATCCAGCGCCCCGCATGTCCGTAGAGCGCGCAGTTCATGCCGATATCGCCGACTCCGCCGAGCGGAACGAACAGGATTTCGTCCCCGGCGGGAACAGGCAGGTTCATCATGAACCATTCCCGTTCAACCGATGGACCTCCAGCAGTCCGCGCAGGGTGAGATCGCTGTCGATATGGCCGATGACATCGGTCGCGCCCGCAAACAGCGGCGCGAGGCCACCTGTGGCCACGACGGTCATGGATTTGTCGGTCTCCTGCTCGATCCGCTGCACGACACCTTCGATCATGCTGACATAGCCCCAGAAAATGCCCGACTGCATGGCCGCTACCGTATTGCTGCCAACCACCCGTTCAGGCCGGCCTACCGCAATCAGCGGCAGCTTGGCGGCTGCCTGGTGCAGAGCCTCGAGAGACAGGTTGACGCCAGGGGCAATGACACCCCCGCGGTAATCGCCGGCAGCATCTACAACATCGAAAGTCGTCGCGGTCCCGAAGTCGATGACGATCAACGGGCCCGGATAGGCGCTGTGCGCCGCTACCGCATTGACGATCCGGTCCGCTCCGACTTCCGAGGGGTTATCGACCCTGACTGTCATACCGAGGTCGATGGCAGGATCGCCGATGATGAGCGGCGAAACGCCGAAATAGCGTTGGCAGAGATGACGCAGGTTGAACAGCGACGCCGGCACGACCGTTGCCACGATGCCGGCTTCTACGGCCTCCGGATCGACGCCTTCAAGATCCATCAGCTGCATCAGCCAGACGGCATATTCGTCCGCCGTGCGGTGCGGATCGTTACCGGCCCGCCAAAGGCCTTTCCGCTCTTCGCCGTCATAGACGGCAAAGACGATATTGGTATTGCCGGCATCGATCGCGAGCAGCATCAGACCTCCAGCGCGAAAACCTCACCGGCGGTGAGGCGGCGTTCTACTCCGGTGGCGTCATCGACGACAAGCGAGCCGTCGGCATCCACCGTTCGCATCAACCCTTCTATGGCTCCCTGCCCTTCTCCGACCCGGACGGTCCTGCCGAGCCAGGCGGCCCGTCCGAGCCATTCCTCCCGTACCGCAGCAAACCCGCCGTCCAGCCATTCGCGATATCGCTGCAACACGGCTTCGACAACCTGCTCCAAGGCCGTTTCGACCGGTACGTGGGAGCCAATGCAGGCTGTCGGGCGGTCAAGGGTCGGTGCCTTGGCCAGATTGAGGCCGATGCCCACGACCACCCAGTCGAGCCTGCCACCCTTCGAACCGGCTTCCACCAGAATGCCGGCCAGCTTGGCGTCCTCCAGCACAACGTCATTCGGCCACTTGATGCGCGCGTCCGTCCCCCACTGCCGTGCGCAGTCGGCCACCGCTAGGCCGGCCACCAGCGCCATGGTACCGGCTTCGGCAGGCGTGCGGTCCGGACGGAGCAACAGGCTTACCATCAGGTTGCCGCGGGGCCCGGTCCAGCCTCGCCCGCTGCGGCCCCGGCCGCCTGGCTGCTCGGCTGTCCACACCGCAAGCGGGCCGCGCCGGCCCAGTCCGGCCAAGCGCTTAGCTTCGTCGTTGGTGCTGTCGAGAACCGAGTAGGCGAACAGGTCGACATCTGCCGCGCCCGGCTTCTTGTTCATCCGGAGAACAGTGTGCTGGCAGCGCCCCCGGCAAAATCGGTGATCGTCCACGGCACGACCACAAAGAGAACAACGACAGCGGCGCTCAGCCCCGCAACGACACCGATTTCCGAAGGCAGCGGGCGGTCCATGTCTTCGCCCGCATCGTCGAAATACATCACCTTCACAATGCGCAGATAGTAGTAACACCCGACGACGCTTGCCAGCACGCCGAAGACCGCCAGCGCCACCAGTCCGGCATTGACCGCAGCCATGAACACGTAAAATTTGCCGAAGAACCCGGCCAACGGCGGAATACCCGCCATGGAGAACATGAGGGCAGCGAAGATGCCGGCCACAAGCGGGCGGGATCTCGAAAACCCTGCAAGATCGGAAATGTTCTCGACCGCGTTACCCTTCTGTCGCATCGCGAGAATACAGGCGAAGACGCCGACATTCATGAAGAGATAGATGGCAAGGTAAATCAGTACGGCACGGACGCCTTCTTCGGTGCCCGTTGCCACGCCGACAAGCGCGTAGCCGACATGCCCGATGGACGAATACGCCATCAGCCGCTTTATGTTTTCCTGCGCAATCGCAGTAAAGGCGCCGATGGCCATGGAAAGGATCGCAACCACGACGATGATCTGTTGCCACTTGTCGGCCATATCGCCGAACGGTTCCATCAGCACACGGACGAACAGGGCTAAAGCCGCGATTTTCGGCGCCACCGAAAAGAGCGCCGTCACCGGTGTCGGGGCACCTTCGTAAACGTCGGGGGTCCACATGTGGAACGGCGCCGCCGAGACCTTGAAACAGAGCCCGGCCAACAGAAACACCATCCCGACAACCAGGCCAAGGGAGGGCTCGCCGCCATTCCCGACCGCGGCGGCGATGGCGTCGAAGCCCGTTGCTCCGACGAAGCCGTAAATCATGGAGCACCCGTAGAGCAGCATGCCCGACGACAGCGCGCCGAGAACGAAGTATTTCAGCCCGGCTTCGCTCGACCGCAGGGTATCGCGGCGAAAGGCGGCCAGTACATAAAGCGAGAGGCTCTGCAGTTCCAAACCCAGATACAGGGCGATCAGATCGTTGGCGGATACCATCATCAGCATCCCGAGCGTGGCGAACAGGATCACGATCGGGAATTCGAACCGGTCGAGCGACTCGCGCTCGTTGAAGGTAAGGGACATGACGATGGCAAACATGCTGCCGAGCAGAACCAGGACCTTGACATAGACGGCGAATGCACCGGTCGCGAAGAGCCCGCCCAGGCCGACGACACGGTCCGTCCCGCCGGCCAAGACCAGCAGGAGCGTAACGGCCAGAGAGACGACGCTGAGCCAGGAGACCGTTCGACCCCGCTCCAGCCCGAACACTCCTGCCATGAGCAATGCCATGGCAAGGCACGCTAGGACGATTTCCGGCACGGCGGGAGCGTAGTTCATGTCCATCGCTCAGTGCCCTTTCGCTGCAAACGCCGTCGACTCGCCCGCTGCATTCATGGCTGCCAAGTGTTGGTCGACAAGGTTCTGGACCGACACCTGTATCGGGTCGAGGAACGAGGATGGATAGATACCCATCCACAGCACCAGCACCACGAGCGGAGCGAATACGGCAATTTCGCGTGGGGTCAGATCCAGCATTGCCTGGAGTTCCACCCTCTCCAGCTTGCCGAAGATTACCCGGCGGTAGAGGTACAGCATGTAGGCGGCGCCGAGGATGACGCCGGTGGCGGCAAGGAAGCAAACCCAGGTGTTGACTTCGAACGCGCCCAGCAACACCAGGAACTCGCCGACAAACCCGCTGGTACCGGGCAACCCGACGGATGCGAGGGTGAACACCATAAAGACCGCTGCATAAGCCGGCATGCGGTGGACGAGTCCCCCGTAGCGCGCAATTTCGCGGGTATGCAGCCTGTCGTAGACGACACCGACGCACAGAAACAGGGCAGCGGAGACAATGCCATGGCTCAACATCTGGAAGATGGCGCCGGCTATGCCCTGGTTGGTCGCCGTGAATATGCCGATGGTCACGAAGCCCATATGCGCCACGGAGGAATAGGCGATGAGCTTCTTCATGTCCTCCTGCGCCAGCGCCACGAGCGAGGTGTAGATCACTGCCACGCAGCTTAGGACGAAGATCAGCGGCGTGAAGAACTCGCTCGCCTCCGGAAACATGGGCAACGAAAACCGGAGGAATCCGTAGCCGCCCATCTTTAGCAACACACCGGCCAGGATCACGGAGCCGGCCGTCGGTGCCTCCACATGTGCGTCCGGCAGCCAAGTATGAACCGGCCACATCGGTATCTTGACCGCAAAGCTGGCGAAGAACGCTAGCCACAGCCAGATCTGAAGGTCGGGCGGGAACGAATAGGCAAGCGCCTGGACAATGCCTGTAGTGCCCACTTCCAGATAGACGGCCAGCAGGGCCAACAACATCAATACGGAGCCCAGCAGGGTAAACAGGAAGAACTTGAAAGCCGCATAAATGCGGCGCTCGCCTCCCCAGACTCCGATAATAAGAAACATCGGGATCAGCACACCCTCGAAAAAGACATAGAAAACAACAAGATCAAGAGCACAGAACATGCCCACCATGAGTGTTTCAAGAGCAAGAAATGCAATCATGTATTCCTTCACCCGGACCTGAACCGCAGTCCAGCTCGAGAGAATACAAATCGGCGTCAGAAACGTCGAAAGCAGCACGAAGAACAGCGAAATACCGTCGATACCCATGCGGTAGGCGATGTTGAACTCCGGCAGCCACTCAACATGTTCGACAAACTGAAAGTCGGCGGTTCCCGAGTCGAAGCGGAACCAGAGAAACAGCGACACGACAAAGGTCGCCAGCGAGGTCCATAACGCCGCCATGCGGGAATTCCGGATCGCGTCCTCTCCGGTCCCGCGGCACAAAAGCAGAATTGCCAGCACACCGACAAGCGGCAGGAAGGTGACGATCGAAAGCAGGCCGACCCCCGAGCTCATGCTTCTAGATCCCCACCGCGAAGAGGTACCAGGAGACCAGGGCGACGACGCCCACCATCATCGCGAACGCATAATGATAGATGTAACCCGACTGGAAGATGCTGGCCCGCCGGGCGAGCGCCCGCGTGACCGCTGCCAGCCCGTCGGGGCCGAACCCGTCGATGACAAAACCGTCTCCTCCCTTCCAGCAGAGCCGGGCCAGGAACCTAGCGGGGCGCACGAAGACGACCTCGTAGATCTCGTCGAACCACCATTTGTTGAAGGATATCTGGTACACCGGCTCGAAATGGCTTCTGAGCGCCGCTGGCGCATCCGGCTTCAGGATGTACATGTACCAGGCAATCAGAATACCGATCAACGCGGCCACCAGCGGTAGTTTCTTGATGTAGTCGGGGGCATGGTGGCCCTCCGCCATCGCCGAATTCTGATCGAGGATCAGGATAGACGAACCCCAGAACCGGTCCCAATCCTCGCCGACAAAGGCGTCCACGAAAACGAACCCGGTCACGATTGCTCCGGCCGCCAGGACATAGAGCGGAATCAGCATGACGACAGGCGATTCATGGACATGCGCCATCACCTTCTCGTCTGCGCGTGATGCGCCCATGAAGGTCATGAACAGCAGCCTCCAGGAATAGAAGGCCGTCATCACCGCAGCCAAGACCCCGAAGGTAAAGGCGTAATCGCCAATACTGGTATGGGCTCCCCAGGCGCTTTCCAGAATGGAGTCCTTCGAAAAATACCCCGAGAAGTAAGGCAGACCAGCAAGTGCAAACGATCCAATCCACATCAGGACATGGGTTTGTTTAACCTGTCGCCAGATACCGCCCATGCGGCGCATATCCTGTTCCCCGGACATTGCATGGATGACGCTTCCGGCTCCGAGGAACAGCAGCGCCTTGAAGCAGGCATGGGTCATCAGATGGAAAATTGCCGCCGGATAAGCAGAAACCCCGATGGCGAAGAACATGTAGCCGAGCTGACTGCATGTCGAGTAGGCAATAACTCGCTTTATATCCGTTTGCGTCAGCGCGCAGGTTGCGGCGAAGAAGGCCGTCGTTGCACCGATGAAGGTGATGAAGGCCAGGGTATCGGGCGCGAATTCGAATAGCGGCGACAGGCGGGCGCACATGAATACGCCTGCCGTCACCATGGTAGCGGCATGGATCAGCGCGGAAACGGGAGTCGGCCCCTCCATCGCATCGGGCAGCCAGGTGTGCAACCCGATTTGCGCCGATTTGCCCATTGCGCCGATGAACAGCAGGAAGCACAGCAGCTCGATGGCCGGCAGTTCCATGCCGATAAAGCTGATGCTTTCGCCAACATGATCGGGAACGGCAACAAAGATCGAAGAAAAGTGGACTGTCTCGAAAACCAACCAGATGCCGAAAATCCCGAGTGCGAATCCGAAGTCGCCGACCCGGTTCACAATGAACGCCTTGATGGCTGCTGCGTTGGCGGCCGGCCGGTCGTACCAGAAGCCGATCAGGAGATACGAACAAAGCCCTACACCTTCCCACCCGAAGAACAGCTGAACCAGGTTGTCGGAGGTCACCAGCATCAGCATCGAGAAGGTAAAAAGGCTCAGATAGGCCATGAAGCGCGGCTTGTGCGGGTCGTGACCCATATAGCCGATCGAGTACCAATGAACGCAGGCCGACACGCCATTGACCACCACGAGCATGACCGCCGACAGCGTGTCGAAACGAAGCGCCCAGTGCGCCTCGAATCCGCCGGACCGGATCCAGTCGAGAACATGCAGCGTTTCGGGACCGCCGCCGCCATAGGCGATGTCGATGAAGATGACGACCGAGCAGGCGGCCGAAACCGTCACGGCGAGGCACGTCATCAGCTGCGACGGACGGTCCCCCATGAGGCGTCCGAACAAACCGACGACGATCGCCGCCAGAAGCGGGAGAAATACTGCAGCCAGATGCAACATGCGCGCTCGCCTGCCTCGCTTCAGCCCTTCATCAGGTTGATATCTTCGACGGCGATCGATCCGCGATTGCGGAAATAGACCACCAGGATCGCCAGGCCGATGGCGGCCTCGGCCGCCGCAACGGTGAGCACGAACATGGCAAAGACCTGACCGGTCATGTCTTCCAGAAAGCGCGAAAAGGCGACCAGATTGATATTGACCGCGAGCAACATAAGCTCGATCGACATCAGGATGATGATGACGTTCTTGCGGTTGAGAAAGATACCGAAAATGCCCAGTGTGAAGAGGACTGCAGCAAGGGTGAGGTAGTGCGCGAGGCCGACTTCCAGCATCATCGGCCTCCCTCTGCCGGGACCTTGACGACCTCGAGCGTGTCTTCCCTGCGGCGGTCGAGCTGGGCAGCGATCCGTTGCCTGTGCACGCCGGTCCGCCTGCGGTGCGTCAGCACAATTGCGCCGATCATGGCGACCAGCAAGACCAAACCGGCCGCCTGGAACAGATAGATATAGTCCGTGTACAGAATGTGGCCCAGAGCATGGGTGTTGGTCATTTTCTCGTCGGGAACCGGCAGGGATGCCTCCGCGGGGCCTTCCGAAAGCACCCAGCTACCACCGACCAGCGCCAGTTCCGCGAGCAGGATGACCCCGACGACCGCGCCGATGGGCAGATATTGCAGAAAGCCCTCCCGCAGTTCCGCAAAGTTGATGTCGAGCATCATCACCACGAACAGGAACAGCACTGCCACGGCACCGACATAGACGACCACCAGGAGCATCGCGAGGAACTCTGCACCCAGCAGCACGAACAGGCCTGCCGCGTTGAAGAACGCCAGGATCAGGAACAAAACCGAATGCACCGGATTGCGAGCCGAGATCACCATGACTCCGGCCGCGGTCGCGACTGCCGCGAAGACATAGAACGCCAAGGCTTGAACGACCACTGCCTTCTCTCCGTCTCAGCGGTACGGCGCGTCGAGGGCAAGATTGTCGGCGAGCGAGGCCTCCCATCGGTCGCCATTCGCGAGGAGCCTTTCCTTGTTGTACATCAGCTCTTCCCGCGTCTCAGTCGCAAACTCGAAATTCGGACCCTCGACAATCGCGTCGACCGGGCACGCCTCCTGGCAGAAGCCGCAATAGATGCACTTCGTCATATCGATGTCGTAACGCGTCGTACGGCGGCTACCGTCTTCCCGGGGTTCTGCTTCAATTGTGATCGCCTGAGCCGGACAAACGGCCTCGCAGAGCTTGCAGGCAATGCAGCGTTCCTCGCCGTTCGGATAACGGCGCAGCGCGTGTTCTCCCCGGAAGCGCGGGCTGAGAGGGCCTTTCTCGTAGGGGTAGTTGAGCGTCACCTTCGGCTTGAACATGTACTTCAACGTGAGCCACATGCCGGAGGCCAATTCGACCAGCAGGAAGCTGCGGACACCGCGGTCGAGAACTGCCATCATTCAGTACTCCCTGCCCTTCACGATGGCACCGCAACCGGGTCCGGGACCCAATCGAATGCCACCAGCGCGCCGGCCGTCACCACTACCCACAGCAGGGACAACGGCAGAAACACTTTCCACCCGAGCCTCATAAGCTGGTCGTAGCGGTAACGAGGGAATGTTGCCCTGATCCAGAGAAATGCGAACAGCACCAGGGCCGTCTTCAGAGCAAACCAGACGATCCCGGGAACCCAGGTGAACGGTTCGTACGGGACCGGCGAAAGCCAGCCTCCGAGAAAGAGCATGACCGTCATGGCGCTCATCAGGATCATGTTCGCATATTCGCCCAGGAAGAAGAGCGCGAACGTCATGGCCGAATATTCGACATTGTAGCCCGCGACAAGTTCAGCCTCGGCCTCGGGCAGATCGAAGGGCGCGCGGTTGGTCTCGGCCAGAGCCGACACGAAGAACACCACGAACATGGGCAGCAGAGGCAGCCAGAACCAGGAAAACAGGCCGGCTGATCCCTGCTGCGCCTGAACGATGACCGAAAGGTTCAGCGAACCGGTGCATAGCAGCACCGTCACGATCACGAAGCCGATCGATACCTCGTAGGAAACCATCTGCGCCGCAGACCGCAACGCACCGAGAAACGGGTATCGCGAGTTGCTGGCCCACCCCGCCATCAGGATGCCGTAAACGCCCAGGGAAGAGATGGCGAAGAGATACAGCACCCCGACATTGATATCCGCCAGTACCCAGCCAAGGTCGAACGGAATCACCGCCCAGGCGACTAGCGCAAGCATGAAGGTCAGCATCGGCGCCAGCAGGAAGACCACCCGGTTCGCGCCGGCGGGGACGATCGTTTCCTTCGTCAGCAGCTTCAACCCGTCAGCCACCGGCTGGAACAGACCGAAGGGTCCGACGACATTCGGCCCCTTGCGCATCTGCATGGATGCAATGACCTTGCGCTCCGCCAGTATGAGGTAGGCGATGCAGCCCAGAAGCGGCACAACGATCAGCAGAATGTAACCGACGATCGCGGCCACCGGCCAGACATAGGCGGTCCAGAAGCTAGCCATCGCGGGTTTCCGCAGCGAGGAAGGCCTCCGTACAGACCGCCATTGTTTCGGAGGCGCGCGAAATCGGATCGGTCATATAGTAATTAGACACCGGACTGGCGAACGGCGCGTCATCCACCCTGCCTTCCACAACGGTGCGATGCCATTCCGCAGGAACGATTTCATCCCGCGTGTCGAAGACCGGATTCATCAAGGCAAGGCGGGCGCGCAACGCGGGCAGCGAATCGTATGGCAACGGGCTCCCCAACACGTCCGACAAAGCGCGCAGCACCGCCCAGTCCTCGCGCGCCTCTCCGAGCGGGAAGGTTGCCCTTTCGCTGCGCTGCACCCGTCCCTCCAGGTTGACCCACGTGCCGGACTTCTCGGTATAGGCCGCGCCCGGCAGGATAACGTCGGCGCGCGCGGCTCCCGCGTCGCCATGGTGCCCCTGGTAGATGACAAAGGCTCCGCCGAGGCCGGAGAGATCGACTTCGTCGGCGCCAAGCAGGAAGAGCGTATCCACCGCACCGGACAACATCCCTTCCGTGTCCGCCCCGCCTTCGCCTGGTACGACGCCGAGGTCGAGGCCGCCGACCCGGGATGCCGCCCGGTTCAGCACGTTGAAACCGTTCCAGTCCTCGCGGATCAGGCCGTTCAACTCCGCAATACGCTGCGCCGTCGCCAGCACAGCCATACCGTCGGACCGCGCCAGAGCGCCGGTGCCGATGATCAGCATCGGCCGCGTCGCAGATTTCAGTTCGGCGCAGAAGCGGTTCCGTCCAGAGGCCACCCCTCGCAATGCCTGCCCGCCATCGCCCAGATGGTCGTAGCGATAGCCGAGATCGTACCGGTCTCCGATCATGCCGATGCACAATTCGCCGGTCAGCCACCGCTTGCGGATCCGCGCGTTGAGCACCGGCGATTCCCAACGCGGATTGCAACCGATCAGCAGCAGCGCATCGGCCTCTTCGATGCCCCGGACGGTCGAGTTGAAGAGATAGCTGGCCCGATGACCAGGAACAGCCGCCGCGCCGTCCTGCCTGCAATCCAGATTCGGCGAACCAAGCGCCTGCATCAGGTCCTTGAGCGCGAGCATCGCCTCGGCGTCGACCTGGTCGCCGGCAATTGCGCCTATTTTCGTGCCGGAACGCCCCTCGAACCTAGCCTGAACCGCACCGAAAGCTTCTGCCCAGTTCGCGGGATGCAGCCGCCCGTCCCGGCGCACATACGGGTGATCCAATCGCTGGCGGCGCAGGCCGTCACAGGCAAAACGGGACTTGTCGCCGAGCCATTCCTCGTTCACCTCCTCGTTCAGGCGAGGCAGAACCCGCAGCACTTCCGGGCCGCGGGAGTCGATACGGATATTAGCGCCAAGCGCATCGAACACGTCGATGCCTTCAGTCTTGCGCAACTCCCACGGACGCGCATTGAACGCGTAGGGTTTCGAGGTCAACGCACCTACCGGGCAAAGATCGATGACATTTCCGGAAAGCTCGCTCGCCACTGCGCGCTCCAGCGTCGTGATCTCCATGTGCTCGCTACGCCCGACAGCACCGATCGTCGGCACGCCGGCCACTTCCTCTGCGAAGCGAATGCACCGGGTACAATGGATACATCGCGTCATCGTCGTTTTGATAAGCGGCCCCATGTCCTTATCAGCCACGGCCCGCTTGTTTTCCTCGAACCGGCTCGTGTCCGCTCCGTAGAACAACGCCTGGTCCTGGAGGTCGCACTCACCGCCCTGGTCGCAGATCGGGCAATCGAGCGGATGGTTGATGAGCAGGAACTCCATCACGCCCTTGCGCGCCTTCTGCGTCATCGGGCTGGAAGTCAGCACTTCCATGTTGTCCCCGGCGGGCATGGCACAGGAGGCAGCCGGTTTCGGCGGACCGGGACGGATCTCGACCAGACACATGCGGCAGTTGCCGGCAATCGACAGGCGCTCGTGATAGCAGAAGCGCGGAACTTCCTTGCCGGCAGCCTCTATTGCCTGCAGCACGGTGCTTCCGGGCGGGACCTCGACCTCAATCCCGTCGACGGTGAGCTTCGGCATTGGCTCCGCCCTCCGGGGTCAGGCCGCCATGGCCCGGTTTCGGTAGCTCAGGATCCGTTCTTCCATCTCATGCCTGAAATGGCGGATCAGTCCCTGGATCGGCCAGGCGGAGCCGTCCCCATGCGCGCAGATGGTGTGCCCCTCGATTTCCTTCGACACGTCGAGCAGCATGTCGATCTCCTCGACACGGGCGCGTCCCGACGCCATCCGTTCCATCACGCGCATCATCCAGCCGGTTCCTTCGCGGCAAGGCGTGCATTGCCCGCAACTCTCGTGCGCATAGAACCGGGCAAGACGCGCGATGGCGCGCACGACATCCGTGGAGCGGTCCATCACGATCACCGCGGCCGTGCCCAGCCCGCTCTGCACATCCCGGAGCGCATCGAAGTCCATCAACACCTCATCGCAGATGCTCTTCGGCAGGATCGGGGTGGAGGAACCTCCGGGAATGACGGCCTTGAGATTGTCCCAGCCGCCCCGCACACCGCCGGCGTGCTTCTCGATGAGTTCCTTCATCGGAATGCTCATCGCCTCTTCCACGTTGCAGGGGCGGTTGACGTGGCCGGAAATGCAGAACACCTTGGTGCCGGTGTTGTTGTTGCGCCCGAAACCGGAGAACCATGCCGCGCCACGGCGTAGTATGGATGGCGCTACGGCGATAGTCTCGACATTGTTCACGGTCGTCGGACAACCGTATAGGCCGGCCATCGCCGGAAACGGCGGCTTCAGGCGCGGCTGGCCCTTCTTGCCTTCAAGGCTCTCGATCAGGGCCGTCTCCTCGCCGCAGATATAGGCGCCGGCTCCGCGGTGAAGGAATACGTCGCAGTCGACGCCGGAACCGCAGGCGTTCCTGCCGATCAGTCCCGCTTCATAGGCTTCGTCGATTGCATGCTGCAGGTGGCGCGCCTCGTTGAAGAACTCGCCTCGTACATAGATGTAGGCGGCTCCGGCGCCTATTGCCGCACAAGCGAGAAGGCAGCCCTCGATCAATTTGTGCGGGTCCCAGCGCATCATGTCGCGGTCCTTGCAGGTGCCAGGCTCACCCTCGTCCGCATTGACCACCAGATAGGCAGGGCGACCGTCGCTCTCCTTCGGCATGAACGACCATTTGAGGCCGGTCGGAAAGCCAGCTCCGCCCCGCCCCCGCAAACCCGATGCCTTGATCTCCTCGACAAGCCACTCGCGGCCCCTGGCGATCAACTCGGCCGTCCCGTCCCAATCGCCCCGCGCGCGGGCGCCCTTCAGGGTCCAGTCATACTCGCCGTAAAGATTCGTGAAGATGCGGTCCCGGTCGGTCAGCATCGGGCGTCACTCTCCAGCAGTGTGGTCTTGCCGCCCTCCGGCGCGGAATTCAACCGCTCTGCCTGAGTACCGGTTGTCGGCGGCCGGCCCTCCGCCAGCGCGTCGAGCAGGGCCGCCGTCCGGTCGGCATCGAGGTCTTCATAATAGTCGTCATTGATCTGCAGGACCGGCGCGTTGACGCACGCTCCAAGGCACTCGACCTCCAGCAGCGTAAAGAGGCCGTTCTCGTCCGTCTCGCCGAAATCCAAGCCTGTTTTTTCCTTGCAGGCCCGGACTACTTCGTCGGACCCGCGCAGCCAGCATGGTGTGGTCGTGCATATGTGCAGCCGGTATTTCCCCACGGGTTCGCGGTAATACATCGTGTAGAAGCTGACGACTTCCCAGACGCGGATCGCCGGCAGGCCCAGAAAATCCGCCACGTACTCGATCACCGCGGGAGACGTCCAACCGAGCTGGCGTTGCGCCAGGTCCAGCAGCGGCATGACAGCGCTTTGCTGCCGGCCGTCCGGATATTTTGCGAGAATGGCGTTCGCTGCTTTCAGATTGTCGGCCGTAAAGGCAAAGATGCCGGCTGCGCCGCGCCCGTTCATCGATCAATCTCTCCGAACACGATGTCCATGGCGCCCAGAATCGCAACGCTGTCGGCCAGCATATGGCCGCGTGACAGGAAGTCCATGGCAGCCAGATGCGCGAAACCCGGCGCCCGGATCTTGCACCGGTAAGGCTTGTTGGTGCCATCCGACACCAGGTAGACGCCGAACTCGCCTTTAGGCGCTTCGACCGCCGTATAGGTCTCGCCGGGCGGCACCCTGTATCCCTCGGTGTAGAGCTTGAAGTGATGGATGAGCGCCTCCATCGATTGCTTCATCTCGCCTCGTTTCGGCGGAGCCACCTTGCTGGTCTCCGTTACCACCGGCCCTTCGGGCATGTCGTGCACACACTGGTCGATGATGCGCAGCGACTGGCGTACCTCCTCAACCCGGACCAGGTAGCGGTCGTAGCAGTCGCCGTTCTTGCCGATCGGAATGTCAAAGTCCATCCGGTCATACACGTCGTATGGCTGCGCTTTGCGCAAATCCCACGGTAGCCCGGAGGCGCGCAGCATCGGACCCGAAAAACCCCAGTCGAGCGCGTCTTCCACCGACACGCGGCCAATGTCCACGGTTCGCTGTTTGAAGATGCGGTTCTCGTTGAGCAGCGTTTCCATATCGGTGATGAACTTCGGAAATGCCGCGGCCCATTCCGCTATGTCGTCGAGCATGCCGTCCGGGAGGTCCTGATGGACGCCGCCCGGCCGGAAATAGGCAGCGTGGAGCCGGGCGCCGCTCGCACGCTCATAAAATTCCATCAGTAGCTCACGCTGCTCGAAGCCCCATAGCATCGGCGTCATCGCGCCGACATCCAAGGCGAACGCCGTCAGGTTCAGCAAGTGGTTCAGGATGCGCGAGATCTCGGAGAACAGGACCCGGATATACTGGCCGCGCTCCGGCACCTCGATACCGAGAAGCCTCTCGGTTGCAAGCGCAAAGGCATGCTCCTGGTTCATCGGGGCGACATAGTCGAGGCGATCGAAATACGGCACCGCCTGAAGATAGGTCTTGTGTTCGATGAGCTTTTCGGTTCCGCGATGAAGGAGACCGATATGAGGGTCTATGCGGTCCACGACCTCGCCATCGAGCTCCATGACCATGCGCAGGACACCGTGCGCCGCGGGATGCTGCGGGCCGAAGTTCAGCGTGTAGTTCCTGATCTGGGCTTCGGCCATCAGGCGCCCTCCGCCTTTTCGTCGCCAGGCAGCGGCCCCTCCCAAGGGCTCAGATAGTCGAAGGACCGGAACTCCTGCGTCAGGGAAACCGGCTCATAGACAACGCGCTTCTGCTCGTCGTCGTAGCGGACCTCGACATATCCCGTCAGCGGAAAATCCTTACGCATCGGATAGCCTTCGAACCCGTAGTCGGTCAGCAGGCGGCGCAGGTCGGGATGGTCCGAGAAGAAGATGCCGTAAAGGTCCCACGCTTCGCGCTCGAACCAGGCCGCCGAACTGAATAGCCCCGACACCGACGGCACGGGTGTATCTTCGTCTGTCGAGGTCTTGACCCGGACACGAAGGTTGTGACGGTGGCTCAGCAGGTTGTAGACGACTTCGAACCGCTCCGGATGTTCCGGATAATCGACGCCGCACAGATCCATCAGGCACTTGAAGCGACAGTTGGCGTCATCACGCAGGAAGGTCAGCACCTCAAGCAGCCCGTCTCGCCCCACTCTCAGCACCAATTCCGATACCGTCGGCTCAAACGACACCTTTTCGCCGATCATCGCCTCGACATGCTCGGCGAGCTCTTTCAGGGCTTCGTCCATCTGCCGGTCCGGTTCAGCGCGCTATCGTGCCGGTGCGCTGGATCTTCTTCTGCAACAGCAGGATACCGTAGAGCAACGCTTCGGCGGTCGGGGGACACCCTGGCACATACACATCGACCGGCACGATTCGGTCGCAGCCCCGGACCACCGAATAGGAATAGTGATAATAGCCGCCGCCATTGGCGCAGGATCCCATGGAGATCACCCAGCGCGGCTCGGCCATCTGGTCGTAAACCTTGCGAAGCGCCGGCGCCATCTTGTTGGTAAGCGTCCCGGCCACGATCATCACGTCAGACTGGCGCGGACTCGGACGGAATACCACACCGAACCGATCGAGGTCGTAGCGCGAACAGGCCGTATGCATCATTTCCACGGCGCAGCAGGCGAGTCCGAACGTCATCGGCCACAACGACCCGGAGCGCGCCCAGTTCACAAGCTTGTCCAACTGCGCCACGACATAGCCGCGATCCTGCAGTTCGTCGCTGACCCCACGCAACAGTGCGTCCTGCGCCGCTCCCGGCCCCAGCGCTGGCTGGCCAATCACTCCCATTCAAGCGCTCCTTTGCGCCATTCATAGATGAATCCGACCGTCAACACGCCAAGGAAGATCACCATCGACCAGAAGCCCAGCATGCCGATGCCGCCGAGCGAAATCGCCCAGGGAAACAGGAATGCGACTTCAAGGTCGAAGATGATGAAAAGGATGGCGACCAGATAGAAGCGCACATCGAATCGCCCGCGCGTGTCGGTGAACGCCTCGAAACCACATTCGTAGGCTGAAAGCTTCTCTGTATCCGGCTTTTGCCGTGCGACGATCATCGAAGCGATAACGGCACCCGCCGCCAACGCCCCCGCGACAGCCGTAAAGATCAGTATTGGGACATACTCGGCCAGAAACGCATCCATCGTCCTGGGCCCGTCTCCCTGTTCTCGAATCCCGGTCCGGGCGCACCATAGTGGTCGGAGGTGCGACTGCAAAGCCCCACCGACGCCCTCAGGGGCACTCGATTGTTAGCAGGGGCGAGTGGCGGGAGTGACGGGACTCGAACCCGCGGCCTCTGGCGTGACAGGCCAGCGCTCTAACCGACTGAGCTACACCCCCGCGTACGCAACGGCAACCGTCTAGCTGAGACCCGTTGCGGGGTCAAGAATGCCATAGCGGCCGGTCGCCAACTCCATGCAGCGCCCGCCATCTCCTCCTGGAATCCGGGTCGCGCCCATTCACCCGCCTCTTGCCCGCAATCGTACCCATGGCAAAGCCGGCGCAGGACATCCGGCACCGAAGCTGTTGAGGTGCGCCGAAGTGCAGGTGCGCCTGTTGGTCACATGCTCCGGACTGAGGTAACTCCCGCCCCCACGACCGGGCACCGGGCTTCCTCCACAGGCGCGGCAGTGTCGACGGACCTGTTCGGGTTGCCGCCCTCTCCTGGGAACCCTAGGAGCCGGGTATCAGCAGGCGCATTGGGCCTTGTACGTACAAAGACCGGCAAAATACGCCGGCCAACTCACGCAAAACCAGCCTCGACCCCTTTCGAAACTAGAGTGGTGGGCGATGACGGGATCGAACCGCCGACCCCCTCGGTGTAAACGAGGTGCTCTCCCAGCTGAGCTAATCGCCCCTGGGTCCGGCTTCGCCCGAGCCGTTGTTAGTTTACGGCGTCTTTCAGACCCTTACCGGCCCTGAACTTGGGCTGGTTCGACGGGGCGACGTCGATCGTTTCGCCTGTCCTGGGATTCCGCGCCTTGGATGCCGGGCGGTGGGCTACCGAAAAGGTACCGAAACCAATCAACCGTACATCCTGACCATCGGCGAGAGCTTTCGAGATTGTCTCAAAAACAGCATCTACGGCCCGCGCAGCCTGGGCCCGTTGCAAGTTCGCAGATACTGCTACAGCTCCAACCAGATCGTTCTTGTTCATTCTTTTCCCTCCCGTCTTCACTGAGGACGACGCAGTTGCTAACCCGATTCAGGGCAGAGGTCCAGCGAAACGATACACAATCGGGCAACTATTTGAACCGAATTGCATATCAATGCGTGACCATACCTCCAAAGGTTGCGCCCTCGACAGCCGGTGGCGGTGTCTCCACCTCCGACGGAGGCTGCCAGTCTATCGGCGCCGGTATATCGGTTAACGCCCGGCTCAACACTTCGTCCACGGTTTCCACCGGGACGATCTCAAGGCTGCTTGTCACATTGTCGGGAATCTCCGCGAGGTCTTTCATGTTTTCCTCGGGGATCAATACGGTGGTGATGCCGGCCCGCAATGCCGCAAGCAATTTTTCCTTCAACCCGCCTATTGGAAGAACGCGGCCGCGCAGCGTGATTTCTCCGGTCATTGCAACATCGCGGCGGACCGGAATAGCTGTCAGCGCTGAAACGATCGACGTGCACATGGCGACACCGGCAGACGGACCGTCCTTGGGCGTCGCTCCTTCCGGCACATGGACATGGATGTCACGGCGATCGAATTCCGGCGGAACGATTCCGAACCGCAACATCCTGGAGCGGACGAAGCTGCGCGCCGCCTCTACGGATTCCTGCATGACGTCGCCGAGCTTGCCCGTATGTTTGACATTGCCCTTGCCCGGCATGACGACGGCCTCGACCGACAGGATTTCGCCGCCGCTCTCCGTCCAGGCGAGGCCTGTCGAGACCCCGATCAGGTCCTCCAGCTCCGTCTGCCCGTAGCGGAATTTCCGCACACCGGCATAGCTTTCAAGATTGTCACTCTCGATGCCGATCGCGCCAGCATCGCTGGTGGCTAGTTCTTTCACCGCCTTGCGCTGAAGATTTGCAATCTCGCGTTCGAGGTTCCGAACGCCGGCCTCTCGCGTGTAGTACCGGATAAGGTCCCGCAGCCCATCGTCCGAAATCGACCACTCGCCGTCCTTCAGCCCGTGCGCAGCCAGTTGCTTGTCGATCAGGTGTCGGCGGGCGATCTCGACCTTCTCGTCCTCGGTGTATCCGGGAATACGGATCACCTCCATGCGGTCCAGCAGGGGTTGAGGCAGCCTGAGCGTATTCGCTGTCGTGATGAACATCACGTCCGACAGGTCGTAGTCCACTTCCAGGTAGTGGTCGTTGAACGTGCCGTTCTGCTCGGGGTCGAGCACTTCCAGCAGCGCCGATGACGGGTCGCCGCGCCAGTCCGCACCCAGCTTGTCCACCTCGTCCAGCAGGAACAGCGGGTTGGACGACTTGGCCTTCTTCATCCCCTGGATCACCTTGCCGGGCATGGAACCGATATAGGTACGGCGGTGTCCGCGAATCTCGGCCTCGTCGCGCACCCCCCCAAGCGACATGCGCACAAAGTTGCGCCCCGTCGCGCGGGCAATCGACTTGCCGAGCGATGTCTTGCCGACGCCGGGTGGTCCGACCAGGCAGAGAATCGGCCCTTTCAGCTTTCGTACGCGGTTTTGCACCGCCAGATACTCGACAATCCGTTCCTTGACCTTTTCGAGACCGTAATGGTCTTCGTCGAGAATGATCTCGGCCGCGCGCACGTCCCTCTTTACCCGCGTACGCTTCTTCCACGGAATGCCGAGCATCCAGTCGAGATAGTTGCGCACCACGGTGGCTTCGGCCGACATCGGACTCATGCTGCGCAGCTTCTTGAGTTCCGCCGTGGCCTTCTCTTCCGCTTCCTTGGACAGACGGGTCTTCTTGATGGTCTCCTCGAGATCGGAGAGCTCGTCCCGGCCTTCTCCGCCGTCTCCCAGTTCCTTCTGGATCGCCTTCATCTGTTCGTTGAGATAGTACTCGCGCTGCGTGCGCTCCATCTGCCGCTTGACGCGCGAGCGGACCCGCTTCTCCACCTCCAGCACGTCCATCTCGCCTTCCATGTAGGCGTAGACGCGCTCCAGACGCTCAAAGATCGGTATCGTTTCGAGCAGTTCCTGCTTCTCAGCGATTTTGAGGCTCAGATGCGCTGCAACGGTATCGGCGAGTTTCGAAGGATCCTCGATCTGGCCGACCGTGGCGATGACTTCCGGCGGAATCTTCTTGTTGAGCTTTACATAGTTCTCGAAATGCGAGACCACCGAGCGGACCAGTGCCGACATTTCCTGCGGGTCGCCGTCATCGCCTTCCGGGACATCGCGGGCGGCTGTCTCGAAGAACTCTGACCGTTCTGTGTAAGACAGGATTTCGGCGCGACCCTGGCCCTCCACCAGCACCTTCACGGCGCCGTCGGGCAGCTTCAGGAGCTGCAGCACGGAGCCGACCGTGCCGATCTGGAAGATATCGTCCGGGCCCGGCTCGTCGATCGCAGCATCCTTCTGCGTGACCAACAGGATGTGCTTGTCGCTCTTCATCGCCTCTTCGAGGGCCAGTACGGACTTCTCGCGCCCGACGAAGAGCGGCACGATCATGTGGGGAAAGACCACAATGTCCCGCAACGGGAGAACGGGATACAGATCGCCGCTGGTACTAGTCATGATGCGTCCCCGGAAGGCTCCGTGTATGGCAAGGCCGCCTCGATGAGATCATTTGCAACTGCCTCGCACCGTCCTTAACTGGGAAGAGGCTGCAGCCCCTTCAAGCGCCCGCCTTGGACTCGTTCCCACGCTCAACATAGATCTGCAGGGGCCGCGCCCGTCCTTCCACCACCTCGCGGCTGATGACGATTTCCTCGACGCCCTCCATGCTCGGCAGCTCGAACATGCTGTCGAGGAGGATGCTCTCCATGATGGCCCTGAGACCGCGTGCCCCGGTCTTGCGCGAAATCGCCTTGGCGGCGATGCCCTTTAGCGCATCTTCGGCGAACGTAAGCCTTACGTCCTCCATGTCGAACAGACGCTGATACTGCTTGACCAGCGCGTTCTTGGGCCGGGTGAGGATTTCAATCAGCGCGCCTTCCTCCAGGTCCTCGAGCGTGGCGATGACCGGCAGCCTGCCGACGAACTCCGGGATGAGGCCGAAACGCAGCAGGTCTTCCGGTTCGATTCCCTTCAGAACCTCGCCCGTCTGACGGTCCTCGGGCGCGCTGACATCAGCGCCGAATCCTATCGACGAGCCCCTGCCCCGCTGCGAGATGATCTTTTCGAGGCCCGAAAACGCGCCGCCGCAGATGAACAGGATGTTCGTGGTGTCGACCTGGAGGAACTCCTGCTGCGGATGCTTGCGCCCGCCCTGCGGAGGCACGGACGCGACCGTCCCTTCCATGATCTTGAGCAGGGCCTGCTGCACGCCTTCGCCGGAAACGTCGCGCGTGATGGACGGATTGTCCGACTTGCGGGAAATCTTGTCCACCTCGTCGATGTACACGATCCCGCGCTGGGCCCGCTCGACATTGTAGTCCGCCGCCTGAAGCAGGCGCAGAATGATGTTCTCGACGTCCTCACCGACATAACCCGCTTCGGTGAGCGTCGTCGCATCCGCCATCGTGAACGGCACATCGAGGATACGGGCCAGCGTCTGGGCCAGCAGTGTCTTACCGCATCCGGTCGGGCCGATCAGAAGAATGTTCGATTTCGCGATCTCGACATCGCCGGCCTTGGCATTGCTGCCGAGCCGCTTGTAGTGATTGTGGACGGCGACGGAGAGCACGCGCTTGGCCCGATCCTGGCCGATCACATAATCATCGAGAACCTTGCAGATACGGGCCGGCGTCGGAACGCCGTCCCTGGATTTCACGAGAGAGTTTCGATTCTCCTCGCGAATGATATCCATACACAGCTCGACGCATTCATCGCAAATGAACACGGTAGGCCCTGCTATCAGCTTGCGGACCTCGTGTTGACTTTTTCCACAGAACGAACAGTAGAGCGTGTTCTTGGAATCACCGCTCGGTTTGCTCATCTTCGTTCCCAACATTCCCCGAAGCCGCAGCCCGAAAGCCGCACAGGCATGTTAGCCGGGTTTGCACCCCGGGCCAACGGTTTCCGTGGCAAGGAGCGAGGCCGAATCTGCCGACACAGCCTCAGGCGGTTTCGGCTTCAGCCGGAATGCGGTGTTCGACCACCTCGTCCACAATGCCGAATTCCCGAGCCTCGTCCGGGCTCATGAAACGGTCTCGATCGAGCGCTTCCTCCACGTTTTCCAGCGTTTGGTCACAATGCCTCACGTAGATTTCGTTGAGCCGCTCGCGTAGCGCAAGAATTTCACGCGCATGAATTTCGATGTCGCTGGCCTGACCGTGGAAGCCGCCGGAAGGCTGATGCACCATCACCCGTGAATTGGGCAGCGCATAGCGTTTGCCCGGCGCGCCGGCGGCCAGCAACAGCGATCCCATCGACGCCGCCTGCCCGATGCACACGGTCGACACGTCGCAGCGGATATATTGCATGGTGTCGTAGATCGCGAGGCCCGCCGTCACCGCTCCCCCCGGCGAGTTGATGTAGAAGGAGATGTCCTTGCTGGGATTTTCCGCCTCCAGGAACAGCAGTTGTGCCGCGATCAGCGCACCGACCTGATCGAAGACCGGCCCCGTAAGGAAAACGATTCTCTCCTTGAGCAGGCGGGAATAGATGTCGTAGGCGCGCTCGCCGCGGTTCGTGCTCTCCACGACCATGGGCACGAGCGTGTTCATGTAGACTTCATTCCGATCGCGCATGGCGGTCGTTCACTCCTCTTCGGAAACGCCTTCCGACGCTGCGATCAATTCCTCGGCGGTCACCTCGCGGGCCGTAATCTGGGCAAGTTCGAGGATGAAATCGACCACCTTGTTCTCAAGGATGGGCCCTTCGAACTGCGACAGGGCGGACGGGTTCTTCCGGTAGAAATCCAGCACCACCTGTTCCTGTCCGGGGAACCTCTGCATCTGGGAGAACATGGCCCGCTGCAGATCCTCCTGGGCGACCTCGATATTGTTCTGCCGACCGACCTCGGCGAGCAGCAGACCGAGGCGGATACGACGCTCCGCGACCTTCCTGTATTCGTCCCGGAGTTCCTCGTCCGTCTTGCCTTCTCGAACTTCGTCGTCGTCCGGTGTTTCCAGGCGCTTTTCGATCTCGCCCCAGATCGACTCGAACTCCTGCGCGACCATGCTCTCCGGAAGCGGGAAATCGTGCATTTCCTCCAGACGGTCGAACAGATGCCGTTTGACGATCATCCGAGAGACATTCGCATAGTGACCCTTGACCCGCTCCACCACATCCTGACGCAGCGACTCAAGGTCGTCATACCCGACCTGTTTCGCCATTTCGTCGTCGGGTTCGCCCGCGCGCCGTTCCTGGACCTGCTTGACCTCAACCGAAAACACGGCGGTCTTCCCCGCCAGGTGCGCCGCGTTGTAGTCTTCGGGAAAGACGACCTCGACGTTGCGGGCCTCTCCGGCGCGCACCCCGACAAGCTGATCCTCGAAACCGGGAATGAACTCTCCGGTGCCGAGCTCGATTTCATAGTCTTCCGCCGCACCGCCGGCAAACGCCTCATCGTCGATCTTGCCTTCGAAATCGATTGTCAGGGTATCTCCTGTCGCGGCGCCCCGATCCTCTTCCACAGGCACCAGGTCCGCGGCGGCGCTGGCGATAAGCCCGATCTCCTCCTCGACGGTCTCGTCGGTCGGCTCGGCCTCGAGGCGTTCGAGTTCGAGCGCACCGAAGTCGATCGGCTCGATCTCAGGCAATGCCTCGACGCTGATCGTGTATTCAAGGTCGACGTCTGCCGGCAATCCGTTTTCGAGGTCGGAAACCATGTCGATCTGCGGCATGACAGCCGGCTTCAGCCCCCGATCCTCTATCGCCTGCTGTGTGCCGCGATTGATGGTCGCTTCAAGGATTTCGCCCTCGACGGCCCTGCCGAACCGCTGGCGCAGGATCTTCATCGGCGCCCTGCCGGGGCGGAACCCTGGAAGCCGTAAGTTGGCGCCGTATTCCGCGAGCTTGCTGTCGATCTCGCTGCGCAGGTCCTCGGCAGGCACGACAACACGGAAGTCGTGCTTGAGCCCGTCGGCAAGTGTTTCGGTGATCTGCATGGGAAGGACTTCAACTGGTTACGTTCGACGGACACCGTTCAGGCGGTCCCTGGTGCGGGCGGAGGGACTCGAACCCCCACGGCCGCAAGCCGCCGGATCCTAAATCCGGCGCGTCTACCAATTCCGCCACGCCCGCCGGGAGGGGCGGACACTTATATCGAAATGCCGGCGGGCTCAAGAGCGCAGCAGCAGACGGGCGGATGCTTCGAGAATGGCGCCCGTGTCCAGTCCATGCGCCCGGTAAAGGTCCGGGATATCGCCCGATTGTCCGAAACTCGTTGTGCCCAGCGGCTCAACGCGATGTCCGGCAATCGACCCGAGCCATCCGAGCGCGCTCGGATGGCCGTCCAGAACCGTCACCAGACCGCCGCGGCGCGATATCGGCGCCAGCAGCCGCGCAGCGCGGCTCCGGTCGCCATGCGCCAGCCAATCGCCATGCAGCCGGTCGACCGAGGTAACCGCCAGCAGGCCCGCGTCCGGCAGGTCCTCGCGAATCAGCGCGAGAGCTGCCAGCGCTTCCGGCAGCACGGCGCCCATAGCGACGACGGCCAGTTCCGTCCCCTCGGCCGGCGGTTCGATCCAGTAGCCTCCGGCGATCACGGCCGGGACATCCAGCTCCCGCTCCGGCTGCTCCAGCGGCCGTGTCGACAGGCGCAGGTAAACCGAACCCCCGTCTTCGGCCTGCATGTGCGTGAAACTCCAGTGCATGATCGCGGCAAGCTCGTCCGCATAGGCTGGCTCGAACGCGGTGAGTCCCGGCTGGGCAAGACCGATACTGGGAGTAGACCCGGACTGGTGCGCGCCGCCTTCCGGGGCAAGTGTTATGCCCGAAGGCGTCGCTACGACCATGAAACGGGCATCCTGGTACGCCGCGTAATTCAGTGCGTCCAGGCCTCTGGCGATGAACGGGTCGTAAAGCGTTCCCACCGGGAAAAGGCGCTCGCCCGTCAACTCCGCTGAAAGGCCGAGAGCGGCAAGGCAAAGGAAAAGGTTGTTCTCCGCAATGCCGAGTTCGACATGCTGGCCGGTCGGGCCTTGAAGCCAGCGCTGGGCCGAAACGACATTCTCTTCCCGGAAGACATCCTCCACGACTTCGCGCGCGAAAATGCCGCGCCGGTTCACCCAGCCGCCGAGCCCCGTGGAAACCGTGACATCCGGCGAGGCGGTCACGATACGGTCCGCGAGCGGACCGCCTTCGCGGGCGATTTCGACCAGAATGCGCCCGAACGCCTCCTGGGTGGACATGCGCGCGCCGGCCGGCGCCTCCAGCCGGTCGGGCAGCACGACAGGCGGGGCTTCCCGGCGGCGGGGCGGACTGCAGAAGAAGGATGAGCCTTCAATGGCCGCGCGCAGCCGTTCCGGGGCGATATCCAGTCCGGCCTCGGGTTCCCACTCCTCGCCCGGCCGGATGCCCACGGATGCCCGGAACGCTTCCATCTGGCCCGGATTCATGAGTCCGGCGTGGTTGTCCTTGTGGCCCGCGAAGGGCAGGCCGTAGCCCTTGATCGTATAGGCGATGAAGCAGGTCGGGCGGTCGTCCTCGACGGCGGCGAACCCTTCGAGCACGGCAGCCATGTCCTGCCCGGCAAGATTGGTCATGAGGCCGTGCAGTTGGTCGTCGTCATGGCGCTTCAGCAGGCTGCGGATTCCGGCGAGATGGCCGAGGTCGTCCTCCAGCGCCTCTCTCCAGGCCGCTCCGCCCTTGTACACGAGGGCCGAGTAGCGGGAGTTCGGGCAATCGTCGATCCAGCGTTCCAGGGCCTTGCCGTCCCGTTTCCGGAAGGCCGCCTGAAGGCGTTTTCCGTATTTGAGCGTGTGGACCTGCCATCCCATCGCCCGGAAAATGCCGTCGAAGCGCCGGAAAAGGCGGTCGGTCACGACCGAATCCAAGCTCTGGCGATTGTAGTCGATGATCCACCACAGATTGCGGACATCGTGCTTCCAGCCTTCGAGCATCGCCTCGAAGATATTGCCCTCGTCGATCTCGGCGTCGCCCATTACGGCCACCATACGTCCGGGCGGGCTGCCGTCCCCCAGCCCCTTCATGCGCACATAGTCCTGCATGATGGAGGCGAATGTGGTGATCCCTACCCCGAGTCCGACCGAGCCGGTCGAGAAATCGACATCATCGCTGTCCTTGGTACGCGAGGGGTAGCTCTGCGCGCCTCCGAAGGCGCGAAAGCGCTCCAGCTTCTCTCGCGACTGGCGCCCGAGCAGATACTGAATGGCGTGATAGACCGGGCTTGCATGGGGTTTAACCGCCACCCGGTCGCCGATCTCCAGCGTGTCGAAATAGAGCGCGGTGAGGATCGTAGCCGCCGAGGCGCTGGACGCCTGGTGCCCTCCGACCTTCAGCCCGTCCCGACTCTCGCGGAGGTGGTTGGCGTTGTGGATCATCCAGGAAGACAGCCAGAGCACTTTGCGCTCCAGCGCTTCGAGGGCGGTAAGGCGGTCCCGGTCCATGCTTCTTTTCAAGCGCCATCCAGACTGGTTCAATCGTCACCGGGAGGAAACGCCATGGCCGTCACCTTCAGGCAACTGACCCCGGCATTCGGCGCCGAAGTCTCGGGCGTCGATATCGCCAAGGGAGTGAGCAACTCCGACTTTGCCGAAATCGCACGCCTTTTCAACGATTATTCGGTTCTCGTGTTCCGGGGGCAGCATATCGACGACGCCCGGCAGATCGCCTTTTCCAGGCGTTTCGGGCCCCTGGAAGGCACGGTGCGCTCGAATGTCGGCGCGGGGTCCGAGATCGCCGTGATCTCCAATGTCGATCCGGAAACAGACGAGATCCTTCCGATAGAGGACTGGCGCAATGTGTACAACTCGGGCAACGAGATGTGGCACACGGACAGTTCCTTCAAGCGCGTGCCGGCAACGGCCTCGTTGCTTTCGGGGCGTGAAGTGCCTCCCGAGGAGGGCGAAACGGAATTCGCTACCGGCCGCGCTGCCTGGGACGATCTGGAGGACGCCCTCAAGGAGGAGTTGGACGGTCTGGTCGCCATCCATGACTTCGCCTATTCGCGCGGGCTGATACGCGGCGACCTTGTGGACGAGGCGCAACGCAGGGAAACGCCGCCGGTGCCCCAGGCCGTGGTTCGCCGCAACCCGGCGAACGGCCGCCGCAACATCTATGCCGGCGCCCACGCAAGTCATATCCGCGGGCGGGATATCGAGGAGAGCCGCGCCCTTTTGCGCAGCCTTACCGACCGCATTGTGCAGGAGCGCTACACCTATACCCACAGCTGGAGGCAGGGCGACCTGGTCATGTGGGACAATCGCTGCTGCCTGCATCGCGGCCGCCCGTGGAACAAGGGAAAATACCGCCGGATGATGCACCGCACGACCGTGGCCGGAATCGGGCCCACCGCCGCGTGAAGGGCGGCTGGGGCGTCGTCGGGGCAACCTTTGTCGTCCTGTTCGTCGGATTCGGTGCCGCCTATACCTTCTCGACCTTCTTTCCTTCGCTCGAGCGGGAGTTCGGCGCCACACGGGCCGAGACGAGCCTGGTCTTTTCGCTCGCGGCGTTTCTCTATTTCGGCTTCGGCGCCGTTTCCGGGCGGATCGCCGATGTCATGGGACCCCGCGAGTTGTGCATTGCCGGCATGGTCGTGGCCGGAGCCGGTCTCCTCTTCGCCGCGCAGGCAACGACGCTCTGGCAGGTTTGCCTCGGATACGGACTCGGCGTGGGTTTCGGGGTGGGGCTCGCCTATGTGCCCGCGGTCGGCGCGGTGCAGCGTTGGTTTACCGCCCGGCGGGGCATGGCCTCCGGTTTCGCGGTTGCCGGCATCGGCGTCGGCACGCTTGCGGCGCCGCTCGTTGCCGTCGTCCTGATCGAGGCTGCAGGCTGGCGCTTCGCCTATCTGGCGCTGGCGCTGGGCGTGCTGGTGCTGGGGGGCGCCGCCGCGCACTTTGTAACCGCGCCGGGCGACGGACCGGTTTCCGGTCCCGCCCTGCCGGGTTTCACCGTCCGCGATGCGCTGTCGGGCCGCACATTCTGGATCCTCTACGCGGCCACCCTGGTACTGGCCTTCGGCATCTTCATTCCCTTCGTGCATGCGGTGCCCCACGCGCTCGATCGGGGTTTTTCCGTAGTCGAGGCGAACGCGCTGATACCCATGGTCGGCATCGGCAGCACGATCGGACGGTTCCTGCTGGCTCCGGTGGCCGACCGCATCGGGCGCAAGCTATGCCTGTCGCTGCTTTACGCCGGCATGGGGGCCATGCTGGCGGCATGGATGCTGGTCGGGCCGTTCTGGCAGCTGGCGGCGGTCGCCGGCATTTTTGGGCTCTGCTACGGCGGCTTCGTTGCCTTGGCGCCGTCGGTAACGGCGGACCTGTTCGGGCTGCGCTCCGTCGGCGCGCTGATCGGGCTGCTCTATTCGAGCGTCGGCATCGGTACCCTGTTCGGCCCGCCGCTCGCCGGCCTCGCCTATGACGAGCTTGGCGGTTACGAGTGGCCCTTCTTCACGGTGGCCGTCTGCGCCGTCGCGGCAGCCTGCGCCATCGCCTTCATCCCGTCCGGCCGGCAGCCCCGTCGGGCTTGAACTCGGCCGGCCGCTTGCCGGATGCATCCGCAGCGGTATGCTCTGCGGCCCAAGGTCGAGCGCCGTTCGCGCCGGCCGGCCATTCGCCTGACGAAGACAAAAGCCCATGGAAATGCGGGAAGCCAAGTTCGGAATCGGCCAGGTGGTGCGGCATCGCCGCTACCCGTTCCGGGGCGTGATCTTCGATGTCGATCCGACCTTTTCCAACACCGAGGAGTGGTGGGAATCGATCCCCGCCGATGTGCGCCCGCGGCGGGACCAGCCCTTCTACCACCTGCTCGCGGAGAACGCGGAGACTACCTATATCGCCTATGTCTCCGAGCAGAACCTCCTGGAAGACCGATCCGGCCGCCCCTGCCGGCATCCGCAGGTGGACGAGATGTTCGGCGATTACGAGGACGGCCACTACACGCCCCTGCCCCACTACAAGAACTGAACGCAACCGGAGGAAGCCGCCATGGCGGAGCCTCTTCTCGCCGGCCTCAGGGTGCTCGATGTAGCCAGCTTCATCGCCGCGCCGGTGGCGGCCACCATGCTTGCCGACTTCGGCGCCGACGTCATCAAGGTCGAGCCGCCGACGGGCGATTCCTATCGCGGCCTGTCTGCCTTTCCCGGCTTTCCTTCGTCGGACGTGGACTATTCCTGGATGGTGGACAACCGCTCCAAGAGGGGGCTCGCGCTCGACCTGCGCCAGGAGGCGGGGCGCGCGGTCCTGCGCGAACTGGCATCGAAGGCCGATGTGTTCATCACCAACTATCCGCCTCGCGTGCGCGAACAACTGAAGCTCCGCTACGAGGACATCGCGCCGCTTAACGACCGGCTGATCTACGCCTCGCTGTCGGCCTATGGCGAGGCGGGGCCCGAAGCGGGCAAGACCGGTTTCGACTCGACGGCGCTCTGGGCGCGCACGGGGCTGATGGACCTTGTGAGGCCGGATCCCGAAGGATCGCCCGCCCGCTCGCTTCCCGGCATGGGCGACCATCCGACGGGCGTGGCGCTCTTTGCCGCGGTCATGACCGCTCTCTACCGCCGCCAGATCACCGGCAAGGGCGGCAAGGCGCATACCAACCTCATGGCGAACGGCGTGTGGTTCAACGCCTTTTATGCGCAGGCGGCGCTCTGCGGCCTCGACATCCCGACCCGGCCGAAGCGCGAAAACTGGGCGACGGGCGTTGCCAATCACTATCGCTGCGCGGACGGGCGCTGGTTCATCCTGAGCCTTGTCAACGAGGACAAGCAGTGGCCGAACCTGCTGCGGGCACTGGGCCGGCCCGATCTCGGCACGGACCCGCGCTTCGCCGGGAAGCCGGCCCGGCACCGCCATGCGCGCGAACTGATCGCCATCCTGGACGAGGTCTTCGTCCGCGAGCCCTGGTCCGTATGGCGGGACCGGCTGGAAGCGGAGGGCCTGGCCTTCGGCGTGGTCGGCAGGACGGAGGACATTCCGGACGACCCGCAGATGCGGGCGGCGGAGGTCGTCGTGCCCCACGAGGATCCGTCCGGGCTTTCCAGCCACACGGTCGCCGCGCCCGTCTGGGTGGAGGGTTCGGAGAAAACGACGCCCCGCCCCGCGCCGGGAGCCGGCCAGCACACGGATGAAATCCTGGCGGAACTCGGCCGCACGCCGGAGGACATCGCCGCGCTCAGGGCGTGCGGCGCCGTCGCCTGAATCAGCCGGTCGCGCGGGGCGAGCGGCTTCCTCCTTCCCGCCGGAGACTTTCCGCCGTCACGCCGGATGGAGCGCAGCGGAAGTCCGGCCGGCCCCGATTACGACAGGTCGGGCGCAAGACCCTTCAGACACGCCTGGGCCAGATCGCGGTCGGGCTCTTCGGAGCCGGGCATCGTGGCCCAGCCGGACTTCATGACGGCATCGCGCCGCCTGTAGGTCGCGGTGTCCCGTATGACAGCAATTTTTGCCACACGCTCCGGGTCTTCACGGGACAATTCGAGGCAGACCGGAACCATCGCGGACATGACTTCGTCATGCGCCTTGTTCGTCGCCATCCTGTTGGCCTCGGAGCCGGTCACCCAACCGGCCCACGAAAATCCAACGAGGGCCACAAGCGCGCCGCCGACGGCAGCGCCGCAGATACCGGGTTTTGTCCAGCTGGGTAGTGTCATATCTAGTTCTCCTGCGGGCGGGTCCCCGCATTTTTTCCGAAGAATTGTCGGGAAAGCGCCCGGTTGCGGCTCAAGGCCGGTTCCGGATCGCCTGGATGGAGCGAACGCATCTCAGTGCGTTCGGCATGGCCGGGTCGGCCGCTGCGCGAATGAATGATGGCTGTTCGACGATAGAAACGGAGGAGCGGATGCGGCGGCTGAATTCGTCGTGTGCATGTCGATCGTCAGCCCTCCGCGCAATCGGCGCCTTATCGAAACGCGATGTCTCGGATCTTCGTGGCGCCAGATCAGCGAATCGGCGGAGGTCATCGAACGCTCGGGCGCCATCCGACGACGTGATCAACTGACCATCGATGGGGAATACTATGCCTCGGATTGTAATTTTCAAGCCGAAGACAGCATTTCATTTGAAATTCCGAGCACTCCCGTACCTAAAGGATTGATTCGGAAAAGAAGTTTAAAAGCCGATAGTCGCATGCGTTTTCGGTGACGGCCCGACGCCGGCGGGCGCCCTGCGCATATGCCGCATGAGCGGGGACCGCCCGCCGGCGGTTGACCCGCTGCCGGCTCTGAACCAGTTTCCGTCCGGTTCTCCACAGGTCCGGTGCCCCGTGCTCGATCTTCCTGCATCCTCCCGCGTGGTCGTCGCCATGTCCGGCGGGGTGGACAGTTCCGTCACGGCGGCGCTGCTCGCGGAAGCGGGCTACGAGGTCGTCGGCGTCACGCTCCAGCTTTACGACCACGGCGCCGCGACCGGGCGCAAGGGCGCCTGCTGCGCCGGGCAGGACATCCACGACGCCCGCGCGGTCGCCGACCGGATCGGCATCGCGCATTACGTGCTCGACTATGAGAGTCGGTTCCGCGCCGCCGTCATGGACGATTTCGCGGACAGCTACCTCGCCGGCGAAACGCCCCTGCCCTGCGTGCAGTGCAACCGGACGGTGAAATTCCGCGACCTGCTGGCGACGGCGCGGGACCTGGACGCGGACGCGCTCGCCACCGGCCACTATGTGCAGCGCCTGCCGGGCCCGGAACTGCACCGGGCCGCGGACAGCGGCAAGGACCAGAGCTATTTCCTGTTCGCGACCACCCGCGGGCAGCTCGATTTCCTGCGCTTCCCGCTCGGCGGCATGCCCAAGGACCGGGTGCGGCGGGAAGCCGCGCGGCTGGCCCTGCCGGTGGCCGAGAAGCCGGACAGCCAGGACATCTGCTTCGTGCCGGACGGGCGCTATGCCGACATCGTCGCCCGGCTGCGGCCCGGCGCGCTGGAGCCGGGCGAGATCGTGGACCGGGACGGGCGCGTGCTCGGCCGCCATGACGGCATCGTCCATTTCACCGTCGGCCAGCGGCGCGGGCTGGACCTCGGCAACGCCGCCGACGGGGAACGGCTTTATGTGCTGGCGCTCGATCCGGCCGGGCACAGGGTCGTCGTCGGCCCGCGCGAGGCGCTCGGACGCCGCCGGTTCCGGGTGCGCGGGGCCAACTGGCTCGGAGACGGCGACGGACCCGTGGACGGCCAGAGGGCGGAAGTCCGCATCCGGTCGAGCGCCGAGCCCAGGCCTGCAGCCCTCCATCCGCGCGGCGACCGGATCGAAGTCAGCTTCGATGAGCCGGAATACGGCATCGCCGCCGGGCAGGCCGCCGTCTTCTACGAGGGCGACCGGGTGCTCGGCGGCGGCTGGATCGTCCGGGAGCCGGCATCACACCCCGGATGCCCGGAAACGGCGACGAGATAACGGGAGAGCGGCGAACAGGGCCTCCTTGTCTTCTGCGACCGCTTCTATTGCCAGTCCAGATCGATTCGCGGTGACGCTATTCGCTCCGCCATCCCGCGGAGCGCGGCGACACGGGGTTTGTGGCCGGGAATTCCGCGTTCATGCGTTTCCGCAAAGATATAGGCGATGCGCTGCAGAAGATCGGGCTTCTCCAGAAGCGCTTCGAGCAATTCGACCTCCGCCCCCTCGATGTCCATCTTCAGAATGCCGATATTCTCATCCAGTTCCTCAAGATAGCGGATGAAGTCGATCTGCCGGACCCGGACCGCTCCCTTTTCGGAGACGCTGCGCTTGCAGGCGAGAATGGAACTCGATTGCGAATAGCGGGCGGGGTTGCTGTCGAATCCGGCGCGCCGGTAAAGCAGCACCGTCCCGTCGCTCATACCCGCCGCCGCATTCTCCAACTGCACATTGTCCAGGGCGGCGACAGCAGCCCGAAGCATTTCATACGCCCAGGGGTCGGGTTCGAAGGCGATAACCCTGCTTGCCCCGGCCGCCATCTTTCGCGTCACGGCCCCTACATTCGCGCCCAGATCGATGCAGGTCGTCCCCGCAGTGCGGAGAAGAGCGTCTGCAAAACCCGTCTTCCGGGACTCCAGTATCGAGTATTTGCGGCCGTAATGCCGACCCAGGAAGCCCGGAAAGCGGCGCAGAATACCGTATTTCAGGCACTTGCGTTCATTCACGGCCGCATTGCCCCCTCGCCGGGAGTTCGTCGTTCAGCGCTTGCGATTCGCCAGGCGCTCCAGCACCTCGGCGATCATGCGCTTCGGCTCGTCGGTCTCCATGGCGCGCACCAGGCTGCGGATGCCGGCCTGGATGGCATCGTTCACCGGCATCGCCTCCCACTCGCGGATCAGCTCCTTCTGGAGCCGGATGGCGCGCGGACCGCCCTCCAGAATTTGGCCGACCCAGTGCTCTACCGCATCGTCCAGTTCCCCGGCGGGCACCACCTTCTCGACCAGCCCCCAGGAGAGGGCCTCCGCCGCGTCGATATTCTCGCCGGTGTAGCAGAGCAGCTTCGCCCTGCCCCATCCGATGAGCTGCGGGAACAGCGCCGCCTCCACCACCGACGGCAGGCCGACCTTGACCTCGGGCATGCCCAGCACCGCGTTGTCCGACGCAACCCGCATGTCGCAGGCCGCGGCGACTTCGAGTCCGGCGCCGAGGCAATAGCCGTTGATCCGCCCGATCACCGGCACCGGGCAGTCGCGGAGCGCCTTCGACATGGCGTGGATGCGGCTGATGAACGCACGGCCGGACACCGGGTCGAGACCGCCCAGCTCGCGCAGGTCCGCCCCGCCCATGAACGCCTTGGGGCCGTTGCCGGTCACCACAACCGCCCGGAGGCCGCTGCGCCCGGAAAACGCATTCACGGCGTCGGCAAAGGCTTGCGCCGTCGCGCCGCTCAGGCAGTTGAGCCGGCGCTCATTGTCGATGGCGACGCGGGCCACGCCGCGCGCGTCGATACTAGCTTCAACCAATCCTTCAGGCATGTCCCTCAAGCCCCTCTAGTACGCTGGAATTGAAGTGCGTTGTATTGCAAATCGGCTGTCCCGGCAGCCCCGTTCCGTCACGCCCGGACTTGTTCCGGGCATGACGAGGAAAGGCATGACGGGAAGAGGGCCGGGGCGCCGCCGATAACCATTTTCCAAACGGACTCTCAAAACAGCGAATAGGCGCCGTCGATGACGAAGGTATCGCCGGAGTGGTAGCGGCTGGCGTCCGAGACCAGATAGACCGCGATGCCGCCGAAATCCTCCTTCTCGCCCCAGCGGCCGGCCGGCACGCGCGGCAGCACGGCGTCGCGGAAGCGGTCCCAGTTGAAGGCCGGCTCCGTCATCGGCGTTTCGATCCAGCCGGGCAGCACGCTGTTGGCGCGGATGCCCTTGCGCCCGTATTCGACCGCGAGCGCGCGCATCATGGCGATCAGCGCGCCCTTGCCGGCGCCGTAATGCTCGCCGCGCGCCTGGCCCATGATGGCGGCGAGGCTCGAGGTTGCCGCCAGCGAGCCGGCGATGCCCTGTTCGACCATGTGGCCCGCCGCTGCCCGGAGCGTGAAGAACACGCCGTCGAGATTGACATTCATCACCCGGCGCCATTCCGCCGTCGCCATGGTCGAGAACCCGCCCTTGAGCGCGCGGCGGTCCGAGGAGACGCCGGCATTGGCGAAACAGGCCGTGACCTTGCCGAGCGCGGCTACGGTCTCCGCAAAGCGTTCGGCGACCTCGTCCTCGTTGGACACGTCGCAGCGCAAGGCCAGCGACTTCACATCGTATTGCCGCAGCACTTCGAGCGCGGCGGCGTTCTTCGCCTCGTTCGTGCCCCAGATGCAGACATCGCCGCCGGCCTGGGCGATGGCTTCGGCGAAGCCGAGGCCGATGCCGCTGTTGCCGCCGGTAATCAGCGCCGCCTTGCCGGCGAGGTTGAAGGGCTCATAGGCCATGGATTGCGCTTCCTTTCACGCGCTTGGCTCAAATGCCCGGAGGGGTCCCCAGGCGGCGGGAGGCCGGGCCGATCACGGTTTCGACGGCAAGGCCGATGGAGATCAGCCGCTCGTCCGTGCCGCGCGGGGCGAGGAGTTGCAGGCCGACCGGCATGCCGGCGCCGTCGAGGCCGGCCGGAATCGTGAGGCCGCAAAGCTCCAGCAGGTTGCCCGGCATGGTGTTGCGGAGCGAAGCCATGTTGTGCGTCCGGTAGCCTTCCCCTTCGGCTGCATGCTGCAGGAGCGGCGCGGTAATCGGCGTCGTCGGCCCGACGATTGCGTCGATGCCGGCGAGCCGGGCGTTCGCCGCCGCCGCGGCGCGGGCGATGCGCATCTTGCGGCCGAGATAGTCCGTCGAGGTCAGGGTCCCGAATGCCTCGAAGCGGCCACGGACATTCGGGTCCAGCGTCGCCTTGAACGCGGGCAATTCGTTTTCGATGAAGGCGACGAATTCGGGCACCGCCAGCCCGCCTTCCCCGAAGACCGCCCTGGCGTCGGCCATTTCCGGCAGGTCGAAGGATTGCACCGTCGCGCCCCGCCCTTCCAGCTCGGCCAGGGCGGCGCGCACGGTCTCCGCCACGCCCGGACCGCAATCCTCGAAAAGGCTCTCGATCACGCCGATCCTGAGGCCGGCCGGGTCCGCCGGCTCGGGCGGCGTCCGGCACACCGGGTCTATCGCCGCAAAGGCGAGAGCCGCGTCCTCGACCGAGCGGGTCAGCACGCCGGCGGTATCGAGCGACGGGCTGAGCGGCACGATGCCTTCGAGCGACCAGCGCCCGTAGCTCGTCTTGAGGCCGACCGTGCCGGTGAAGCTCGCCGGAACGCGCACCGAACCGGCCGTGTCGGAGCCGAGCGCCACCACCGCCGTGCCCTCCAGCAGCGACACCCCGGCGCCGGCGCTGGAGCCGCCCGGCACCCGGTGCGACTCCCCGCCCCAGGGGTTGCGCGGCGTGCCCCAGTGGGGGTTCGAGCCGACGCCGCCGAAGGCGAATTCGACCGTGTGCGTCTTGCCGGTGACGACGGCGAGCCCGTTCCGGACCGCAGCGACCACCGGCCCCTCCGCCTCCCAGGACGCGGGCAGCGGCTTCGGGGCGCCGGCATGGGTGGGCGCGCCCGCAAGCCCGAACAGGTCCTTCACCGACACCGGCAGGCCCTGCAGCGGCCCGAAGTCGAGGCCCTGCGCGAACGCGGTATCGGCCAGCTCCGCCGCGCGGGCGGCATAGTCCGGCATCCAGAGTTTGTAGGCGCCGAGGGCCTCGCTGCGGTTGGCAAGCGCCTGCTCCAGCAGGTCGTGCGCCGTCACCCGGCCGGCTCGCAGCGCCTGGCCCAGTTCGGCGATGGTGGCGGAGGACAGTTCGATCATCGCGCTCCGACTGTAGCCCGTACTTCTCGCCGGTGTCATGGGCCTGCGCCCCGCCGCCGGGCCGGAGGGCAGGGAAAGACCCGCCGCTCGCCGCGTCTCCGGCCCAGGGGGGCCACTCCAGCGAGGTGTCATGAATTGTCATGTTTTGTCATGCAGCCCTGCAGAAATGTCATGGAATGTCACGGTCCGCTGCATCCCCTCCCGCGCATAATGCGCGCGCGTTTCGCGGCGGCACGCGGGCGCCCGCGTGCGCGAGGCAGCGTGAGGGACCCCCGCCGGAATGTCATGGAATGTCATGTTGTGTCATGTTTTCCTCGTGGAGGCCCGGCGCGGGGCCTTCTGCCGGCGCTGCCGGGTTGCGGGTCATGGGAGATGGCCCCCCCGCCTTCGCAGGGGCGATGAGAGGGGGCGGCGGCCTGTGCGGCCAGGGCCTTTTTCTTCGCCTTCCTCTCTTTCCTCTCCCTCCTCCTTTTCCTCTCCTTTCTCTCCTTCTCCTCCCTCTTCCTCCTGCGCTCTTCGCGGCGGTCCTCGCGGCGGTTCAGCCGTTCGAACCATGCGTGGAACTCGGGGGTTTGCCGGCTGCCGGTCCAGACCTCGCCGAGATATTCGTATTCCTCCTCTTCGGGTTCCGGTTCGGGCAGATGTCCGGCGCTCCAGTCGAGGACGGCGAGGAGCTGTCGCAGATGGGCGAGCCGGGCGCGTCCGGCGCGGTGGTATTCGGCGCGGTCGCGGTCGTCCTGCGGCGGCGGTCCGGCGCCGATGTCCTCGGCACAGGCTGCGGCGAGGGCTTCGGCGGCCGGGGCGAGGCGCTCCAGCAGCATGGCCGCCAGTTCGGGGCGGGGATCGGTTGCGGTCATTCGTGCCTCCTCCTTCGGGGCCAGGGCGGGACGGGGTGTCCCTGTTTCGCGCGTAATGCGTGCGGGCCTGCGTGCGCGGGCGGGCGTATCGCGGCGGCGCGGTTCGTGCGCCTGATTGCCCGCGCGCGCGTGCGTGCAGCCGGGCAGAGGGCGCACCCCTCCCGTCCGCTCGCGCCGGGGGTTTCTCGGCCCCAGCCATGCTTTCTGCAGAAAAGCGGAACGGCGGCCCCGGAAGCCGCCTTTCTCTGGTGCTTATTCTACACCATTCCTCGGAAAATCAAGCCATTTCGGGAACAAAAAATGATAATTCCGGGTAATTTTCTCACAATCCGTTGAATCGGCGGGACAATCTCAGGCTTTCGACACGCCGCATGGCGGGCGGGGCGACGATATGGGCCGCAATCTTCCCGTGAGTCCGAAGTCGATGCCGCTGTCATGAATCCGGCAGCTCCCGATGCGGCCGCTGCCGGTGCGATTTCCGCGGGAAGCCCCGGCAAGCGGTTCCGCAACCGGTCCAAACGGAGTAGAAGCGGCGCGCAGTTCCCGGCCGATTCGACAGGAGTCCGTTTCCATGGCCATCGTCGCACAACGCCTTTCCGTCATCCGCCCCTCGCCGACCGTGGCGCTCAACACCAAAGCGATGGAAATGAAGGCAGCGGGCCATGACGTGATCGCGCTGGCCGCCGGCGAGCCGGATTTCGATACGCCGGAGAACGTGGCCGATGCGGGCGTCGCCGCCATCCGGGGGGGCGACACCAAATATACCGCGCCCGACGGCCGGCCCGAGCTGAAGGCCGCGATTGCGCGCAAGCTGAAGCGCGAGAACGGCCTGGACTACGAGCCCGCGCAAGTCACCGTCGGCAATGGCGGCAAGCATGTGCTCTACAACGCCTTCGTCGCGAGCCTCGACCCGGGCGACGAAGTGGTGATCCCCGCCCCCTACTGGACCAGCTATCCCGACATGGTGCTGCTCTGCGGCGGCACGCCCGTCGTGGTCGAATGCAGGGCGGATGCCGGCTTCAAGATGACCGCGGCGCAGCTTGAGGCCGCGATTACGCCGAAGACCAAATGGGTGCTGCTCAACAGCCCGAGCAACCCCTCGGGCGCCGGCTACACCCGCGCCGACATGAAGACGCTGACCGATGTGCTGCTCGCCCACGAGCATGTCTGGGTGATGACGGACGACATGTACGAGCACATCGTCTATGACGGCTTCGAGTTCGTCACGCCGGCCCAGGTGGAGCCGAAGCTGATGGACCGCACGCTGACGGTGAACGGCGTCTCGAAGGCCTATGCGATGACCGGCTGGCGCATCGGCTATGCGGCCGGCCCGCTGGAGCTCGTCAAGGCGATGGGCATGGTGCAGAGCCAGAGCACGACCAACCCCTCCTCGATCAGCCAGACGGCGGCCGTCACCGCCCTCGACGGCCCGCAGGACTTCATCCCCGAGCGCGCCGCCGCTTTCCAGAAGCGGCGCGACCTTGTCGTCTCGATGCTGAACCAGTCGCCGGGCATCGCCTGCAACCGGCCGGAAGGCGCCTTCTATGTCTATCCCTCCTGCGAGGGCTGCATCGGCAAGCGCACGCCGGACGGAAAGACGATCGGGAGCGATGACGAGTTCTGCGCCTACCTGATCGACGCGGAAGGCGTGGTGACGGTTCCGGGCTCGGCGTTCGGCCTGTCTCCGCATTTCCGCATTTCCTACGCGACCGACGACGCGACGCTGGAGGAGGCCTGCCGGCGCATCCAGCGGGCGGCGGCGGCGCTGTCGTGAAGATCGCCGTCGTCGGCGCGGGCGGGGTCGGCGGGGTCTTCGGCGCGCGCCTGGCGGCGGCGGGCCATGAAGTCGGCTTCGTCGCGCGCGGGGCGCATCTGGAGGCGATCCGGAGCGGCGGCCTCAGGGTGAACGGCGGGCCCCGCAACCTGCATGTCCGCCCGGCCTTCGCGACCGACCGGCCAGAGGAGATCGGCGCGGCGGAAGTCGTGCTCGTCGCGGTCAAGCAATGGGACCTCGAAAGCGCCGGCGAGGCGGCCCGGCCGCTCGTCGGTCCGGAAACCACCGTCGTGCCGCTCCAGAACGGCATCGACGCCCGGGAGCGGCTCGGCGCCATTCTCGGCCTGGACAGGGTTGTCGGCGGCACGGCCTTCATCAACGCCTTCATCGCGGAGCCGGGCAGCATCGAGCAGCACACGCCGTTCAACCGCCTGGTGTTCGGCGAATGGGACGGACATTCCTCGGCGCGCGTCGAGGCGCTGGCGGCAGCCTGCGGGCCGGCGGACATCGAGGCCGCCGCGAGCCCGGATATCGAGCTCGATATCTGGAAGAAGTTCGTCTTCCTGGTGGCCGTGAGCTCCGTCAACGCCGTCGTGCGCGGCAATAACGGCGTGGTCCGCCGCTGTCCCGAGACGGAAGCGCTGATCGGCATTTGCGCCGCCGAGGTTGCGGCGGTCGGCCGGGCGCGGGGCGTGCCGCTCGAAGCCGATGCGGGCGAGCAGGCGGCCCGGCTTTCCACGAGTTTCGGCGATGATGGCATTGCCTCGATGGCGGCCGACCTCATCAAGGGCACCCGCCTCGAACTGCCCTGGCTTGCCGGCAAGGCGGTCGCGCTCGCTCGCGAGACGGGTGTGCCGGTCCCGGCCCTGGAGACGATCCACGCCGCGCTCCTGCCCTGGCAGGACGGGGCGGCGGCGGCCGCGGGATAGCGTCCATGCACCGCCTGTGCGTCGCGCCGATGATGGACCGGACGGACCGGCATTGCCGGTTCTTCCACCGGCTGCTCTCGCGGCGCGCGTACCTCTACACGGAGATGCTGACGGCAGGGGCCGTCATCCACGGCGACCGGGACCGGCTGCTGGGCTTCGACTCGGCGGAGCGTCCGGTCGCCCTGCAGGTCGGCGGGAGCGATCCGGCGATGCTTGCAGAGGCCGCGCGCATCGGCGAGCGCTTCGGCTATGACGAGATCAACCTGAATTGCGGCTGCCCGAGCGACCGGGTGAAGAAGGGCCGCTTCGGCGCAAGCCTGATGGCCGAGCCCGAGCTTGTCGGCCGCTGCCTCGCCGCCATGCGCGAGGCGGTCTCGGTGCCGGTAACGGTCAAGTGCCGCGTGGGCATAGACGACCAGGATGACGATGCGCTCGACCGCTTCGTGGAGACCGTGCACGCACTATCGGGCGTTACCGTCTTCATGGTCCATGCCCGCAAGGCCTGGCTCGAGGGTCTCAGCCCGAAGCAGAACCGGGAGGTGCCGCCGCTGCGCTACGAACTGGTGTTCCGCCTGAAGGCCGGGCGCCCGGACCTGTGCATCGTGCTGAACGGCGGCGTCCCCGGCCTCGACGAAGCCGCGGCGCTGCTGGCGGACGGGGCCGTGGACGGCGTCATGCTGGGCCGGGCCGCCTATTCCGACCCGTGGCTTCTTGCGGACGCGGACCGCCGGCTGTTCGGAGCGCGGAACCCGGTGCAATCGCGGCACGAGGCGGTGGAAGCCCTGCTGCCCTATGCGGAGCGGCTGGCGGCGGACGGCGTCCGCCTGCACGCGCTCGCACGCCATATCCACGGGCTGTTCCAGGGCTGCCCCGGCGCCCGCGCCTTCCGCCGCCACCTGGCCGAGAATGCCCACCTGCCGGGCGCCGGCCCCGAGGCGCTGGCCGCCGCCGCCAGCCTCGCCGCAGCGCCCGACCGGCTGGCCGCCTGACGCCCGGTCGCTCTACCGCGCGGTCCAGCCGCCGTCGATCACGAGTTCCGCGCCGGTCATGAACGAGCTGTCGGCCGAAGCGAGGAAGAGAACCCCGGCGGCAATGTCCACCGGTCCGCCGAGGCGCTTGATCGGGTGCAGGTTCATGACGAACTCGCGGGCGGCATTGTCCGACATGCCCGTGCTCATCCAGCGGTCCATGACCTGCGCCGCCATGTCGGTCTCGATCAGGCCCGGATGGACCGAGTTCACGCGGATATTGTAGCCGAGCTGCGCGACTTCGAGCGCCGCCGACTTGGTCAGCAGCCGAACCGCGCCCTTGGAGGCGCTGTAGATCGCCGAAAGCGGCGAGCCGACGAGTCCGGCGACCGAGGAGATGTTGACGATGCTGGCAGGGTCCGCGCCCGCCGGCGTTTTCTTCATCGAGGGAATGGCGTGCTTTATGCCGAGAAAGACACCCATCACATTCACGTCCATCAGGCGGCGATAGTCCTCGACGGACATCTCCTCCAGCTTCGCGTAGCTGTAGACGCCGGCATTGTTGACGAGAATGTCGAGCGGGCCGAACCGTCGCTCGACTTCGGCGACCGCGCTCTCCCAGCCGGCTTCGTCCGCCACGTCCTGGGCGATGAAATGCGCTTCGCCGCCGGCCGAGGCGATTTCCCCGACCGTCCGGTGGCCGTTCTCCTCGATAAGGTCGGAGACGGCGACCCTGGCGCCGGCCTCGGCCAGACGCCGCGCAATCCCGGCCCCGATGCCGCGCCCCGCGCCCGTTACCAGCGCAACCTTGCCGTCCACCCGGTTCATTCGTCCTTACTCCTCGCGAAGGGAAATGCGGTGCGCCGCCAGTCAGGCCGGCAGCAGGTCCGCCAGTTCGTCGAGCCCCCGGATTTCCGCCAGGGGCTGGAAGGGCAGCGTCTCGACCGGCGCGCCGGCGCGGTTGATCCACACGGCGCGGAAGCCGAAGGCCGCCGCCCCTGCCGCATCCCAGCCGTTCGCCGAAACGAAGCAGATCTGCGCCGTCTGCGCATCCAGTTCATCCACCGCAAGCTGGTACACGGACGGGTGCGGCTTGAAGACGCCGCAGGCATCCACGGAAAGCACCCGGTCCAGCAGGGGCGTGAGCGTGTTGGCGTTGACAGCGGCCGTCAGCATGGTGCGGGTGCCGTTGGAGAGCACCGCCGTGCGCATCCGCCGGTCCTTCAGCGCTTCCAGGCACGGACGGGCATCCGGGAACGCATCCAGCGCGAGATAAAGCTGCATCAGCTCGGCGCGAAGAACCGGGTCGTCCACCTCGCAGGCCGCCATCGCATAGTCCAGCGCCTCGCCCGTGACCTGCCAGAAATCCGCATATTTGCCCATCAGCGAGCGCAGCCATGTGTAGTCGATCTGCTTCTGCCGCCAGAGCGCGGACAGGCGGTCCGCCGCCGGACCGATCCGCGCGCGCCTTGCGGCCAGCGGGGCGTTGAAGTCGAACAGGGTGCCGTAGGCGTCGAAGACGCAGGCCCGGATGTCATGAAGGTTGTGTTCGCCCTGCATATGCTGCGTTTCCGGTTGCGGTCGGTTGCAGACTAGCTTGCCGCGCGCCGGGGGTGAAACTATGTTTCGCCGAGGAAAGCAGAGGAGGTCCGGCCCATGTTCAAGGGATCGCTGGTGGCGTTGATCACCCCGTTCCGCAACGGAGGGGTGGACGAGAAAGCGTATCAGGACTTCGTCGAGTGGCAGATCTCCGAAGGCACGCACGGGCTGGTGCCCTGCGGCACCACGGGCGAATCGCCGACCCTGAGCCATGACGAGCACAAGCGCGTGACCGAGCTCTGCATCGAGGCGGCGGCCGGCCGCGTGCCGGTGGTCGCGGGCGCGGGCTCCAACTCGACGGCCGAGGCCATCGACCTCGCCCACCACGCCAAGCAGGCCGGCGCCGACGGCATCCTCGTTGTGACGCCCTACTACAACAAGCCGAACCAGGACGGCCTCTACGAGCATTTCAAGGCGATCAACGACGCCGTCGAGATCCCGATGATCATCTACAACATCCCGCCGCGCTCGGTGGTCGACATGACCGTCGAGACCATGGCGGAGCTCGCCAGGCTGCCGAACGTCGTGGGCGTCAAGGACGCGACCACCGACCTCCAGCGCCCGCTGGAGACGCGAATCGCCGCAGGCCCCGATTTCTGCCAGCTTTCCGGCGAGGACGGCACGGCGCTGCCCTTCCTGATCCAGGGCGGCGTGGGCTGCATTTCGGTGAGCGCCAATGTCGCGCCGAAGCTCTGCGCGATGATGCACGACGCCTGGCAGCAGGGCGCGCTGGAAACGGCGATGCAGATCAATGAGCGGCTGCTGCCGCTGCACAAGGCGATGTTCTTCCAGCCGAGCCCGGCGGGCGCCAAATACGGCGCGCACCTGCTGGGCCATTGCGAGCCGGACACGCGCCTGCCGCTCACGCCCGCCGCGCCGGAAACGCAGGCCCGGGTGCGCAGCGCGATGACCGGCCTCGAACTCATCGCCTAGCGCCGTCCGATGCCCGTCCGGCTGGTCGCCCAGAACCGCCGGGCGCGGCACGACTATTTCATCGAGGACGTGCTCGAGGCCGGGATGCAGCTTTCCGGCAGCGAGGTGAAGTCCCTGCGCGAGGGGCGAGGCTCCATCGTGGAGGCCTACGCCGTCGAGCGGGCGGGCGAGATGTTCCTCGTCAACGCCCATATCCCGGAATACAAGCCGGCGCGCCATTTTGGCCACACGGCGAAACGCCCCCGCAAGCTCCTGCTGCACAAGCGCCAGATCGACCGGCTGGCCGGCGCCGTCAGGCGCGAGGGCGCGACGCTGGTCCCGCTCAAGCTCTATTTCAACGAGCGGGGCCGCGCCAAGCTGGAGCTCGGCCTCGCCCGCGGCAAGCGCAAGGTGGACAAGCGCCACGCCATCAAGGAACGCGACTGGAAACGCGACAAGCAGCGCCTGATGAAGGTGCGGGGCTGAGTCCGTCTACCGGTTGAGCCGGGCTGCATCGCCGATGACGCGGACGGCTTCCTCGTTGCGAGTGCGCACGGTGATGGCGGTGGCGCCGCTGTCGGTCCAGGCGCGGAAGCGCTGCTTGATGCGCGCCGCCGGGCCGATGAGCGCCTTCATGTCCACCCATTCGTCCGGCACGGCGTCGGCGGCCTCGTCCTTGCGGCCGGCGAGGTAGAGCTCCTGGATGCGCTCGGCGGCGTCCGCAAACCCGCGCCGGCACATCATCTGGTTGTGGAAGTTCTTGTCCCGGTGCCCCATGCCGCCGACATAAAGCGCCTCGCGGGGCTTCAATTGCGCCAGCCCCGCCTTTACATCGTCGCCCAGGATGACATGCGGCGAGGCGACGATCTCGAAATTGTGGAAGCCCTTGCCGTTGCCGGCCCGCGCGAAGCCCTGCTCCAGCCAGGGGCGGTATTCGTTGAGCGTGCCCGGCATGAAGCCGAGCGGCAGCCAGCCATCGGCGATTTCCCCGGTGAGGCGCACGGTCGACTCGGCCCCGGTGCCGAGATAGATCGGGATGTCGGGGTTGGGATGCAGGATCATCCTGAGCGGCTTGCCCATGCCGGCGGAGCCCTCGCCCTCGTAGGGCAGCGAGATTTCCCGGCCGTCATGGGTCACGGGCTCCTCGCGGGCGAAGATCTTCCGCATGATCGCGACATAGTCCTTGATGCGCCAGTAGGGCCGGCCCCAGGGCTGGCCGTACCAGCCCTCGACGATCTGCGGCCCCGAAACGCCGATGCCGACGATCATCCGCCCGCCGCCGGCAAGCGCGTCGATAGTCTGGGCCTGCATCGCGGCATTGGCCGGCGTGCGCGCGGCAAGCTGGATGATGCCGGTGCCGAGCTTGATCCGCTCGGTGACGGCTGCGAGATAGGCGAGCGGCGTCATGGCGTCGGTGCCGTATGCCTCGGCCGTCCAGACCGTGTCGTAGCCGAGCCTGTCGGCGAGCTTCACCAGTTCGGTCGGGAAATCGAGCCGCGCGCCCGAGTAACCGATTGAAAGACCCAGCTTCATGGGGAAGCGCCTCCGGGCTTCGGAAATAGGGTTTTCTTCACCGTCTGCGGCCGGGACGCCGCGGCTATTCGGCCGCGGCCCTGTAACCCGCCGGCAGGTCGAACGGGCGGTCGCCGGAGAGGGAGGGCACACGGGCGCGGGCTTCCGCCACGCGGGCCGTGTCGATCACGGCGGTCACGATGCCCGGCTCCCCGCCCCCGTCCGCCAGCACCTCGCCCCAGGGCGCGACGATGAGCGAATGGCCGTAAGTCCTGCGCCCCTCCGCATGCTCGCCCACCTGCGCGGGCGCGACGATGAAGCAGCCGGTCTCGATGGCGCGCGAGCGCAGCAGCACATGCCAGTGCGCGCGGCCGGTGGGAACCGTGAACGCGGACGGCACGGTAATCACTTCGGCCCCCGCCTGCGCCAGCGCCCGGTAGAGCGCCGGGAAGCGCATGTCGTAGCAGATCGTGAGGCCCAGCACCGCCAGCGGTGTGTGGACCGTCACCGCGCTCTCGCCCGGCCGGTATGTCCGGCTTTCCCGGTAGCGGTCGCCCTCGCCGATATCCACGTCGAACATGTGGATCTTGTCGTAAGTCGCGGCGACCTCGCCGGACGGATCGAGCAGGTAGGACCGGTTGGCGAGGCGCTCCTCTTCGGTGCGCGTCACCATCGAACCGGCCAGAAGCCAGGCGCCCGTTTCCCGCGCCCACTCCCGGAACGCCGCGAGCCCGCGGTGATCGTCCTGCGGTTCCGCCTTCTCCAGCACGAGGCGCCGGCGCGGCTCCAGATAGGAACAGACCTCCGGCGCCGTAATCAGGTCCGCGCCCATGTCGCGCGCCCGGCGGACCATGTCGCCCAGCGCGGCCAGGGTCGGTTCCGTATCCCGCTCCGCGGTGTTCTGCAGGCAGGCGGCCGTGAAGACGCTCACGACGCCGCTCCCTCCAGCATCGCATCGAGGCGCCCTGCCCGCTCCAGGGCCGCCAACTCGTCAGAGCCGCCCACATGCGCGCCGGCAATGAAGATCTGCGGCACCGTGCGCCGGCCGCCGGACCGGCTCGTCATCTCGCTGCGCAGGGCCGGCGCGGCGTCCACATTGTATTCGGCGAACTCGACGCCCTTGCTCTTCAGCAACCGTTTCGCCCGGTGGCAGAAGGGGCACCAAGAGCTGGAGTACATCTCGACCCTAGTCATGGCTTCACCATATAGCCGCGCCCGCCTGCCCCGTCGAGACGGCGCAGCCCTTGACCCTTCGCCTTCCCGTGCGGATAAACCGCCCGCCGATTATGGAACGGTGGACCATGAAGCGAATTTTCTCCGGCATCCAGCCGACCGGAAACCTGCATCTCGGGAATTATCTGGGCGCCATCCGCAACTGGGTGGGGATGCAGCGGGACTTCGATTTCAACTGCATTTTCTGCATCGTGGACCTGCACGCAATCACGGTCCCGCAGGACCCGGCGGAACTGACCGCCAACACCCGCGAGGTGACGGCGGCCTTCATCGCGTCGGGAATCGACCCGGAGCGTTGCATCGTCTTCAATCAGAGCATGGTGTCGGGCCATGCCGAGCTCGCCTGGGTGCTCAACTGCCATGCGCCTATGGGCTGGCTCAACCGCATGACCCAGTTCAAGGAGAAGGCCGGCAAACGCCGCGACGCCGCGGCGGTCGGGCTCTTCGCCTATCCGGTGCTGATGGCCGCCGACATCCTGCTCTACCGCGCGAGCGACGTGCCGGTCGGCGAGGACCAGAAACAGCATCTCGAGCTTTCGCGCGATGTCGCGGGCGCCTTCAACCGCCATTATGGCTGCGAGGCGTTCGTGCTCCCGGAACCGCGCATATTCGGCGCGGCGACGAGGGTGATGAGCCTCCGCGACGGCAATGCCAAGATGAGCAAGTCCGACCCCTCGCCCAACTCCCGCATCAACCTCTCCGACGATGCGGACGCCATTGCGCAGAAGATCCGCCGGGCGAAGACGGACCCGGAGCCGCTGCCGGGCGAGCCCGGCGGGCTCGAAGACCGGCCGGAAGCGGCGAACCTGGTCGGCATCCATGCCGCGCTTGCGGATTGCGACGAAGCGGCGGTCTGCCGCGAGTTCGGCGGACGCGGCTTTTCCGATTTCAAGGCCGCGCTTTCCGATCTGGCCGTGGAGGTGCTGTCCCCGGTAACGGCCGAGATGCGCCGCCTGATGGCCGACCCGGCCTATATCGACGGCGTGCTGGCGGACGGGGCGTCGCGGGCCGATGCCATCGCCTCAGCGACGATGAGCGAGGTCAGGGACATTGTCGGCTTCCTGACGCCCCGGCGCGGCGCATGAAAAAGGCGGAGGTCGAGACCTTGTTCGACCGGCTGGCGGCCGCGCTGCCGGAGCCGCAGGGGGAGCTGCACTACGTCAATCCCTATACGCTGCTGGTCGCCGTCGTGCTGTCGGCCCAGGCGACCGATGTCGGCGTCAACAGGGCAACGAAGACGCTGTTCGCCGACGCCGACACGCCGGAAGCCATGCTTGCGCTCGGCGAGGAAGGCGTCCGCCATCACATCCGCACCATCGGGCTCTTCAACGCCAAGGCGCGGAATGTCATCGGGCTCTCGCGTATCCTGGTGGCGGAGCATGGCGGCGCCGTGCCCGAGAGCCGGGAGGCGCTGGAGCGCCTGCCGGGCGTCGGCCGCAAAACAGCGAATGTCGTGCTCAACACTGCGTTCGGCCAACCCACCATTGCGGTGGACACGCATATCTTCCGCGTCGGCAACCGCACCGGCCTCGCACCCGGCAAGACGCCGCTGGAAGTGGAGAAGAAGCTCCTGCGGCGCGTGCCGGCGCACCGCAAGCTGCACGCCCACCACTGGCTGATCCTGCACGGGCGCTACGTTTGCAAGGCGCGGAAGCCCGATTGCCCGGCCTGCACGGTCGCCGATCTCTGCCGCTTCAAGGGCAAGACAACGGTTTGAAAGGCGGTATCGCCTATTTCAGTTCCACGGCATAGGTCTCCACCGGCGGCAGGGAGTCCACCAGGCCGCGCTCCACGACGAACTCGGCGAACCGCTCGTAGCGCCGCCGGTCGAGCGCCGCCGGGCGCAGGGCGAAACGCGGCAGAGTGTCCCGCCAGGCGCGCCGGTTGAGCTCGTCGTCGAGGTCCTTGCGGTCGCCGGCGATGAACAGCGCCCAGGCCTCGTCGGGATGGTTGATCATGTACTGGACGCCGCGTTCCACCGCGTCCACGAAGGCGCGGTAGGCGGGCCGGTCCAGCGTGTCCTTGTGCGCGACGACGATCAGCTCGTCATAGGGGGGCACGCCCTCCTCCTCCAGATAGAAGGCGCGGCCCGGATGGCCCACGATATCCATCTGGTTCAGCTCGAAATTGCGGAAGGCGCCGATTACGGCATCGACCTGTCCGGCAATCAGCGAAGGCGACAGCGACCAGTTGACGTTCACCTTCTCGATGTCGTCCATCGTGAGGCCGTGGGGCTGAAGCACGCCTTCGAGCAGGGCGTCTTCCAGCCCCGCCACGGAATAGCCCACCCGCTTGCCCTTGAGGTCGGCAATCGTGCGGATCGAGCTGTCGTCGAGCACTACGATGGTGTTCAGCGGCGTGGCCACCAGGGTGGCGATCCGCACGAGCGGCAGGCCCGCCGCCGCCTGCATGTGCAATTGCGGCTGGTAGGAGACCGCGAGGTCCGCCTTGCCGGCCGCCACGATCTTCGGCGGGTCGTTCGGGTCCGCGGGTGGCACGAACTCGACCGTAAGGCTGGCCTCCGCAAAATAGCCGCGCTCCTGCGCCACATAGAGCGGCCCGTGGTCCGGATTGATGAACCAGTCGAGCAACACGGTGAGCTTCTCTTCCGCCGCCGCCGGGGAAGCGGCAAGCAGGCACGCGGCGGCAAGCGCCGGGACGCGGATGTTCATGGTTCTACGGGTTCCTTTTCGTGCTCGCGCCACAGAGTGTCGACCTGCCAGGGCACCGCAAGGCGGAGCAGGCGGTCGACGGTGAAGTAGAGGATGAGCGCCATCGCCGCGAGGACGACCAGCGCGGCGAATATCAGGTCGACCTGCATGCGCGCATTGGCGTGCAGCATGAGGTAGCCGAGGCCGGCCGAAGCCCCGACCCACTCCCCGACCACGGCTCCGATGGGGGCGACTGCCGTCGCCACGCGCAGGCCGGAAGCGCAGGCCGGCAAGGCAGCCGGAATGCGCAGGCGAAGAAGCTGGCGCCAGCGCGAGGCGCCCATGCTGCGCGCGAGATCGAGCCAGCCGGGGTCCGTCCGGGACAGGCCGTCATAGAAGGCCGCCGTCACCGGGAAGAAGATGATGAGCACCGCCATCGCCACCTTGGAGGCCATGCCGTAGCCGAGCCAGAGCACGAGCACCGGCGCGATGGCGAACACGGGCACAGCCTGGCTCGCAACGAGGACGGGCAGCAGCCAGAGGCGGGCCGGACGGACATGGGCGATCACCAGCGCTGAAAACGCGCCAAGCGCAGCCCCGAGGCCGAGACCGAGCAGGATTTCGGCGAGCGTCGTGCCCGCATGCGACAGCAGCAGGCCGGTGTGACCGGCCACCGCCGCCGCGACAGCCAGCGGCCCCGGAAGGATGAAAGGCTGGGCCCCGGTTGCCGATACGACCGCCTGCCAGACGAGCAGCAGCCCCGCCGCCACAACTGCCATGCGCAGCGCCGCCTTCATGCCGCGAGCCTCGCCAGCAGGTCGCCCTGCGCCGCCAGGACGGCCGGATCGCGCACGTCCCGCGGCGGCGCCAGGTCGGGCACCGGCAGGGACTCCAGCGCGGCCGGGCGTCCGGTCATCACATGGACACGGTCCCCGAGCCGCAGCGCTTCCAGCGGGTCGTGGGTCACGAGCAGCACGGTTCGCCCCGCCAGCATCCGCGCGGCCAGATCCTGCGCCGCATGGCGCGTGATGGCGTCGAGGCTGCTGAAGGGCTCGTCCATCAGCACTACCGGGCGGTCTTCCATCAGCGTGCGGACCAGCGCGACGCGCTGGCGTTCGCCGCCCGACAGCGTCGCCGGCAGCGCTTGCAGGCCATGTTCGAGGCCGACATCGGCCAGCAACCGGCGCGCGCGGTCGAAGTCCGGCCGCTCGCCGCGCAAACGCGCGCCCAGCACCGCATTTTCGAGGGAGTTGGCCCAGGGCAGCAGCAGGTCGCTCTGGCCCATATAGGCGACAGGACCGGTGCGTACGCGACCCGCGGCCGCGCCGTCCAGTCCCGCGATCAACCGGAGCAGGCTTGTCTTGCCGACGCCGCTCGGCCCCAGCAGGCAGGTCCAGAGCCCCGCCTCCAGGCGAACGTCGAGTTCGTCGAACAGGGGCGCACCGCCATAGGAGAGCGCGGCGCCTCGAATATCGACGGCAAACTCTATGTCCGGTGCAGCCTCGCCCACACGCTCCCTCCGCCGGTACTAGCCGGATCAGGTTCCTGGGGTCGTCCCGTAGGCGGGACCTCTCAGCCGCGCAGAGGCGGCTCCCCCGAGTGGAGCGGTGAGGATGGACGCCGCCCGAGGCTTTGGCAAGGCCCCACGCCCGGGGCGCCTAAAGCACGGCTTCCTGGAGCGACTGGATGAATTGGATACCGCGGACGTTCTTGCGGGCCAGGCGCTTGTCATTCGTGATGAACAGGTCGGTTCCCGCAGCGGCCGCGCAGGCAAGCTGGATGGCATCCGGCGGCCGGATCGAGCGGTCCCGGCGAATCTCCGCGAAGGCGCGGGCGGCGGCATGGTCGAAAGGCAGGATCGCAGCCGCCGTTTCCATCGCCTGCGTGTAGCGGCGCGCCAGGTCCTTGCGCCCTGCATCGAGAGGTTTGACGAGGAGTTCGCCTAGCGTGAGCGTGGAGGTGAGCAACCGGTCCCGCCTCTCGATCATTCGCCGGCGAAGCGCCGCAACGCGCTCCGCCTCGTCGTCTGCGCCCTCGAAAAGATAGATGAACAGGTTGGTGTCCCAGAATATCCGGCTCATTCCCAACCCTCGCGAAGACGCCGGACATAGGCGTCGGCGCCCTCATCCGCCCAGATTTCCCTGCCGCTGCCCGCCAGGGCGAGAAGCGGGTCGACAACAGGCCAAACGCCCGCCGCTTCGTTCATGGCTAACTCCGGTTCGCCGTCGCCATGGGCTGCCTGCGTCAGATAGTCGTCATGGTACCAGTCGAGCAGTTCCCGACAGGCAGGCGGCAGCGCCTCCCGGTCGGGAAGCGACGCGCCGGAAAGCCGGCCCGGGTGGCAGTCGTCGCCCGGCCGGTAGAGACGGCGGCGCCCTCTCGATGTTTCGGTCAGCATTCTCAGCCGGGCGGATTGAGGCCTCTTGCCGGCGACGCAATGAACGGATACGTGCGTCTGGACGCTTGGGCCGTGCATCCCCCATGCCGCGCTTAGCGCCAGGACCTGTGCGACGATTTCCGCAACCGGAAAATCCTCGCGGTCCGGACGCGCCCGGTGAAGCATGGCCGCCGCAATCCACACCGCATCCGCCACTTTGACGGCCGCCATTCCGTATCTCCCCACCTCGCAATTGCCAAGCAGGAACGAAAATACCGGTTCATATATTTAAAAACAATAAAAAATAAATTGCCTGGCTGTCTACAAGTCCGAGACGGTGGCAGCCTTGCCCCGCTCCGGCCTGTCAATGCGGCGCCGGACGGCGTCCTCGATGCTGCCGAGAATGCCCTTGGGCAGGAAGACGATGAACAGCACGAGCGCCACGCCGTAGATCGCATTGTCGAGGCCGACGGCGTCGGTGCCGATGTAGATGCGCAGGATTTCGGCCAGCAGCAGCGTGATGATGGCGCCGAAGGTCGGGCCGAACTGGGTGAATACCCCGCCCGCGACGACAGCGAAGACGATCTGGAGCGAGATGCCGATGCCGCTCACCGTGTCGGGCGCAACGAACAGCTGGTACTGCACATACATGGCCCCGCCGAAAGCCGTCATGACGGCGGAGAGCACGGTGATCTTCAGCTTTTCCCAGGTGACATTGATGCCGGCGGCGGCGGCGCTGTCCTCGTCCTCGCTTATCGCATCCAGGGCGTTGCGGACCATCGAACGGTCCACCGCCCGCCAGATGAGCAGCCCCACGAGCCAGACGAAGACGACGATGAGGAACCAGGTCTCCTTGTCTTCGAACTGCAGCGCGATATAGCCGGGCGTTTCGTCGTTGCCCTTCGGCGTGGGCGTGAAGCCGAGCGAACCGCCGGTGTGGTCGCGCGTCGCGATCACCGTCTGCCGCACGACCTCCGTCAGCGCCAGGGTCACGAGCGCGAAATAGTGGCCCGTAATGCGGAACTTGAAGCAGGGATAGCCGACGATCACGGCAAGCAGGGCGGCGAGCGCGAGCGCGATCGGGATGCCGAGCCACGGCGTCATGCCGGCATAGTTCCAGAGCAGCGCGGTCGCGTAAGCGCCGAGGCCCATGAACGCGCCGTGCCCGAGCGACACCAGGCCGAAACGGCCCATGAGCGACCAGCCGGTATAGGTGAACGACCATATCAGGATCACGATCATGATATGCAGCGGATAGGACGGGATGCCGATCAGGGCCGCGACGGCAAGCAGCGCCGCGAAAACGATCGGCAGGACGAGGCCGTTCACGACCGCCGCCCCATTATGCCCTCGGGCCGGACGAACATCATCGCGATGAAGAAGGCGAAGGCGAACACATAGCCCCACTCAAGGTCGAAATGGTAGCCGCCGAGCGCAATCAGTTCCGACAGGATGAAGGCGGCTATGAAACCGCCCACCATGTTCCCGAGGCCGCCGAGCACGCAGATCATGAAAGTGATCGGCCCGAAGCTGAGCCCGACGAAAGGATGCACATCGTATTGCAGCACGAGCAGGCAGGCCGCGAGGCCGGCAAGGCCGCCGCCTATGGCGCTCGAGATCAGGTAGAGCCGGCCCTGGGCCGCGCCCATGAGCGTCATGATCTCGCGGTCCTGGCTGATGGCGCGGATCGCCGTACCCATGAAGGTGCGGGTGAGGAAGAGGTAGAGGAATATCACGCAGCCGGCGGCGACGATAAAAGCGGCGAGCCGCGACCAGGAAATGTAGATGTCCTCGGTGAGCGGAAACGAGCCGAGCGAGACGCCGAGATTGCGAAAGTCGATGCCGAAGGCGAGCGTGGCGACGCTCTGGAAGAAGAACAGCAGGCCGCCGGTCGCCAGCAACTGGTTGATCGGCGCCGAATCCAGCAGGTGGCGGATGACCAGGTGATGCACCGCATAGCCGATCAGCGCCGTCAGCAGGATGCCCGCCGGCATTGCGAGCAGCAGCGGCACGCCATAGACGCTGTGCAGATAGTAGATGCCGTACATGCCCAGCATCACGATCTCGGCGTAGCAGATCCAGACGACATCGACGACGCCGAAGATCAGGTTCAGGCCGAGAGACAGCAGGGCCAGGACGCCGCCGAGCAGCAGCCCGTTAATCATCGCCTCGTAGAGGAAGACATCGGAGACCGCGAAACCGAGATCGCCCTCCCGGATGATGGCAGGCACGTAGGCCAGGCACGCGAACAGCGTTGCGGCGATAACCACAAGCCAGACGCGGGTATCGATCTTGCCCATTCCCGTTCCCCGTCTCCCGAAACGCCCGGCGTCAAAGGCCCATATAAAGGCGGCGTATGTCGTCGCTCGCGGCCAGTTCTTCCGCCGAGCCGCTCATGCGGATCGAGCCCGCTTCCAGCACATAGGCACGGTCCACGACGCGCAGCACCTGCTGCACATTCTGCTCCACGATGAGCACCGTCAGCCCTTGCTCCCGGATGACCCGGACCAGTTCGAAAATGCGCTGCACGATCACCGGCGCGAGCCCGGCCGAGGGTTCGTCCAGCAGCAGCAGCTTGGGCTCGCTCATCAGCGCGCGTCCGATGGCGCACATCTGCTGTTCGCCGCCGGAGAGCGTGCCGGCCAGCTGGTGGCGGCGCTCTTTCATGCGCGGGAACAGGTCATAGACGAAGTCGAGCCGCCGGGCGTAGGCGGCGCGGGCGGAGGGCACGAATGCGCCCATACGCAGATTGTCTTCCACCGACATGCGCGGAAAGAGGCGCCGGTGCTCCGGAACATGCGCAATCCCGAGTTCCACGATGCGGTGCGGCGGCGTGGCGACGAGGTCCCGCCCTTCCATGTCCATACGGCCGCCACGCGCCGGAATGAGGCCGGAGATGACCCGCATCAGCGTGGTCTTGCCCGCGCCGTTCGGGCCGATCACGGCGACGGCCTCGCCGGCCTTCACCTCGAGCGTGCAGTCGAACAGCGCCTGGAACGTGCCGTAGCCGGCATCGACATTGGAGAGTGCGAGCATAGGGTTTCGGCGTTCCGCCCCGTCTCAACCGGGCGCTGCCGCTGCGCCGGTATCGACCGTATCCGTCCCCAGATAGACCTCGATCACCCGCGGGTCGTTCGCCACTTCGGCAGGCGTGCCCTCCGATATCTTCTCGCCGTGGTCGAGAACCATCACCCGGTCCACAACTCGCATCAGCACTCCCATGATGTGCTCGACCCAGATCACCGTGATTCCCATCTCCGCCCGTATCTTGCCGAGCATGTCCGCCGCCTGGTCCATCTCGCTGTCGTCCAGTCCTCCGAGGCTCTCATCGGCCAGCAGCAGGCGGGGCTTGGTCGCCAGCGCCTTGGCAAGTTCGAGCTTCTTGAGGCCGGCGGCGCCGAGGCTGCCTGTCTCGGCCCTGGGGTCGGTCGGCAGTCCGACCATTTCGAGCGCCTCTTCCGCCGCCTGCCACGCCTCCGCCCGGCTGACGCGGTCCTGCCCGTAATATCCGGCGAGCGCCGCATTCTCCAGGATCGACAAGCGCCGGAACGGACGCGGTATCTGGAAGGTGCGACCGATGCCCAGATGGACGATCCGGTGCGGCATCAACCCCGCCAGTTCCCGGCCCTCGAACAGGATCGACCCTGCCGAGGGCGGGAAGGCTCCGGCGAGCATGTTGAAGATCGTGCTCTTGCCGGAGCCGTTGGGGCCGATCAGCCCCAGGATTTCGCCCTGCTCGACATCGAAGGAGACATCGTTCACGGCCGTGAAACCGCCGAAGTGCTTATAGAGGTGTTCGACGGCCAGCACGGCTCGACCCGCCTCCCGCGATACGCTTCGATGCGCGGCCGGTCACTTCGCGTAAGGCGAGGAGTCCGGCAAGGGCAGGACGGGATCGATGGTCTGCAGCGCCTTCGGCCAGGCCACCTTGATCTCTTCGTTCACATACTGGACGACGACCGGGAAGGCCTCGGTGTTCTGGCCGTCCATGGCGCTCCCCGGTTCCGGGAACTTGACGCCGAAGCCGAGCAGGGTGCCGCCGACCGGAATATCGGTCTCCAGCGCCGCAGCCCGGAGCGCATCCGCCGAGATGCCGCCATGGTCGCGGATCGCGCGCGGCAGCACGTCGGTGAAGAAGACATGCGCGTTGGACGCCGCCATGCCGACATGGGCGGAGATCTTCTTCAGGTCCATGTCGGGCGTGTCGACGGCCTTGGCATATTCCTTGCCGACCAATTCGGTCACCTCGCCCAGTCCGGCCGCGAGCGACGCCGGGTCCAGCAGCCAGATGGACACCGGATCGACGTTGAAGATGTAGTCGGCGGCATCCCCGAGGGCTTCGTAGAGCTTGGCGGGCACGCCGTAGCCCGCGCCGTGCCCGATGAGCGCGCGGAAGCGCAGCCCCTGCTCCTGCGCCTGGCGCAGGAACAGCGTGATGTCGGGGTTGTAGCCGGTGTGCAGGATCACGTCCGGGCGGGCGCGCTTCAGCTTGGTGACCAGCGACGACAGGTCTGGCGCCGTCGTGGCGTAGCCTTCCTTCAGCACGACCTCGAAGCCCTGCTCCTCTGCGCCGGCCTCGTTGCCCGCGGCCACGCCGGAGCCGTAGGGGCCGTCCTCATGGATGATCGCGACCTTGAGATCCGACGGCTCGATGCCGAGCTTGTCCTTGGAATAGGCGGCAAGGAAGTCGGTCGATGAGGTGCCGAACATGCCGCCGTGGACCTGCGGACGGAACACATATTTCAGGTTCCGGTCGCGGAGCACCGCCGGCGAGATGCAGGTGGTGATCCACATGAACTTCTTGAGCTGCTCCACGCGGGCGGCGACGGGCACGCACTGGGCCGAACTGTAGAAGCCGAGCAGCATGTCCACATTTTCCTGCTCGATCAGCCGGACGGCCTCGTTGATCGCCACATCGGGCTTGGACTGCGCGTCGGCGTAGATCGGCTCGATCTTGTAGCCTTCGACGCCGCCCTGGGCGTTGATGTAGTCGATCATGATCTTAGCACCGCGGGCCTGAAGCTCCGACCCGCCGCCGGCCAGCGGCCCCGTATAGTCGTAGATCACGCCGATCTTGATGGTCTTGTCCGCCGCCTGCGCCGTTGCTGCGGCCGCAAGCGCCGCCGCGCCCGCGACCAGGCCGCGCGCGATTGTCCCGAACTTCATGGCACCCCCTCCCGGTCTCGCCTGTATGCGCCATTCTATATCAGCCCCCGCCGGAAGAGTCAGTATCCCGCAACCGCGGCTCCCATCGCATGGACTTTGCGCTTGCGCGCCGCCCGATTTTGCCTATGTTGCGCTGCCTGACGCGGGAGTAGCTCAGAGGTAGAGCATCACGTTGCCAACGTGAGGGTCGCGAGTTCAAATCTCGTCTCCCGCTCCAGACCCTCCCTCAAATTGCCTCAATGCCGTCCGGGCAGGACCTGTTCGAGCGCCCGCTCAAAGGCTGCCGGCCGTTCGTACATGGCCCAGTGGCCGGCGCGCGGCACCATGGCAATGCGCGCAGCCGGCTGAATTGCGCGAACGGCGGCAAAGCGTTCGCGGAAGAAGGGCCAGGCGGTCCAGTCCCACTCGCCCCAGATCGCGGCCAGCGGCGCGTCGATCAGCGGCAGGCGGTCGCGGAGCGCGGGCGTGGCACTCACCCAGCGGCTCTTGGTGACGGCCCGCATCGTGTTGGTGACCTGCATGTGGACCGCGAAATCGTCGACGGCGCGCGGATCGGCCAGCATCAGGATTTCGAGATTGCGGCGCGCGAGGCTCCTCAGCTGCGCCGGGGTCATGTCCCGCCGGAACCGCTCCAGCGCCGGTCCCCGCGCCCGGCGCAGCCCCATGGCGCCCACGCCGACCATGGTGAAGCTGTTCAACAGGTCCGGCAGGTATGGGGCCGCGTGGCCGCCGACGATGCCCCCGAACGAAAACCCGACGAGATCGACCTTCCGGTCCCGCTCCTCCAGCACGTGACGGAGGCCCGCAGCGACGATGCGCCCTATCCCGTCCATGTTCCGCCGGTCCGGGGGCGGGGCCGATTCGCCGAGCCCGGGCGTGTCGCAGGCATAGACCCGGCGGTCGCGCGCCAGGGACCGGACATTGCGGAACCAGTGCCACCAGGAGCCGTAGCCGCCATGCATCAGCATGAGGGGCGGCGCGCCCGGTTCGCCGAAGACCCGCCATACCATGTCGCCGTCGCCGCAGGGCGACCTCTTGACCGTCGCTTCGGCTTCTACCGCCCGGATCGCCTCTTCGACGGCGGCCGGCGGCCGGACCTGCGGCCGCGCGCCCCGCCGGAAGATCGCAGCCGTCTCGCTTCCGGCACTCACGCCCGTGCCTTGCGCCCCTTGCGGTAAAGCAGGACCAGGCAATCGCGCTTCTTGCGCTTGAGGTCGGCGCAAGCGCGTCTGGCGGCGTCTTCCTCGAAGCCGGTGAGGCGCGCCCTGTAGAGCTTGCGTCCGCTCGAAGCTCTCATCGGCCAGGCGCCGGCATAGACCCCGTCAGGTAGTCCCCGCAACAGCTCCGCGGCGTTCTGGGCCTGTCTTCGCGCCGTCTTCTGGTTCGCATAGACGCCCACCTGCACGGCGTAGTCGCCAACGCTGGCGGCCAGCCCCGCCGGCGGCAATTTCGGCACCGCCGCCATCGCCGGCAGCTTCCCGGCCGCCGGCAAAGCCTTTGGCGCCGGCGGGACCTGTGGCGCTGCCGCGAGGACAGGCGCCGGCACCGGAAGCGGCGCCACGGCCGGAGGGGCGCCGTGACGAACGACGAAACAGTCCGTTCGCCGTTTCTTGAGCTTGCGGCAGGCTCGGGAGGCCGCCGGCCTGCTGTAGCCCACCAACCGGGCGCGATAGATGGTGCCGCCCTTGCGGCGCGCTCTGGGCCATGCGCCCCAAGCGCCTCCTTCGGGAACGCCGACTTTCAACGCTGCCGAGCGCGCCAGACTGCGGGCCGCCGCCTTGTCGCGCACCGCAGCCACCTGCACCGCCCAGACGGACCCGCTTTCGTTCAGGTCCGGACGGGGCTTCAGCCGGGCGAACACGCGGTTCGTCAGTTTCGCGACCTGGCGGTCGCGCGAGCGGGCCGAGCGCCCTCCCATGACCACGGTAATCAGGCGGCGACCGTTGCGGACGGCCGAAAAGGCCAGGTTGAAGCCGGACTTGGAAATGTAGCCCGTCTTCAGCCCGTCAGCGCCTGAATAACGCCGCAACAGGCGGTTGTGCGACCGGTAAGTGCGCCCCCGGAATTTGAACGCCTTCAGGGAGAAAAAATCATAATACTGCGGGAAATTCCGGATGAGCGCCCGCGCGAGGCGCGCCATGTCGCGGGCCGTGGTCCATTGCTGCGAATGCCAGAGCCCCGAGGCATTGCGGAACGAAGTATTGTGCATGCCGAGCTGGCGGGCCTTGCGGTTCATCACTTTCGCGAATTTCCGCTCGCTGCCGGCGATGAAATAGGCCACGGTCGTCGCCACGTCGTTGGCGGACTTGACGACCAGGGCCCGTATCGCCTCGCGAACGGTAATCGTGGACCCGCGCTTGAGACCGAGTCTCGAAGCCGGCTGCAGGGTCGCGCGGTGCGGGACCTTCATGCGCGTCGTCGGCTTGAACCTGCCGCTCCGAAGCCGCTCGAAGAGCAGATACACGGTCATCATCTTGGTAAGGGAGGCCGGATAGCGGCGCGCTGTGGACCGCTCTCCGTGCAGCACGGCGCCCGTGTCGGCATCGATGACGACCGCCGCGTAACGCGCCGCCGGAGCGGGACCGGCCGCAAGAACCGCGGCAGCAAGAAGCAGGACAGCGAGAATCGGCTTCATGGACCCTCCACGGCCGACATAGAGTCAATCCGGTTCCGCCGCAATGCCGCGAAGCGTTTTTCCACCGCGGAACCGCCTGCGGCCGGCCTCGAACGGCTGAGGCTTACTCCTACTTCCGTACCGGCTATGCTAGTGTCGAGAAAGCGGTCCCTGTGCGGGAGGAAGTCGATGAGCGACGAACGGCGAGGCGGAGACGGCAGCCCGACGACCGGCTTGCTCGTCCGGTCCAAGCCGGAGACCAAGAAGCCTTCTCTATACAAGGTCATCATGCTCAACGACGACTACACGCCGATGGAATTCGTCGTCCACATCCTGCAGGCCTTCTTCCACAAGAGCCGCGAGGAAGCGACGAAAATCATGCTGCTGGTCCATCAGCGCGGAATCGGAGTCTGCGGAGTCTATACCTACGAAGTCGCGGAAACCAAGGTCACCCAGGTCGTTGACTTCGCGCGACGGCACGAACATCCGTTGCAGCTGACGCTTGAGAAGGAGTAGCCGGTGATGCTGTCGCGCACCCTCGAACAGACGCTGCACCGGGCGCTCTCCTACGCGAAGGAACGCAGCCACGAATATGCGACGCTGGAGCACCTGCTGCTGGCGCTGACCGAGGACCGGGACTGCGTGGCGGTGCTGCGCGCGTGCTCGGTCGATGTCGACAATCTCAGGTCCGAGGTTTCCGGATACCTGGACGACGAGCTCGACAATCTCGTAGTGGACCGCGAGGAGGACCCCAAGCCGACGGCCGGCTTCCAGCGCGTCCTCCAGCGCGCCGCCATCCATGTGCAATCGTCGGGGCGCGAGGAAGTCACGGGCGCCAACGTGCTCGTGGCGATCTTCTCGGAGCGCGAAAGCCACGCCGTGTTCTTCCTGCAGGGCCAGGAAATGACCCGCCTCGACGCCGTGAACTACATCAGCCACGGCATCGCCAAGAGCGCCGGCCATTCGGAGCCCCGGCGGGTGCGCGGCGCCGAGGAGCGCCAGGAGAACGAGGCCGGCGAGTCGGCCAAGAGCAAGCCGGCCGAAGCGCTGCAGGCCTATTGCGTCAACCTCAACGAGAAGGCGGACGCGGGCAAGATCGACCCGCTGATCGGGCGCGAACTGGAAGTCGAGCGGACCATCCAGATCCTCTGCCGGAGGACCAAGAACAACCCGCTTTACGTCGGCGAGCCCGGCGTCGGCAAGACGGCGATCGCCGAGGGCCTCGCCCGCAAGATCGTCGAGGACAGCGTGCCGGAGGTGCTGGCGGAGGCGACCATCTATGCGCTCGACATGGGCTCGCTGCTCGCGGGCACGCGCTACCGCGGCGACTTCGAGGAGCGGCTGAAGCAGGTGCTGGCGGAACTGGAGGCGCTGGAGGGCGCGATCCTGTTCATAGACGAGATCCACACGGTCATCGGCGCGGGCGCCACCAGCGGCGGCTCGATGGACGCCTCCAACATCCTGAAGCCGGCGCTCGCCAGCGGCACGCTGCGCTGCATCGGCTCGACCACCTACAAGGAATACCGCAACTATTTCGAGAAGGACCGCGCGCTGGTGCGCCGCTTCCAGAAGATCGATGTGCACGAGCCGTCGGTGCCGGACGCCATCAAGATCATGATGGGCCTCAAGCCCTATTACGAAGAGCATCACGGCGTCCGCTACACCACCGAGGCCATCCGCACGGCGGTCAACCTGTCGGCGCGCTACATCAACGACCGCAAGCTGCCCGACAAGGCCATCGACGTCATCGACGAGGTCGGCGCGGCCCAGCTCCTGCTGCCGCCGAGCCGGCGCAAGAAAACCGTCGGCGTGCGCGATGTCGAGGGCATCGTCGCCAAGATCGCGCGCATCCCGCCGAAGAGCGTCAGCCGCGACGACCGCGAGGCGCTGCAGACGCTGGAGCGCGACCTGAAGACGGTGGTCTTCGGCCAGGACCCGGCGATCGAGGCGCTGGCGAGCGCGGTCAAGCTCGCGCGGGCGGGCCTCCGCGAGCCCGAGAAGCCCATCGGCAGCTACCTGTTCTCCGGCCCCACCGGCGTCGGCAAGACCGAGGCCGCCCGCCAGTTGGCGCGCTGCCTGGGCGTCGAGCTCGTGCGCTTCGACATGTCGGAATATATGGAGCGCCACAGCGTTTCGCGGCTGATCGGCGCGCCGCCCGGCTATGTGGGCTTCGACCAGGGCGGCCTGCTGACGGATGCGGTGGACAAGAACCCGCATGTGGTGCTGCTGCTCGACGAGATCGAGAAGGCGCACCCGGACGTCTTCAACGTGCTGCTGCAGATCATGGACTACGGCAAGCTGACGGACCACAGCGGCAAGCAGGTCGATTTCCGCAATGTCATCCTCATCATGACGACCAATGCCGGCGCGACGGACCTAGCCAAGGCAGCGATCGGCTTCGGGCGCAATGTCCGCGAGGGCGACGACAAGGAGGCCATCGACAGGCTCTTCACCCCGGAGTTCCGCAACCGCCTCGACGCCACCATTTCCTTCGGCAACCTGCCCATGGAGGTCGTGCACCGGGTGGTGGACAAGTTCATCGCGGAGCTGGAGGGCCAGCTGGACGACCGCCAGGTGGAAATCCTGCTGACCGACGCAGCCCGCGAGTGGCTGGCCGAGAAGGGCTACAGCACCGAATACGGCGCCCGCCCGCTCGCCCGCGTGATCCAGGAGAGCATCAAGAAGCCGCTCGCCGAGGAATTGCTGTTCGGCCGCCTCGCCAAGGGCGGCTCCGTGGAAGTGGATGTCGGCGAAGACGGCCTCACCTTCGCCTACCCCGAGCCGCCCCCGGCGAAAAAGGCCCGGAAGAAGGAGCCGGCGGCGCTGTAGCCGGGGAACGCCGACGGGCGCCAGGCGGATGCGGGAGGAAACGGCTTCGGGACTGCGGAATGACTGACGAATCCCGTTCCCGGCGCCGGATATGGGCCGTCGCGCTCGCCGCCCTGCTCTGCCTGGGCGCGGTGGGAGGCGGCTGCACGACTGCTGCTGAGCCGCGCGAATACCGCTCGGAGAAACACGCCTTCCGGCTCGTTCCGGTCGGTGGCCCGTTCGACCAGGCCTGGGGCATGGCGTTCCTGCCCGATGGACGCCTGCTGGTGACGGAACTGGACGGCAATCTCCGCCTGCTGGAGCCCGGCGGGACGCCTTCGGAGCCGCTTCCGGGGCTGCCGCGCATCGAGGCCTACGGCCAGGGCGGGCTGATGGATGTCATTCTCGACCCGGACTTCGCGGCCAACGGCCGGATTTACCTGAGCCATATCCTCGACACCGCGAAAGGCATGACGACCGCCGTCGGCACGGCGGTGCTGGACGGAGACCGGCTTCGCGGGTTCGGGACCCTGTTCACCGGCCGCGCGTCGGGCAGCACGGGGCGGCATTTCGGCTCGCGGCTGCGGTTCGGGCCCGACGGAAAGCTGTATGTCACCATCGGCGACCGCGGCCACCGGCCGAACGCCCAGGACCTCGGCAGCCATGCCGGCGCGGTCCTGAGGCTCGATCCGGACGGCGCGGCGCCGCCGGACAACCCCTTCGCCGGCAGGTCCGGGGCGCTGCCGGAGATCTGGTCCTACGGGCACCGCAACCCGCAGGGCCTCGCCTTCGACCCGCAGACCGGGCGGCTCTGGTCGCAGGAGCACGGGCCGCGCGGCGGCGACGAGGTCAACCTTGTCCGCCGCGGGCGGAACTATGGCTGGCCGACGATCACTTACGGGCGCAACTACAGCGGCACGAAAATCACCGACGAGACCGCCCGGCCGGGCATGGAGCAGCCCGCGACATACTGGACGCCCTCGATCGCGCCTTCGGGGCTGACCGTCTATCGCGGCGACAGGTTTCCCCGCTGGGACGGCAACCTCTTCGTCGGCGCGCTGCGCGCCCAGCTGCTCGTCAGGCTGGAACTGGACGGCGACCGGGTGGTCCACGAGGAACGCCTGCTGACCGGCTTCGGCAACAGGATCCGCGACGTGCGCACCGGCCCCGACGGCCTGATCTACCTGCTGCTGGACGAGCACGACGCCCGGATCTGGCGCCTGGAGCCGCTTTAGGCGCGGCGGCCGCCCTTCGACAGGCTCAGGACAGGCTCCTCCGTCATGCCCGGACTTGTTCCGGGCATGACGGGAAGAAGATATTGATGACGGTGCGCCCCTTCAGCACCGCGACCTTCTTGTCGTCGCGCCGGCTCTGCTCGACATAGCTCTTTGAAAGATCCAGCAGGGCCGAAATCTCGCCGGGCGCAAGGCCCTCTATGCCAAGCGGATTTTCCAGCCGGAATCCCTGAGCAGGTCGTCGATCCTGACGCGCGCAAATGCTTCGTTCGTCGACCATCGGGATCCCCTGCCTCTCGGGGGTCAATATAACGAATTCGTATATCGGCAGACCGATGAAGCGAGCCTACGCCGGCTCGCCCCGCTCCCCGCCTAGCGCCGCATTCCATATCTCTTCCGTCACGATGTCCTGCGTCCAGGGGCGCATGACGGAGGCGGCGCGGGCGTCGCGGAGGTGGCGTTCCAGCGGGAAGCGTTTCAGGATCGCGCGGCCGCCGCAGACCCGCATGGCGAGCGAGGTGATCTCGACGGCATTGAGCTGCACCGTGACATGGGCGGCGCGGGCGCGCTGGCGGGTTTCCGGCGTCGGCGGCAGCTTGGCCTCCGAGACGGCGTGGTAGAAGAGCGAGCGCGTCGCCTCCAGCATCAGGATCATGTCGGCGACCGCATTGCTGGCGGACGGCGCGACGGTGGGGCGGCCGGGCGCGCCCGCAAGCTCGCCACGCAGATAGGCGAGCGCGGTCCCGGCAGCCTCGACCGCGAGGCCGAGGAAGGTGGCGGAAAAGCCCATCGGGGCATGCGAGGCGGTGAGATAAAGGCCGCCGAAGACGCCGGGCGGCAGGATGTCGCCGCTGTCCGGCACAAACACGTCGGCCAGGCGCATCTCCCGGCTCACCGTGGCGCGCATGCCGATCGGGTCCCAGTCGCCCTCGAAGGTCACGCCCTCGGCGTCGCGCGGCACCTTGAGGTAGAGCGTGCGCTCCAGCCAGGGCATGTCGCCCTCGTCCACCAGGATCGCCGGCGTCGCGAAATAGTCGGCAGCCCCCGAGAGCGAGACGAAAAACTTGCGTCCCGTCACCCGGTAGCCGCCCTCCACCTTCCGCGCCTCGGTGCCGAAGCGCCTGCCGCCGACGCTGAAGGCCGTGTCGGTCTCGCCCTGCTCCACCGGCTCGCTGTGCGGCTGGCCGTAGAACACGCCCTTCTCGACCACTTCGCGGAACTTCTCCGCGCGGAGGCGCTCATGGCGGGCGCGTTTCTCCTCCGGCATCCCGAAGCGGTCCGCCATCTCGCCCATCAGCATCATGGTGAGGCAGTGCATGTTGTAGGTGAGCGCCGTGGAGGCATTGCCGCGGGCAAGCTGTTCCGCGACAAGGCAATAGGTCTCGAAATCCGCTCCCAGCCCGCCATGGGCCTCCGGCACGCAGAGCGCCAGCAGCCCTTCCTCCCGCAGATCGTCATAGTCCTCGAAGGGGAAGGCCGCCTCGCGGTCGAGCGCAGCAGCGCGCGGCGCGAACCGTTCCACCGCCAGGCGGCGCGCCTTCCCGACGAGCTCCTGCTGAAACGGCGTCAGACGCATGTCCATGGCGCGGTTGCTCCCGGCTCGGCGTTTCATCCACAGTCCTGGAGGGACAACCCCTTGATCGAAGGGCGAATCCCCCGCACAAAGCCGCTTTATGGCCGATGTCGCCCCCTACAGCTACCCGCATCGTCACCTGCTCGGCATAGAGGGCCTTGCGCCCGGCGAGATTTCGGCCCTGCTGGACCTTTCCGAGAGTTATGTCGAGCAGAGCCGGCGCGACGACAAGAAGGTCGCGGTGCTGAAGGGGCGCACCGTCATCAATGTCTTTTTCGAGACCTCGACACGCACGCGCACCAGCTTCGAACTCGCGGGCAAACGGCTCGGGGCCGATGTCATCAACATCTCCCCCGACATCAGCGCCATCAAGAAGGGCGAGACGCTGCTCGACACCGCGCTCACGCTGAACGCCATGCACCCCGACCTGCTGGTGGTGCGCCATCCGCAATCGGGCGCCGTCCATCTGCTGGCGGAGAAGGTGGACGGGGCGGTCATCAATGCGGGCGACGGATGGCACGAGCATCCGACCCAGGCCCTGCTCGACGCGCTGACCATCCGCCGGCGCCTCGGCGGCCTCTCCGGCCTCACGGTCGCGATCTGCGGCGACATCATGCACAGCCGCGTTGCGCGCTCGAATATCCACCTCTTCAACGCCATGGGCACGCGCGTGCGGGTCGTGGCGCCGCCTACCCTCCTGCCGGCGGAGATGGACCGGTTCGGCGTCGAGGTGTTCCACGACATGCGCGCCGGTCTCGACGGGGTGGACATCGTGATGATGCTGCGCCTCCAGACGGAGCGGATGCAGGGCAGCTTCGTGCCGTCGGTGCGCGAGTATTTCCGGTTCTTCGGGCTCGACGCCCGCAAGCTGGCGGCCGCCAGGCCGGATGCGCTGGTGATGCATCCGGGGCCGATGAACCGCGGCGTGGAGATCGACAGCGACGTGGCCGACGACATCCACCGCTCGCTGATCCAGGCGCAGGTGGAGATGGGCGTCGCGGTCCGCATGGCCTGCCTCGACCTGCTGACCCGAAAACTGCAGTCGAACCGCGCCGAGGCCGCGTGACCAAGCGGACGGCTCTCGTCAACGCCCGGCTGCTGGACCCGGCGGCGCGTCTGGACGCGCCCGGCGGCGTCCTGATCGAGGACGGGCGGGTCGCCGCCATCGGTCCGGAAGTGACCGCCGACTCGGTTCCGGAGGGCGCGGCCGTTATCGACTGCGGCGGCGCCTGCGCCGCGCCGGGCCTGGTGGACATGCGGGTGCAGCTCGGCGAGCCCGGCGGCGAGCACAAGGAGACCATCGACAGCGGCAGCCTGGCGGCGGCGGCCGGCGGGGTCACCGCCGTCGTCGCCCTGCCCAACACCTCGCCGGTGATCGACGATGTGAATGTCGTCGAGTTCATCGCCCGGCGCGCCCGCGAGGTGCGGCGGGTCAAGGTGTTCGCCTACGGCGCCCTCACGCGCGGCCTGAAAGGCGAGCAGCTGACCGAGCTCGGCATGCTCAAGGATGCCGGCGCGCTTGCCTTCACGGACGGCCTGCGCGCGGTTTCGAGTGCCCGCGTCATGCGCCGGGCGTTGTTCTATGCGCAGGCCTTCGACGCGCTGATCGTGCAGCACCCGGAGGAGCCCGATCTTGCGCGGAGCGGGGCGGTGACCGAGGGCGAGATCGCCACCCGCCTCGGCCTGCCGGGCATACCGGCCGTCGCGGAAGCGATGATGATCGATCGCGACCTCCGCCTCGTGGAACTGACCGGCGGGCGCTACCACGCGGCCCATGTCACCACCGGGCAGGGGCTGGCGCTGATCCGCCGCGCCAAGCGCGAGGGCTGGCGGGTCACCTGCGATACGGCGCCGCACTATTTCGCGCTGAACGAAACCGCCGTCGGCGAATACCGGACCTTCGGCAAGGTCTCGCCGCCGCTCCGCTCGGAGGCGGACCGGCGCGCGGTGGTCGAGGCGCTGGCCGACGGCACGATCGACGCCATTGCGAGCGACCACGACCCGCAGGACCAGGAGTCGAAGCGCCTGCCCTTCGGCGATGCGGAGCCGGGAATCGTCGGGCTGGAAAGCCTGCTGCCGCTCTCGCTGGAGCTGTATCACAACGGCCACATGCCGCTGCTGGACGTGCTGGAGAAGCTGACCTCGGCCCCGGCCGACCTGCTGGGCCTGCCGCTCGGGCGGCTGGCGCCGGGCCGGGCGGGCGATGTCGTGATTTTCGACCCCGACATTCCGGCCCGAATCGAAGTGGACGGGTTCCGGAGCAAATCCAAGAACTCGCCCTTCGACCGCCGCCCGGTCCAGGGCCGGGTGCTCCGCACCGTCGTGGACGGACGCACCGTGTTCGAGGCCGACTGAGTGGCGGACCTGCGGCAGGCGGACGTGAGCCGGACGATTCCATCTCGCATGACCGCGGTGCTCCTGACCGGCCACGGAGGACCGGATGTCCTCGAGTTCCGCGAAGATGTTCCCACGCCGGAGCCCGGTCCCGGCGAAGTACTGATCGAGGTGGGCGCCGCTGGCGTGAACAACACCGACATCAACACCCGTATCGGCTGGTATTCGAAGAAAGTGGACGCCGGCACAGGAGTGGGCGGCGCAAAGGGCTTCGGTGAAATCGACCCGGATGACGCAACATGGTCCGGCCGGCCGATGACCTTCCCCCGGATTCAGGGCGCCGACTGTTGCGGCAGGATCGTGGCCGTCGGCAGCAGGGTGGATGCCGGTCGGATCGGAGAGCGCGTCATCGTCAAGACCATGTTGCGCAGCTATGCCGGCTGGCGCCCGTACGAGTGCTGGACCTTCGGGTCCGAGTGCGACGGCGCGTTCGCGCAATTCGCCAGGGCTCCCGCTTCGGAAACCTTCCGCGTGCGGTGCGATTGGACCGACGCCGAACTTGCGTCGATTCCCTGTTCCTGGTCCACGGCGGAAAACATGCTGCACCGGGCCGCGGCGGGCGCGGAGCGCGTGCTGGTGACCGGGGCTTCAGGCGGGGTCGGATCGGCTGCCGTGCAACTCGCGCGCCGCCGGGGGGCGCATGTCATCGCCGTGGCGGCCCAGGCCAAGGCGGCGGACATTCGCAAGGTCGGCGCCCACCGCGTAATCGACCGCGATGCGGACCTCCTTGCCGAACTCGGGCCGGACTCCGTCGATGTCGTGATCGACCTGGTGGCGGGGAGGACGTGGCCCGCGCTGCTTGACCTGCTGCGGCGCGGCGGACGCTACGCCGTTGCCGGCGCCATCGCCGGACCGGTCGTCGAACTGGACTTGCGCACGCTCTACCTGAAGGACCTGTCGTTCTTCGGCTGCACCTTCCAGGAGGATGTCGTGTTCGAGAACCTGGTCCGCTACATCGAACGCGGTGAAATCCGCCCCGTCGTGTCCGGGGTCTTCCCGCTCGCCCGGATCGCGGAAGTCCAGGAGATGTTCCTGGCCAAGGGCTTCGTCGGAAAGCTGGTGCTGGAGCCGCCGCCCTCCTGACCCGGAAGCGACGGGAGTCAGCCCCGCAGGCCGGCCACGGCGTCGATCTCGACCTTCATTCCCGGCACGGCCAGCTCCGCAATGCCGATGAGCGTGCTGGCGGGGCGGGCCTCGCCGAAGAACTCCCGCCGGACGACATCCACCGCATAGCGGTCGTTCACGTCCGTCAGGTAGACCGTCACCTTGAGTATGTCGGCGAATGTTGCCCCGGCCGCCTGCAGGATCCGGTCCATGTTCTCGAACAGGCGCCTCGTCTGGGCGCCCACATCGTCCCCGCCGACCAGATTGAGGTTCTCGTCGACAGGCGCGATCCCGGACACGAACAGGAGGTCGCCGAACCGCACGGCGTCCGTGTAGTGGCTGATGGGCTCGTTCAGTCCTTCGATGCGAAACTCTTCCCGCTCCCGTCCGGGCATGGCTGCACCCTCCTCTGTCGGTTACTGCGACGAGCGGAGCCTCGGGTCGAGCACATCGCGGAGCGCGTCCCCGAAGAGGTTGAAGCCGAACACGGCGAGCGTGATCGCGAGGCCGGGAAAGACGGCGACCCAGGGCGCGCTCTCGGCGAATTCCTCCGCGCCGCCCTGCAGCATCAGCCCCCAGGCGGGCGTCGGCTCCTGCACGCCGAGGCCGAGATAGGACAGCGACGCCTCCGTCAGGATCGCCTGCCCGACGAAGGCCGTCACCATGATGAGGAAGGGCGCCATCACGTTCGGCGCCATGTGGCGCAGGATGATGCGCGCATGGCCGAAGCCGCAGGCCTTCGCCGCGTCGATATAGGGGATCTCGCGGATCTGGAGCGCGGAAGACCGCACCACCCGCGCGCATCTGGGCACGAAGGGCACGATGATCGCCAGGATCACGTTCTCCGTGCCGGTGCCGAGGATCGACACCACGGCCAGCGCCATGATGACCAGCGGGAACGCCATGAAGACATCCATGACGCGCTGGAAGATGAGGTCGAACAGGCCGCCGAAATAGGCGCTGGAAACGCCCAGTACAAGGCCGAGGAAGCCGCCGACCGCCGCGGAAGCAAAGCCGACGAACAGCGCCGTGCGGGCGCCGTAAACGATGCGGGAATAGACATCCCGTCCCAGCATGTCGGTGCCGAAGATGAAGTTCCCGTCCGGCGGCGCCAGCATGTATTCGTAGGAGTTGAGCAGCGGGTCGTAGGGCGTCACGACATCGGCGAAGATCGCCATCAGGATCATCAGCGCCACGATGAGGGCCCCGGCGACGCCGATCGGCTGCTTGCGCGCCGTTTCGCGCAGTTTCACATGCCACGGCTTGAAGGCCGCGGGCTCCTCGAACATGGCTACCGCAAGGCTGCCCTGGGAAACAGTCGCCATAGGACCAGTCCTCCTAGCTGTAGCGGATGCGCGGGTCGAGCACCGCGTAAAGGATATCGACCACGAGGTTGACGAGGACGAAGATGGTGACCACCAGCATGACCAGCGACTGGGTCATCACATAATCCTGGTTGGTCACCGATTCGACGAACAGCTTGCCGATGCCGTTCAGGTTGAAGACCTGCTCGGTCACCACGAGGCCGCCCATCAGGAAGGCGAACTCGATGCCGATGATCGTCACCACGGGCAGCAGCGAGTTGCGCAGCGCGTGGCGGTTGATGATCATCTTCTCCAGCAGGCCCTTGGCGCGGGCGGTGCGCACATAATCCTCCCGCAGCACCTCAAGCAGGGCGGAACGCGTCATACGGGTCGCCACAGCAGAATAACGGTAGCCCGTTGCGACGGCAGGCCAGATCAGCATCGACAGGTTATAGGCCGGGTCTTGCCAGAGCGGCCGGTAGTCGATGGGCGGCATCCACGGCGTGCCGGTCCACGCCTGCGTAGTAATCAGCAGCCCGAGAATGATGATGATTCCGAGCCAGAAGGAGGGGATGGCGATTCCGGCGATGCTGATCGTGCGGACCACATAGTCGATCCAGGTGTTCTGCTTGATCGCCGAGATGGTGCCGAGCGGAATGGCGACGATGATGGACACCAGCGTCGCCATGATCGCGATCTGGAGCGAGAGTTCGAACCGCAGTGCGATCTCGTAGGAGACCGGCCGGCCGGTCCACATGGACTCGCCGAAATTGAAGGTAGCGAAACCCGCAAGAAAATCGACTAATTGGACATGCAGCGGGTCCTTGAGGCCGAGCAGCACCTTGCACTGCTCCAGCGCCGCCGGGTCCACGAATTCGCCTCCGCCGCCGAGCCGAAGCTGACACACGTCGCCGGGCACAGCCCGCAACAGCAGAAAAACGAGAATCGCCGCTCCCAGCAGGGTTGGGATCAGCAGCAGTATTCGTTTGACAACGTATTTGTACATGAATGAACGCCTCTAAGAGAGAAGGCGCCGCTCCGGTCTTCCGGAGCGGCGCGAGAGGTCGGGCGGTCAGCCGCCCAGTTCGTCCATGGTGCGCTGCTCGCGCTCCTCGTCGGGAAGATCGAGCCAGACCTGGTCCAGCGACTGGTTCAGATAGTGCGACGGCGCGATCTTCCAGCCCTTCACGAAGGAACGGTGCGGGTTGATCTTGTGCCACCACAGGATCTGGCCGAAATGCGCTTCCTCGTGCAGGACGCGCTTTTCGAACTTCCTGTAAAGTTCCAGCTGCTTGGCCGGGTCGCTTTCCTGCTGCATCTCGTCGTACCACCCGTCCAGCACGGGATCCTCGTAATGGCCCCGATTGTCCGGCGCCCTCGACTTCGAGATCCACGCGCCCGCATCGACGACCGGATTCACCACGCTCTGGCAGGACGGCCAGATGTTGACATCCGCGCCTTCCGCGCTCGGGTCCCGCAGGCCGGCATACCACGGACCGGTCGGCACCACGATCTGCTCAACATTCAGGCCGATCTGCCGCCACTGGTCGATCATCCAGGTGCCGACCGCCTTGTAGGGCTGATCCACGGCCCGGTTCCAGATTTTGAACGACGCCCCCTCGGCACCCGCCTCCTTGAGAAGTTCACGCGCTTTCTCGCGGCTCTTCTCGATGTCGGGCCAGTAGCCGTAATAGGTCTTGAGCGTCTCCTCGTCCGTCGCAACCGGATGGCCCGGCAGGGCGAGGCCGCCGACCGTCTTCACGATCGCGATCTTGGACAGGTATTTGGAAGCGCCCCAACGGTCGAGAGCGAGAGTGAGAGCTTGCCGGACGCGCTTGTCCTTGAAGAGCTCTTTGTGCTGGTTCGCACCGTAGCCGAAGGTGCAGTTCCATGCGCTCTCCTGCACGGTGATGTCCTCGCCCAGCGCCTTGACGAGGTCGTCGCGAGCCTTCGGCGGGAAGCCGCGGAACTCGATGTCGGCGCGCCCGCCGCGGATCGACTGGATGCGGACGGACATTTTCGGCGCGGAGATCGCCTTGTAGCCATCGAGATAGGGCTTGCCTTCATGATGGTATTTCTCGTGGCGCTTGCCCAGCACATGCGAGCCGGGCTGGTGCTCGACGAACGAGAATGCCCCGGTGCCGTTGATGTTGCTCTGGTGCCATTTCAGGCCGTAATGCGGATCCTTGCCCTCCGGGTCCTCCCGCTCCAGATCGTTCTTCGCGTAAATGAAGTTGAACGGCGTAGCGACGATCGGGATGAAGCCCGGCGAGGCATATTTCAGGTCGAACTGGACCGTGTGGTCGTCCGGCGCCGAAATCGTTTCCACCATCGAGAACCGGCTTTCGCGGTTGCTCAGAATGCCTTCCGGCGGGAAGACGATCTTGTTGTAAGTTGCAACGACATCGTCTGCGGTCAACGGCGTGCCGTCGTGGAACTCGACGCCCTGGCGGAGCTTGAAGGTGTAGGTCTTGCCTTCGTTGGTCGGCTTCGGAACATCGCCTTCGCACAGGTCGCAAACGAAATCCGCCGATTGCGGATTGTCCGGGTTGACCCGGATCAGCAAGCTGTAGAACGGCCGGATCGGGTGGATCATCGCGAAGGTCGACTCCCGGTGCCCGTCATAGGACGGGATCTTGCCGGCGACGACAATGCGCAGCACGCCGCCCCTCTTCGGTTCCTCCGCTGACGCCGCCACGACGCCGCCAGCCGCAACGGCCGCGCCGAGACCGGCCGCTAGAGCCAATCTGGTGAAACTCGTTTTCATGGCAGACACGCTACCTCCCTGATTATCGGGCCCCGCTCCGAGGCCCGGCTGCGTGGCAGGCGCCGTAACGCCCTCCGTTCCGCCCCTGCGTCCCTGCGCACTCCCGGGCGGCATTCCCGTTGCTACACCTCCGTGCAGGCAACCCAGTGGCCCGGCTTGACCTCGCGGAAAGCCGGGACCGCATTCGGGCAGCCGTCCACCGCGATATCGCAACGCGGATGGAAGACGCAGCCCGAAGGCGGATTGATCGGGCTCGGAATCTCGCCCTTGATGACCTGGTGCGCGCGGGCCTGTTCGACCACCGGATCGGGGATCGGAACCGCCTCCAGCAGCGCCCTGGTGTAGGGATGCATCGGATTGTCGAACAGCTCGTCCGTCTCGGCGAGCTCGACCATCTTGCCCAGATACATCACCGCCACCCGATGGCAGATATGGCGCACCACCGAAAGATCGTGGCTGATGAACAGGTATGTCAGGTCGAACTCGTCCCGCAGGTCCTCCAGCAGGTTGATGACCTGCGCCTGGATCGACACGTCGAGCGCCGACACCGCCTCGTCGCAAACGATGAAGTCCGGCTCCAGCCCGAGCGCCCGCGCAATGCCGACGCGCTGGCGCTGGCCGCCCGACATCTCGTGCGGGTAGCGGTCCGCAAAGGCGGGGTTGAGGCCGCAAACCGCGAGCAGTTCACGCACCCGGTCCTCGCGTTTCGCCTTGTCCGGGATCAGTCCGTGGACGCGGATCGGCTCGCCGATGATCTCGCCGATCTTGAGGCGCGGATTGAGCGAGCTGTAGGGGTCCTGGAAGATCACCTGGATGCGCCGCCGCATGGAGCGGAGCGCCTCTCCGCGAAGGCCGCTCAGTTCCTGGCCCTCGAAGGTAATGGAGCCCGCCGTCGGCCGTTCCAGCTGCAGGATGCAGCGCCCGGTCGTGGTCTTGCCGCAGCCGGACTCGCCGACGAGACCGAGCGTCTCCCCCCGGCGGATCTCGAAATCGATGCCGTCCACCGCCTTCACATGCGCGACGACCCGGCGCATGACGATACCTTCCGTCACAGGGAAATGCATTTTGAGGCCGTTCACGGAAACGAGAACGTCCTCGGATACCGTTCCCCGGTGACTGGCCTGGGTCGCAATGTCGTTCATGCGACCTGCTCCAGCCCGGCGGCGATCTCCTGCGAGCGGAAGCAGGCCGATCGGTGTCCTTCCCCTACGCTCTCAAGTTCCGGGAACGACTGGGCGCATTGCTCCTGCGCATAGCGGCAGCGCGGGCGGAAGGAGCAGCTTCCGTCGAGGCGTGTCAGGTCCGGCGGCTGGCCCTCGACCGGATCGAGCTTGGCGGAGCGCTGCTGGTCCACCCGCGGCACGGAGTTCAGCAAGGCCAGCGTGTAGGGATGGCGCGGCCGGTGATAGACGTCCTCGGCGCTGCCCTCTTCGATGATCTTGCCCGCGTACATCACGTTCACCCGGTCGGCGTAGCGGGCGACCACGCCGAGATTGTGGGTAATGATAATCATCGCCACGCCCAGTTCGCGGGTCAGGTTCTTCATCAATTCAAGGATTTGCGCCTGGATAGTAACGTCCAGCGCCGTCGTCGGCTCGTCAGCGATAATCAGCTTGGGCTCGCAGGCGAGCGCCATCGCGATCATCACGCGCTGGCGCATGCCCCCCGACAGATGGTGAGGATACTGGTCGAGCCGGCGCGGCGGATCGGAGATGCCGACCATCTCCATCAGCTCGAGCGCACGCGATGCCGCCTTCTCCTCATTGTAGCCGAGATGGTGGACGACGGTCTCGGTCAGTTGCGTTCCGATGGACAGCACGGGATTGAGCGAGGTCATCGGCTCCTGGAATATCATGCCGATGTGGCGTCCGCGCACCTCGCGGATCTCCCGGTCGCTCAGCTCCAGCAGATTGCGGCCCATGAAGCCGATCCGCCCACCGACGATCTTGCCCGGCGGATCCGCCACGAGCCGCAATATGGACAGCGCGGACACGGACTTGCCGCAGCCGGACTCGCCGACCACTGCAACCGTCTCGCCTTCTTCCACCGTATAGGAGATCCCGTCCACGGCGAGCACGGTCCCCGCCGAAGTGAAGAACTGCGTTTTCAATTCGTCAATTTCGAGAAGAGCCACTCAACCTCCCGACTTGTCCCGGATCGACGCCCACCTTCGAGCGGCGGACGGTATGCACTGGATACTACCTTGTCAATCAGGCCCCTTGCGGCCCATGGTGGCAGGGATGAGGGTCTGTCTTTGCAACGACCTTTCGGCGGAAGCCGTGGAGGGCGCGCTCGTCGCGGGCGCAAGCCGCGTGGCTGAGGTTTTCCGCGGTCATGGCTGCGCTCCGGTCTGCGGTCGTTGCATCGAGGCGATCCGTACCATGCTCGACCGCGCAAGGGAGGACGAAGAGGAATGAGCGCCGAAGCCCGGGAGGTGGGCCCCAACCGGTTCCGTGAGAGTTACGGCCGTTATTTCGAGGACTTCACCGTCGGCCATATTTACGAGCACCGACCCGGACGAACCATCACCGAAAGCGACAACACCTGGTTCACCCTGCTTACGATGAACCAGCACCCGATCCATTTCGACAAGGAATATGCGCGGCACAGCGAGTTCGGCCGGCCGCTCGTCAACTCCGCCTTCACGCTGGCGCTGGTGGCCGGCATGTCGGTGTCCGACACAAGCCAGAAGGCCGTCGCCAATCTCGGCTGGACGGATATCGCGCTCACCGCCCCGGTATTCGTCGGCGACACGATCTACGCTGAATCCGAGGTGCTGGAGAAGCGCGAGAGCCGTTCCCGTCCGACCCAGGGCATTGTCGGCATTGCGACGCGGGGCCTCAAGGCCGACGGCACGGTCTTCATGAGCTTCAATCGAAACATGCTGATTCCCAGACGCGGCCATGCCGTGGATGACAAGGCCGGGTATTGACACGATGGATGCTTCCTCCGCCTCTCCCGACGCCGCCGAGCTCGAAGCCGCGCTGCTCGACACGGTGGACAAGTTCCTCGACCGCGACGTGCGCCCGCATGTGCTCGCGCTGGAGCACAGCGACACCTGGCCCGCGGAGATCGTCGAGCGGATGAAGGAACTCGGCCTTTTCGGCGCCATCATCCCGGAGGAATATGGCGGTCTCGGCCTCGGCGCCTCGACCTACGCCCGCATCGTCGAGCGCGTGTCGGCCGTGTGGATGTCGCTCTCCGGAATCTTCAACTCGCATCTCATCATGTCGGCGGCCGTGCTGCGCTTCGGCACGGAAGAGCAGCGGCGGACCTGGTTGCCGCGCTTCGCGTCCGGCGACGTCCGCGGCGGCCTCGCGCTGACGGAGCCCAATTGCGGCACCGACCTGCAGGCGATCCGCACGACCGCGCGGCGCGACGGCGACGACTATGTCGTGAACGGTACGAAGATCTGGATTTCCAACGGCATCCACGGCTCCTGCTTCGCGCTGCTGGTCAAGACCGACCCCGGAGCGACTCCGCGCCACCGGGGCATGAGCCTCTTCCTGGCGGAAAAGGGTCCCGGCTTCGGCGTCAGCCGCAAGCTGGAGAAGCTCGGCTACAAGGGCATCGATTCGGCCGAGCTCATCTTCGAGGACTACCGGATACCGGCCGACCGGCTGATCGGGCTGGAGGAAGGCAAGGGGCTGCGCCACGCGCTCGGCGGGCTGGAGCTCGGCCGCATCAATGTCGCCGCGCGAGGCGTCGGCGTCGCCCGCGCTGCACTTGAGGATGCGCTCCGCTACGCCCAGCAGCGCGAGACCTTCGGCCAGCCCATCGCCCGGCACCAGGCGATCCAGATCAAGCTCGCGGACATGGCGACCCGTGTCGAGGCCGCCCGGCTGCTGGTGGAACAGGCCGCCCGCGCCTACGACGCCGGCGAGCGCTGCGACATGGAGGCCGGCATGGCCAAGCTCTTCGCCTCGGAAGCCGCGGTCGAGAACAGCATGGAAGCGATGCGCGTCCATGGCGCCTACGGCTATTCCAAGGAGATGCATGTCGAGCGCTACTACCGCGACGCGCCGCTCCTTGCGATCGGCGAAGGCACCAACGAGCTGCAGCGCATCATCATCGCCCGCCAGCTCGTAGAGCGGAATCCGGCCTGAGACAGCGGGCCGGATATCTGCGGAAATCGACAGTCAGAGCATGATCCGTTCGTTCTGGAACGGTGTCGGGTGCGCAACTCCACTTGTCACCCCGGACGGAGCGAAGCAGCCTGCCCCGGCGGTTGAGCATGGCCTCCGCCGGCTGCGGCGGCATCGCAGGTCAGGGATGGACCCCGAATCGAGTCCGGGTTGACAGTCTGGGGCAAGGCGGGGGGCGCAGCGGGCCCGCTGCGCAGCCCCCGAGGACGGTCAAGCGTGTTATAGACTTCCCCGTCCGGACTGAGGTGAGGGTTCTTCATGCGTATCGTCGTCAACGGCCAGCAGGCTTTCGGCAAGGCGGTGCTCGACGCGCTGCTCGCGCGCGGCGAGGATGTGGTCGCGGTCTATTGCGCTCCCGACGCCAGGCCCGACCGTCCGGATCCCCTGAAGGCCGCGGCCGGTGAACGCGGCCTGCCCGTCCATCAGCCGAAGAGCTTCCGGGACCGGGCGGTCCACGAGGCGTTCGCGGCCCTCAGGCCGGACCTCTGCGTCATGGCTTATGTGACCAAGATCGTGCCTTCCTCCTTTCTCGACCTGCCCGCGCTCGGCACCATCCAGTACCATCCCTCCCTGCTGCCGCTTCACCGCGGCCCGAGTTCGATCAACTGGCCGATCATTCAGGGCCGGACGGAAACCGGCCTCACGATCTTCTGGCCGGACTACGGTCTCGATACCGGGCCGGTGCTGCTGCAGAAAAAGACCGCCATCGGACCCGACGACACGCTCGGGAGCATCTATTTCGACCGCCTGTTTCCCATGGGCGTGGACGCGATGCTGGAGGCGGTCGATCTCGTCCGCGCGGGCACGGCGCCGCGCATCGCGCAGGACGAGACGCAGGCCACCTACGAAAGCTGGTGCACCGCCGACGACGCCGGGATCGACTGGTCCCGCCCGGCAGCGGAGGTCTACAACCTCATTCGCGGCTGCAACCCTCAACCGGGCGCCTGGACGGTGCGCGCGGGCGCCAGACTCCAGATATTCGATGCGCGCCTCGCCGAAGCCCCTGACGGCGCGAAGCCGGGAACGGTCCTGTCGGTGAACGGTGACGGCGCCGTCATTGCGGCCGCCGACGGGGCTGTGCGGGCGATCCGGGTCCGTCCGGACGGCGGCGGAAAGATCGGCGCGGCCGAGGCGGGGCTCGAAGCGGGCGAGGTTCTCGGGACGTAGGTTCGCCCCGCGGCGGTCTTCGGCAAAGGAAAAGGCGATGAAACGGATCTTCGTCACCCGGCGCCTGCCGGAACCGGTGGAGGCCCTGATGGCCCGGTCGTTCGACGTGACCCTGAATGTCGATGACCGCCCCCTTTCCCCCTCCGATGTGGTGGCCGCATGCCGTGGCATGGACGCGCTCGTCATCAACGCGACCGAACGCCTCGACGCCGCCGCGATTACCGGCCTTCCCGACAGGTTGAAGGCAGTCGGGACCTATTCCGTCGGCCATGAGCATCTCGACCTGGACGCATTGCAGGCGCGCGGCATTCCCGTCGTCTACACGCCGGACGTGCTCAGCGCTTCGGTCGCCGACAACGCCATGCTGCTGATGCTGGGCGCCGCCCGGCGCGCACGCGAGGGCCAGGCGCTGATCGTCGAAGGCCGGTGGAAGGGCTGGGGGCCTCGGCAACTGATCGGCACCGAGGTGACCGGCAAGCGTCTCGGTATCTTCGGCATGGGACGAATCGGGCGCGAGATCGCCAGGCGCGCACGGGCTTTCGACATGGAGATCGGCTACCGCAACAGGCGGGCGCTGGAAGCCGGGGCGGGCCTGTATTTCGCCGACGAGGAAAAGTTCCTGTCCCGCAGCGACATTCTGGCGATAGCGGCGCCCGCTTCGCCGGAAACACGCCACTGGCTCAATGCGGAGCGAATTGCGCGCCTGCCGAAGGGCGCGCTGGTGGTGAACATTGCGCGCGGCAGCCTGGTCGATGACGAAGCGCTGACGGCGGCGGTGGAAAGCGGCCACCTCGCCGGCGCGGGCCTCGACGTGTTCGACGGCGAGCCGGATATTCACCCTGCCTATCTGCGGCTCGACCGCATCTACGTTCAGCCCCACATCGGCAGTTCGACGCTGGAAACGAGGCTCGCAATGGCCCGGCATGTGATCTCGGGTCTGGAAACGCTTTTTGCCGGATCCGATCCCCCCAACCGCCTCGTTTAGGCGTACCGTCTGCGACATTCGGCCTTGCCGGAAATCGGCCCTGGGCATATCGGGACGGGCCCGGAGTTCTTGACAATTCGCGAAGTTGCCATATGTGTTCGGTCAACTCTATTTGATGAGAGATCGTTCGACAGAACACATGACATTCCAAAATCTCGGACTGAGCGAGGATACGCTCAAAGCGGTTGAGGATTCCGGTTACACCGAACCGACGCCGATTCAGGAACAGGCGATACCCGTCGTGCTCACGGGGCGCGACGTTCTGGGCTGTGCGCAGACAGGCACCGGCAAGACAGCGGGCTTCACCCTGCCGATGATCGACATGCTCGCCACCGGGCGGGCGCGGGCGCGGATGCCGCGCTCGCTTATTCTGGAACCCACACGGGAACTGGCGGCGCAGGTGAGCGAGAGCTTCGAGCGCTACGGCAAATACCACCGGCTGACGACCGCGCTGCTGATCGGGGGAGAGAGCTTCGTCGATCAGGAGAAGGCGCTGGGGCGCGGCGTCGATGTGCTGATCGCCACGCCCGGCCGGCTGATCGACCTTTTCGAGCGCGGGCGCATCCTGCTGAGCGACGTCAGGGTGCTCGTGATCGACGAATCCGACCGCATGCTGGATATGGGCTTCATTCCGGATATCGAACGCATTGTCGGCCTGCTGCCGAAAAAGCGTCAGACCCTGTTCTTCTCGGCCACCATGCCGCCGGAGATTCGCAAGCTGGCGGACGGTTTCCTCGTGGAACCGGAGGAAATCGCGGTGGCGCCGCCGGCGTCTCCGGCGGAGACGGTCGACCAGCAATTGACACTCGTTCACCGCGACGACAAACGTGCAGCGTTGCGCGAGATCCTGCGCGCCGAAACCATCGAGAACGGGTTGATCTTCTGCAACCGCAAGCGGGATGTGGATATCCTCGTCAAGTCCCTGACGAAGCATGGCTTCGAGACCTCGGCCCTGCACGGCGACATGCCTCAATACCTGCGCACCGACACGCTCGACCGCTTCCGCTCGGGCGAACTCCGCCTCCTGGTCGCCTCGGACGTCGCAGCGCGGGGCCTGGACATTCCGCGCGTGAGCCATGTCTTCAACTTCGATGTGCCCATCCATGCGGAGGACTATGTGCACCGCATCGGCCGCACCGGCCGGGCAGGCCGGCCGGGCACGGCCATCACCATCGCGCAGCCCGAAGACGCGCTCCATGCCGAGCGGATCGAGAAGCTGATCGGCCGCGATGTTCCCCGTCGCGACCTGGAAACGGTGGAGGCAGCCAACTGGGGCGACGAGCCGAAACGCCGGCGCCGCAGCGCCACGCCGGCTCCTGTCGAACGCAAGGCGGCCCCGAAGGACAGGCCCCGCAGCAGACAGCCTGCCGCCGGGGAGGAACGCCGGCGCCGTCCGGCGGCCCCGGCGGCCGATGTCGACCGCCCGGATACCGCCTTCGGCGAGCACATACCTGCGTTCCTGTTGCGCCCCGGCCGGGACGCGCAGCCAGCATAGCGCCCGGGCGCAGGCCGGGAGGACAGGATGAGACCGATCTTCGTCATGGTAAAATGCTCTCTCGGCCAGGCCTACGAAGTCGCCGACCGGCTTGCGCAGGAGGTGGAGCAGGCGTCCGAAATCTACTCCACTTCGGGGCAGTACGACCTGTTGGTCAAATGCTATCTCGAGGACGGTGACGACCCCGGCCACTTCGTTACCGAGCGCCTGCAGACCCTGTCCGGCGTGACCGACACATTCACGCTGATTACCTTCAAGGCCTTTCGGTGACCGGCGAAAACGAACCGCTTCCGGTCAGCGTCGTCACAGGATTCCTCGGGAGCGGCAAAACCACCCTGCTCTCCCGCCTGATCCGCCAGCCGGGGATGGAAAAGACCGCCGTCGTCATCAACGAATTCGGCGAAATCGGGCTCGACCACGAACTAGTTGCGGCGTCGAGCGACGAGAACGTCATGGTGATGGACTCGGGCTGCATCTGCTGCTCGATCCGGGGGGAGCTTGCGGAGACGTTGCGCGACCTGTTCGTTCGCCGGGCGCGCGAGGAAATTCCGGCCTTCGACCGCGTGGTGATCGAGACCACGGGGCTCGCCGATCCGGCGCCGGTGCTGCACACGCTCATGGCCGACCCGATGGTGGCGGCCTGTTTCCGGCTCGACAGCGTGGTCGCCACCGTGGACGGCGTGCATGGCGACGGCCAGCTCGACCGGCATGAGGAATCGCTGAAGCAGGCGGCCATGGCCGACCGGCTGCTGCTGACCAAGACGGATCTTGCCGGCGAAGAGTCCCTCGCAATGCTTGAAGGGCGTCTATCCGGAATCAATCCGAGTGCGCCCCGCTACCGCGCAGTCCACGGCGAGATCGACCCCGATCGCCTGTTCGGCGCCGGCCTCTACGACCCGGCGACCAAGTCCGTGGATGTCCGCAATTGGCTCCGCGAACAGGCTTTCGAGGCTGCGGAACATGACGGCCACGACCATAGTCACGATGACCATGAGCATGGCCACGACCACGATCACAGCACTCACCGCCACGACGACAGATTCGACTCCTTTTGCCTGCGCCGCGACGGCGCCCGCTCGTGGAATTGCTGGGTCGGCTTCCTGGAAGCGCTGATTACCTCCCACGGCGACAGGCTGCTTCGCCTCAAGGGAATTCTGAACGTCGCCGGACTGGAAACACCGGTGGCCGTGCATGGCGTGCAGCACATGTTCCATCCGCCGGCGATCCTGGAGGCCTGGCCTTCGGACGACCGCACCAGCCGGATCGTCTTCATCGGAGACGGGCTTTCGCAAGCCGGCGTCGAGAAAATGCTGGACGCCTGGATCGAGGCCGACGAGAGGGCGAACCCGTGAAGATCGCGAACGTCGAAACCGTCACCCTGTCGATCCCGTTCGATCACGGCGGCCCGCCGACGGGCTTCGGCGGCACCGAATGGCGCAATCTCGACACGCTGCTGGTCAGGGTCGAGACGGATGAAGGCCATGTCGGCTGGGGGGAGGCGTTCGGCTTCAACGCGATCCCTTCGACGCGGGCGGCGCTGGAGACGATGATCGCTCCGCTCGTCATCGGCCGGGACGCCGGCGACATCTCGGCGCTCCACAACGAACTCCAGAAGGTGCTGCACATTTTCGGGCGCTACGGGCAGACGATCTACGCCCTCTCCGGTCTGGACATCGCGCTCTGGGACATTGCCGGCAAGGCGGCGGGCCTGCCGCTCCACCGTCTCCTGGGCGGCGCGCAGCGCATGTCTCTGGAAGCTTATGCCAGCCTGTTGCGTTATTTCGAACCGGAGCTTGTGGGCGAACGTTGCGCCGACGCCGCTTCGCAGGGCTACGGTTGGATCAAGCTTCACGAGCGCATGGAGCCGGCGGTGGCGGCCGCCCGCGCGGCGATCCCGGCCGAGACGAAGTTGATGGTGGACACCAACTGCCCGTGGACCCTGGCGGAGGCGCTGGCGAAAGCGGAGAGCTTCGAGCCACACGACGTGCACTGGCTGGAAGAGCCGATGTGGCCGCCGGAGAACTTCGCCGGCCTAGCGGAACTGCGGGGCCTGTTCGACATGGGCATAGCCGCCGGCGAGAACCTCTGCACCGCATGGCAATTCCAGGCGATGCTCGAAGCCAGGGCGGTGGATGTCGCCCAGCCGAGCGTGACGAAGGTCGGCGGCGTGACCGAGATGCGCAAGGTCGAGGCGCTCTGCAACCTGCACAATGTCCGCTATGTGCCGCACTCGCCCTATTTCGGGCCGGGCTTCCTCGCGACCCTGCACCTGCTCGCCATCGCGGACAATGAGGAGCCTGTGGAGCGCTTCTTCGGCGTGCACGAGGCGGAAATCTTCGGCGACCTCTGCAAGGTCGAGGACGGCCGCATCGCGGTGCCCGACGGCCCCGGCCTCGGGCGGGACCCGAGCCCGGAAGTCCTCAGGGACTACGCCGTCGCCTGATCTGCTTGTGCTCTACTCCTGCGGGTAGCGCCAGGGCGCTTCGGGCTGCTCCGCGTCTTCGTCGATGGTCCATTGCGGCAGCGAGAAGCCGTCCGCGACCTTCGAGAACACCATGCGGACGCGCGTACCGATCCCGACCGACTTTATCGCCTCCGGCGGCGCGAACTCGCCATCCGCGGTCACGAGATTGCCGGCGACCCTGAGCGCCTCATACTCCGAGGGTTCGCCCTTTTGCGTGTCGAGATCGACCAGCAGGATCATGTAGGGGACCTTGTCGCGGAAGGCCGGCTGGATCGGGTGGTGGACCTCGACATAGGAATGCACCGCGCCCTTCCCCTCGACCGGGACCCACTCATAGTCGCGGTCTGTGCTCCAGGGGCAGGCGGTGGTCGGCGGATAGCGCAGGAGCCCGCTCTCCGGACTCCGCTGCAGCCTGAACTCGCCCTTGTCGCACCAGGCGAAGAACTCCCGGTTCTCGCGGTCCACATCGTCCACGGTGAGCATCATGCCCATATATTCGCCTTGAAGCGGCATCGTTGCTTCCCCCTCAGCGCACGTCTTTGGACATGATCATGGCCGAGCCCGTGCCCGGCATGGCCCAGCCGAGATTGGCCGTGAGCTCCACATCCTTCACCTGCCGGCATCCGCCTTCGCCGTAGTCATGAGTGTGCTGGCGCTTGCCGTCCGGCCCTATGGGACAGCTGTCGTCCACCTCGCCCCGCAGCTGGCGGGTGTTCTCGATCACCATGTTCATGCCGTGGGTGTAGCCCTCGCAGAGATGCCCGCCGGAGGTGTTGTTGGGCCGCTTGCCGCCGAGCTCGATGATCCCGGAAGACACATAGTCGCCGCCCTCGCCCTTCTTGCAGAATCCGTAGTCTTCCAGTTGCAGCATGGTGGTGAAGGTGAAGGCGTCGTAGGAGCCGGTCAGGTCGATGTCTTCCGGCGTCACGCCCGCATTCGGGAACAGGATGTCCTTGGCGTAGTGGCCGGCGACGTTCGAGATCGGCCCGTGCTGGTAGTGCATGTCGATGCGCGGCTTGCAGCAGCGCCCGACCACGGACTGGATGACCGCCGGCGGCTGGCGGCAGTCGCGCGCCCGATCCAGCCTCGTGACGATGATGCAGGTGGCGTTGTCGGTCTCGACGCAGCAGTCCAGCAGGTGCAGCGGCTTGCAGATGATGCGGCTGCTGACGACATCCTCGACGGTGAAGCGGCGCTTGTAATAGGCCTTCGGATTGTTGGAAGCGTGCTTCGAGTGCGCGACCTTGACCGCCGCCACCTGCTCCGGCGTCGTGCCGTAATCGTACATGTGGCGCAGGAAGGTCGGCGCGAACATCTGCCCGGCGCTCTGCCAGCCATAGGCCCGGTGGTGGATCTGGTCGCCGTTGATCGGTACGGCCGAGCGCGCGCCGGTCCCGCCGATGCGCACCTGGCTGTATCCGTTCATGGAGCGGAAGATCGCCACCGTCTTGCACATGCCGGCTTCGATGACGCCGATGGCGATGCCGATCAGCGCTTCGGTCGAGGACCCGCCGCCATGCACGTCCATGTAGAAGTTCAGCCGGATGCCGAGATCGCCGGCGACGAAGGGCGAGAAGATCGAGTCGTTGCCGGAATAGCTCAGCATGCCGTCGATGTCGCCCGGCGCGAGGCCGGCATCGTCCATCGCGTTCTTGATCGCCCAGGTGGCGAGCGAGCGGGTCGAGTATTCCGAGCCGCGCATATAGTCGGTCTCCCCCACCCCGGCGATAGCGTATCGCCCTCTCAGATGTTTCGGCGACGACGCGTCGACGTCGCTCACGCTGGACAGGGTCATCGGTGCTGTTCCTCTGGTTTCGGTCGTTCTGAATTGACGCGGAGGCGGTGAAGCGTGTCAGACGCCTTCGGCGGACCAGCCGCCGTCCACCGGGATCGTGACACCCGTGACGAACGCAGCGGCATCGGAAGCCAGGAAAAGCGCCGTACCGGCCATCTCTTCCGGCTGTCCCCAACGGCCCATCGGCGTACGCTCCAAGATCTTCCGGTTCACCGGCTCGTTGGCCTGTACGGGGGCGGTGAGCTTGGTCGCTATCCAGCCGGGAGCGATGCCGTTGACGCGGATGCCGTCCGGCGCCCAGGCGGAAGCAAGCGATTGCGTCAACTGGAGAATGCCGGCCTTGGACGCGCCGTAGCCCGGCCCGCGCGGCGAGGAGAAGTAGCTCGTCATGGAGGCGATGTTGACGATCGAGCCGCCGGACGCCTTCAACTGCTCCCGAAAGGCATGGGACATGCGGTAGGCGCCGTTCAGGTTCACCTGGACCGTGTATTCGAAATTGCCCGGCTCGAAGGCCGCCGGGCCGCGCACCGTCGTGCCGGCGGAATTGACCAGCACGTCGAGCGCCGGCGTAGCGGCCGCGAGCGCAAGAATGCCGTCATTGTCGGTCATGTCGAGCCGGCGGTAGGCCATGCCCGTGAGCTCGTCGGGATAGTCCTCCGGGCCGCCCCGCGTACCGAGCACGGTGACGTCCGCGCCGGCGTCGCGGAACCCGACGGCGATGGCGCGGCCGATTCCGCTCGACCCGCCCGTGACCAGCACGGCCTTGTCCGAAAAGTCGAAACTGGCAGTCATCCCCTCCCCTCCCCGAGTCTGGCGCCGCCCCTATTCTGGCATGGTGCAGGCTGCCGCGCACCCTTGCAGCGGAGCCGGCGCCGGAGCAATATCCGCGGGCGCGAGCAAGTGAGGATTCCGATGGTCGATATCGTTCCCCTCGACTGCACCCTGGGCGCCCGGATTACAGATGTTGCGCTCGGCGACATGAGCGACGGCGAATGGCGCGAGGTCGAGGACGCCTTCCACGAATATGGCGCGCTGGTCTTTCCGGCCCAGCATCTGACCGACGAGGAGCATATCGGCTTCGGCGAGCGGTTCGGAGACATCGAATATCTTCGCGACAACGCCAAGGCGGTGCGCGTCTCCAACAAGCGGGCTGACGGCGAAATCATGAAGCCGGAGGAGAAGCGCTACCAGACGCTGCGCGGCAACGAAGGCTGGCACACGGACAGCTCCTACATGCCGCTTGCCGCCAAGGCGTCCGCGCTTGCGGCCGAGGTAACGCCGCCCAGCGGCGGCGAAACCGAACTAGCCGACATGCGCGCCGCCTATGACGAGCTGGACGACCGCACGAAGGAGCGCATCGCCGGCCTTTCCGCCTATCACTCGCTTTACGCTTCGCAGGCCAAGGCAGGCTTTACCTTCAAGACGGGTGAAGGCTACGGCTACCACACGCGGGGTGCGCCGCTCCGGCCGCTGGTCAAGACCCATCCGGTGACCGGGCGGAAGTCGCTGTTCATCGGTCGCCACGCGTTCCGCATTCCCGGAATGGCGGACGAAGACGCCCAGGCGCTGCTCGACAAACTGCTCGACTTTGCCTGCCGGCCGCCGCGGACCTATTCGCACTCCTGGGAACCCGGCGACCTGATGATCTGGGACAATCGCTGCATCCTCCACCGGGCCATGCCCTACGACTACGACCAGCCCCGCGTCCTGCGCCATGTCCGGGTGGCGGGCGACCCGGCGAGCGAACTGGCCGAAACCGGGCAGGACGAGCGCGCCGACGCCTTCGAGCCGGCGGCGGCCAACCGCTGAGCGGCGAGGGGAGACCGAAACGACAATGACCGCACTCGCCCTGTACGAAGCTCCGCCGGTCGATTACGGCAGCGCCGAAGCGGACATGGCGCGCTACCGCGAAGCCGGGACGGCGCGGGCGCTCGCGCTCGACAATCGCGGCCCGCTCCGGTTCCGCCCGGACGGCGCGCCCGACCCGGCCATCCTGGAGGCCTACTGGCGTCACGGCTTCTACGTCTTCGAGGGCGTGCTCGGCCCGGAGGAACTGGCCGACATCGAACGCGACCTCGCGGACCTGCTGGACCGCACGCCATCGTCTCCGGGCGCGGACACGGACAGGCGCGGCCGCCCCGCCTTCGACCGCGGCAGGAAGGGGCGGGGCCTCGGCTGGGTCAAGCCCCTGTCGGACCCGGTGGGCGGCACCGACTACGCCTACGGCCGCCATCCCGCGAAGATGCTGGAGCCGGAGGCGCCCGACGGCGTGCCGTCCCATGTGCTGCAGCTCATTCACGGCTCGCTGCAATATTCCGAAGCCTGCCTGCGGCTCTACGGCCATCCCGGCCTGTTGCGTGTCGCCGAAGCCGTGAACGGCCCCGATTTCACGCCGTTCAACGAGGCGATCTGGATCAAGCACCCGCGCCTGGGCGGCTCGGTCGCCTGGCACCAGGACGGCTGGACCCACTGGGACAGTCCGGAACTGGACCAAGGCAGCCACGGCTTCAACTTCATGGCGCAACTCTACGGCTGCGACGCGGTGAACGGCCTCTGGGTCATTCCGGGATCGCACCGCGGCGCCAGGGCGGACATCAAGGCGATGGTGGCGGCAGCGGGGTCGGACCGGTTGCCGGACGCCGTGCCGCTGATATGCGCGCCCGGCGACGTTGCGATCGTGAACCGGCAGGCGCTGCACGGCTCCTTCGCCAACACCGGCTCGAAGCCGCGCGTCACCCTCAATATGGGCTTCCACCGCCGCCGCTCCGTGCTGGATGTGAGGACCGGCGGTGTCCACAACCCGGTCTCGGTTTACGACGCCGACTACATCCGGCGCCGGGCCCGGCTGATTCTCTATGCGATAGACGCCCGCCGCCAGCGCTGGCCGGACGAGGAGCCCTATCGCTACGCTCCTCTCGCCGACGAGGCCGACGGTTATCGATGGACGCCGGCGGCGGCAGAGGACATTCGCGACTACAATCTGGAGGACATCGGGATATAACCCGGCTGCGAGGCGAAGGAGACGCGCCATGGAACTGACGGAACGGCAGGTCGAACAGTTTCAGCGGGACGGCTTTCTCATTTTCCCGGCCTTGTTTTCGCCGGAGGAAGTCGAGCGGCTTCGCGAGGAAGCGGAGCGGGTCGCGGGCCTCGATGCCGAATGCGTCTTCCGGGAAGGGTCGAGCGGCCTGCCGAAGACGATGTTCCGCCTCCATGCCGAGGACGGACCGACCGCCTCGCCCGCTTACCGCGCCGCCGCCCATGCGCCCCGCATTCTCCGCCCGGCCCGGCAGGCGCTCGGCACGGACGAGGTCTATATCCACCATTGCAAGGTCAACATGAAGGCGGCCATCGAGGGCAGCGCCTGGCCGTGGCACCAGGACTTCGGCACCTGGCATCTGGACGGCATCTCGGAACCGTCCATGGCGACCTTCCTGGTCATGCTGGACGAGGCGACCGAGATGAACGGCTGCCTCTATTTCCTGCCGGGCAGCCACCGCAGCGGGCGGGTGGACCCCTATTTCGATTCCTCCACCGCCTACAGCCTCTGGGCCTCGAAGCCGGAGACCATGAAGGCAGCGATGCAGGCCCTGCCGGAACCCGTTGCGGTGACCGGCCCGCCCGGCACGGCCGCGCTCTTCCACTGCAACCTGTTGCACGCCTCCGGCCACAACCTGTCGGCGACCGACCGCTGGCATGCCTATTTCTGCTTCAACGCCTGCGCCAACCGGCCCCGCGATGTCGAGAACCCGCGCCCCGACTATGTGCGCTCGACCGACTGGCGGCCGATGGTCGAGGGCGCGGACGCGATTGCCTGACCGAAACCGACCTTACGCCGGCCGCACCAGCACGTGGCGCTTGCGGCCGGCGGAAAGCTTGATCGCTTCCTGCCCGTCCAGATCTTCGAGGCCGACGAGCCGTTCTTCGCCGGCGACGGGAGCATCGTTCAGGCGCGCCCCTCCGCCCCGGATGAGCCGCCGGGCTGCTCCGCCGGTATCGGCAAGTCCCGCCCGGCGAAACAGCGCGAACGCCGGAATCCCCGCTTCCAGTTCGCCGCGCGGCACCGCCAGTTCCGGCAAGCCTTCGGCCGACTCGCCCTGCTCGAATGTCCGCCGCGCCGTTTCCGCCGCCTTGCGCGCCGCATCTTCCCCGTGGCAGAGCGCGGTTGCGGCGTCGGCCAGCGCCTTCTTGGCGTCGTTCAGTTCGCGCCCTTCAAGCGCTTCCAGGCGCGCGATTTCCTCCATCGGAAGTTCGGTGAACAGGCGCAGGAACCGCCCGACATCGCCGTCTTCGGTATTGCGCCAGAATTGCCAGTAGTCGTACGGGGACACGCGCTCGGCATTCAGCCAGATGGCGCCATCCGCCGTCTTGCCCATCTTGGCGCCGCTTGCGGTCTCGATGAGCGGCGTCGTCAGGCCGAACAGTTCCACGCCTTCCGCCCGTCGTCCGAGGTCGATCCCGCTGACGATATTGCCCCACTGGTCCGACCCGCCCATCTGGAGCCGGCATCGGAAGCGCCGCGCCAGTTCGACGAAATCGTAGGACTGGAGCACGGCATAGTTGAACTCGAGGAAACTCAGCGGCTGCTGCCGGTCGAGACGCAGGCGGACGCTGTCCATCGAAAGCATGCGGTTGACGGAGAAATGGCGCCCGTATTCCCGCAGGAACGGGATGTAGGAAAGCCCGTCCAGCCAGTCGGCATTGTTGGCCATAACAGCGTCGGCAGGCCCGTCTCCGAAAGTCAGGAATTTCTCGAACACGCGGCGGATACCGGCCATGTTTGCCGCAATCTGCCCGTCCGTGAGCAGCGGCCGCGATTCCTCCTTGCCCGACGGGTCTCCGACCTTCGTCGTTCCGCCGCCCATCAACACGATCGGCTTGTGGCCCGCCTGCTGGTACCGGCGCAACAGCATGATCGACACCAGCGAGCCCACATGCAGGCTGTTGGCCGTGCAGTCGAATCCGATATAGGCGGGCACGGGCGGTCCGCCCAGCAGCGAGTCCAGCCCGCCGACGTCGGTGCACTGGTGCAGGAAACCGCGTTCGCGAATTGTCTCCAGGAAGGACGGCACGGTCTCGGGTCTCACTGTTCGGGAGGCGCCGGGCCGTCTATCACGGCAACCGGGAGCCCGCAACGGGCCGCACATTCGGAGAAGCGGGCATGGATGTCTTTCTCGGGCTGATGAGCGGCACCTCGATGGACGGGGTGGACGCAGCCCTGCTGGAGACCGACGGCGAAGAGGCGGTCCGGCCGCTGGATTTCGTGTCGTTGCCCTATGACGACCGGGAAAAAGAGGCGATCTGCTCGGCGCTGGGCGCCGGAGACCCGGAGAAGGTGCGCCTCGCCGAAACGGTCGTGACGGATGCGCATATCCGCGCCGTCCGGCGACTCCGAAGCGGGGCCGGCGCACGGGACATCAGCGCCATCGGCTTCCACGGCCACACGCTGGACCACCGCCCGCAGGACCGCTTCACCCTGCAGGCCGGCAACGCCGGGCGGCTGGCCCGGGAGACCGGAATCCTCGTCGTCGCGGACTTCCGCAGCGCCGATGTCGCCGCAGGCGGCCAGGGCGCGCCGCTGGCGCCGGTCTATCACCGCGCCCGGCTCGCCGGAGAGCCCCGCCCCATCGCGGTGCTCAACATCGGGGGCGTCGCCAACGTCACCTGGATCGGGCGGGACGGCGAAATGCTCGCCTTCGATACGGGGCCCGGCAACGCGCTCCTCGACGACTGGTGCCGCCGCCATACCGGCGCGCCCATGGACGAGGGCGGGCGGCTGGCGGCGCAGGGACAGATCGACCGGAGCGTGCTGGAGCGGCTTCTCGACGATCCCTATTTCTCCGAGCCGCCGCCCAAGTCGCTGGACCGGCTGAGTTTTTCCCCCGCGCCTGCGAATGCCCTCTCGCCGGCCGACGGCGCTGCGACACTGACAGCCTTCACGGCCGCGGCCGTGGCGCGCGCGCCGCTTCCCGAGCCGCCGCGGCGCTGGATCGTCTCCGGCGGCGGGCGGCGCAATCCCGTGCTGATGGCCGCCCTGCCCGGCTCTGCGGAACCGGCCGAAGCGCTCGGCTGGAACGGCGACGCGCTCGAAGCGGAGGCCTTCGCCTATCTGGCCGCCCGGCGCCTGAGGAACCTGCCGGCGAGCTTCCCTGGCACGACCGGCTGCCCGGCGCCGATGACGGCAGGGCGGCTATTTCCGCCGTGAGACGGTGGCCGCCGACACCGCGCCCATGATGGCGATGACGCCGGCGGAGGCGAAGGCATAGCCCCAGGCGTTGACCGACGCCGCGCCGCCCGTCGTCTCCAGCACGATCCCGAAGAGCGCCGGGCCGATGAAACCGCCCGCCGCATTGGCGAAGGCGTGCAGTGCGAGCGCCCGCCCGCGCAGTTCGGCGCTGCTGACCTCGATGATGCCGCCCGCCAGCGTGCCCGCATCCATCAGCACGAAGAGATTGTGGAACAGCACCGGCCCGAGCAGCAGCAGCCAGAACGGCCAGTCCGCCGCAAAGCCGACCACACAGGCCGCGGAGCCGGACAGCAGCAGCGACAATGCCGAAACCTGCGCCATCCCGAAGCGCGCACCGAGCCAGGAGCCGACCATGCCCATCGGCGCGCCGATCAGGGTGAGCGACATGGCGAGCAGCGGCCAGTTCCAGTCGGGCGCGCCGCCGTCCGTCGTCGCGGCGAACACGAAAAAGGCGACCATCCAGCTGCGAAGCGCCAGCAATTCTATGGAATGGCCGAAATTCGCCAGAATCACCTTCATGGCATTCCGATTGGCGAATACCGGACGAAGGTCCAGCGAGGCGCCGCCGCCTCCCGCCGCCGTTTTCGGCGCGATCAGGCTCCAGACGAGAAGCGCCGCCACAACCGCCGCAATGCCGGGAATTGCGAAGGCCAGCCGCCAACCGATTGCGGCATCCAGCCAGTAGGTCGTGACATAGGAGCAGCTGGCCGCAATCGGGAACGTCGATATGTAGAAGGCCCCGGCCCGCGCTTCCCTGCCCGGCGGCATCCGGTCGGCAATGACCTTGACTCCGGGCATGTAGATCCAGGCGAAACCGATCCCGTGGACGAGACGGAAGCCGAGCCCGGACCAGAAGCCGTCCGCGACTATCGCGAAGCCGAGGAAACCCACGGCATTCGCCACGGAGCCGGCGATTATCAGCCGGCGGGCATCGAAGCGGTCGCTTCCGATGCTGACCAGTATGGCGAAGATGGACGACAGGTAAGGCGCGCCTGCGAGCCAGCCGGCCTCGCTTTCCGAGAGCGTCCAGCGGTCGATGAAGTCCGGAAGCAAGGCAGGGAACCCGTGCAGGCCGATCAGGTTCAATCCCAGATGGCTGCACATGATCCAGAGCAGAAGGCGCGGGTTCATTCGCCCGTTCCCCGGCCCGGCTTGCGCAGCAACAGGACCAGCGGCGCCGCAACGCCGATCGTGACCGCCAGCAGCGCGAAGTCGTTGACGAAGGCGATGGTCTCCGCCTGCCGCAGCACTTCCCGCCTGAGCGCCGCCACGGCGGCATCGTTGCCGAGGTCCCAGGGCGAAAGGCTGAGCGCCTCGCTGTAGTCCGAAACGAAGTCCTTCAACGCCGTATAATTGGCCTGGGAGCTGCGCGTGAGCACCGCGACGACGATGGAGGTGCCCATCGAAGCGCCGATCGAGCGGATCAGCGCAAACAGCGCCGCCGCCTCGGTTCGATAGCGCTGCGCCAGCGTCGAGAAGGTCACGGTCGTCAGCGACACCCACATCAGGCCCATTCCGGCGCCGTTCAGCACCGTCGCCCACACGATTTCGGCCGCCTCGACCTGGTGGTTCCACCCGGTCATCCAGGCATTTGAGACCCCGACGGCGGCGAGCCCGGCGAGGATCAGGTATTTGCCGGCGACCCGGTTCGCCAGCACGCCCGCCAGGAACATGGCGAAGCCCGTGCCGACCCCTCGCGCCGACAATACCCAGCCGGCCGCCAATACCGGGTAGCCCTGGACGTTTTGCAGGAACAGCGGCAGCAGGAACATGCTGGCGAACACCGTCACGCCGAAAACGAAAATCAGCGCCAGCCCGACGGCGAAGTTGCGGTCGCGGAAAATGGTGAGGTCGATATAGGGAGACCGCGCGGTGAGCGAATGGGCGACGAAGAGGTAAAGGCAGAGCCCGGCGATCACGGCTTCGGCGATGATTTCCGGAGAACTGAACCAGTCCTGCCGTTCGCCCCGGTCCAGGACAAGCTGGAGGCAGGCCACCCCGATCGCGAGCGTCACGAGGCCGATCCAGTCGAGGGAAATGCCGCGTTTTTCGGTCTCCGGCGTAGTCATCCAGATGCCGAGAAAAGCAATGCAGCCGAGCGGCACATTGATGAAGAACACATAGCGCCAGCCGTAGAATTCGGTGAGCAGCGCCCCCACGGTCGGCCCCGCTACCGGCCCCAGGATCATGCCCATGGACCAGATCGACATGGCGAAGCCGTGCCGGCTGCGCGGATAGGTGTCGAGCATGATCGCCTGGCTGATCGGCAGCAAAGGCGCGCTGCCGAAGCCCTGCAGGGCGCGGAACAGCACGAGTTCCTCCAGGCTGTCCGCCGACGCGCAGAGCATCGCCGTGACGGTGAAGGCGGCGATGGACCAGAGGAACACGAGCCGCCGCCCGAACTTCACGGCGAGCCAGCCGGAGACGGTCGTGCCGAGAGCCGAGGCGACGATGAAGGCCGTCACGACCCAGCCGATCTGGTCCGGCGTCGCCGAAAGGTTGCCCTGCATGGACGGCAGGGCGACATAGGCGGTGCTCATGTTGACCGAGTGCAGCAGCGAGGCTGCGAGCACCGGTATGGTTATCGTCGCGGTTTCCGCGCGCGTGAACGGCCCCGCCGCCGGGCGGTTGCGGGTCGAGAGCACGCGGCGGAGCCGTCAGGCCGACGAATTGGGGTCGAAATTCGGCGCCCGTTTCTCCAGATGCGCCGCGAGGCCCTCCTCGACTTCCGGCCCGGTGAAGCCCAGCATCTCAAGCGCGGTCGAGGCGTCGTAGGCCGGTCCCATCGCCCGGTACCAGTTGTTCAGCGCATATTTGGTCCAGCGGATGGCGCTCGGTGCTCCCTTCGCCAGCTTGCGGGCGACTTCGAGCGCCCTGTCCTGCAGCTCGTCGTCCTCGACGCAGAGCGACACCAGCCCGATCCGCTCGGCTTCCTCGCCGTAAACCGACTCGCAGAGCATCAGGTAGTATTTCGCCTTCGCCATGCCGCAGAGCAGCGGCCAGTTGATGACCGAATGGTCGCCGGCGGCGACGCCGAGCCTCGTGTGGCCGTCGATGATGCGCGCCGACTTGCCGGCGATCGAAATGTCGCAGAGCAGCCCGGCGACCAGCCCGGCGCCGACGGCTACGCCGTTCAGCGCGGAAACGGTCGGCTTGCAGCAATCGATGATGTTGTAGACGAGGTCGCGGGCTTCCTTCCAGGCGCGCACCCGGTCGTCGTAATTGTCGATGTTCTTGCGGATCATCGAAAAGTCGCCGCCGGACGAGAACGCCCTGCCCTTGCCGGTCAGGATCACCGCCGAAACATCGCGGTCCTGGTCGATCTCGCGCCAGATATAGGTCATGTCGCGATGGCCGTCGGAGTCGAGCGAGTTGTAGGTCTCCGGCTTGTTGAGGGTCAGGCGCAAAACGCGCTCCTCGGGCCAGTCGATCTCGAACGTCCGGCGATAGTCGTCGTAGCGGTCGCCCATCGGGGCTGTCCTCCTGCATTGTCGGGTGTCGATTGCGGCCCGACGGTTCTCGCCCGAACCGGCTTGCGGGTCAATTGGCGGGCGGGCTCAAAGCGCTTCGGCTTCTGCGGCTTCCCCCTCCATGGAAGCGAGCTCGCCCAGGGTCAGAGGCTTGACCGGCGGCCTTATGCGAAAGCTGCCCACCTCCTCGACGGGCAGGCCCCGCTCATCGGCGACGATCTCGGCGGCGGCGAGCCCGCACATGCGCCCCTGGCACGGACCCATCCCGGCGCGGGAAAAGGCCTTGAGCTGGTTGGGGCCCATCGCCCCGTCACGCACCGCCCGGCGGATGTCGCCGGCCGTGATGCTCTCGCAGCGGCAGACCGGCGCCTCGTCGTCGGGCAAGGCGGTGCGCGGCGGGAAAAGCCGGTCGAGGAGCGGGCGCATCGCTCGCTCCCGGGCCAGCGCGGCCGCCAGTTCGGCGGGCTCCTTTCCGGCGGCGGTCCTGGCCGCAATCCGCCCGGAAAGGGCCGCGGCGCGCGCACCCGCTATGCCGGCAGCATCGCCTGCGACGATCAGGGTTTCCTCGGCCGTGCGCCCCGCGGCATCGACGACCGGCGCCCAATGGCGCTGCTCCGTCTGCCAGCGATGCGCGAGGCCCGCCTGCCGCGACAGGTGGGTTTGCGGCACCACACCTTCGTGCAGCAACAGCAGGTCGCACGCGATTTCGCCGCCGTCGAAACGCACCGAGTCCCCGGTGGCGGCCAGACCTCCGACGCCGGACCGGAAGACGACTCCGGCGCGTTTCAGCCTGCGCTTCATCGCCACACCCTTGGCGAGGTCGCGCCAGCCCGCCAGGGCGCGCGGCAGCGCGGGCGCGGCATCCAGATAGTCGCCGCCGGCAGTCGTCTCCAGCACGGCCGCGACATCGGCGCCGGCGTCCAGCAGCTGGCAGCCGACCAGCAGCAGCAGCGGCCCGGCGCCCGCGAGCACGACGCGCCCGGCCGGCACCAGGCCGGACGCCTTCAGCAGCACCTGCGCGGCGCCCGCCCCCATCACGCCCGGCCGGTCGGCGCCGGGGATCGGCACGGGACGCTCCATGGCTCCGGTCGCGATCAGCACGCGATCGGCGGTCAGCGTCGAGGCCGTGCCGTTCCGGCTGTAGGCAATTCGCGCGCCCGCATCGAGCCGCCAGACGGCGCTGTCCGGACGGTAGTCGATACCGGCCGCGCGGAAATCCCGCACCAGCGCTTCCCCGGCGGCGTATTCACCGCCGAGGATCGTGCGAAGACGCGGTCCCGCCCGCTCTATGGCGCGGTAGATCTGGCCTCCGGGCTCCGGCTGGTCGTCCAGAACGACAACCGAGAGGCCGTGCTTCGCCGCTTCCACGGCGGCCGCCATGCCCGCCGGGCCGGCTCCGACGATCGCCAGATCCGCGCTCATGGCTTCGGGCGCGCCCCGGCGGGCCGGCGCGCGACCCGGAGACCCTCGCGCACGGTCGTCATGCAGGCCTGGCGGTTCGGTTCGCCGTCGATCTCGACCAGGCACTCGAAACAGACGCCCATCGCGCACCAGGGGCCGCGCGGCCCACCGTCCACCGGCGCATGGCGAAACGCCGCGATACCGGCCGCCAGCATGGCGGCCGCGACGCTGTCGCCGGGCGCGGCAGGGACGGGAGCGCCGTCGACCTCTATCGTTATCGATGCCTCCCGCTCAGGCAGCCGCCGGAACATCGAACCTCCGCGCGCTGAAGGCCTCGAAGCCGTCGGCCGTCCTGCCCTCCGCGATCCAGTCCGGCAATCGCGCGGCATGGATTGCGGCCAGCGTGACGCCGCTGTGCATGGTGGCGACGAAGGCGCCGGGGTGGGTCTCCGATTCGTCGTAGATGGGGCAGCGGTCCGGCGGAATGACACGCAGGGCCGCCCAACTGCGCACCAGCCTCAGCTGCTGCAGCCCGGGCAGCGCCCGGATGGCGCGCTGGGCAAGCCCCCGCGCGGCTTCGAGCGTCGTGCCGGTATCGAAACCCACGCTCTCCTGCGTCGCCCCGATCATCACGGTCCCCTCCGCCGTCTGGCGGATATTGCCCATCGGCATCGGCAGGAACGGTTCCGCCCGCTCGGTTACGAGCACCTGCCCGCGCTCCGGCGCCGTCGGGACCTGCAGGCCCACCATCGGCGCCAGTAGCGGAATGCCGTTGCCGGCGGCAAGCAGCAGCTTCGGCGCCTCGAACGCGCCGGCGTCGGTTTCCACCCGGAAGCCCCTTTCGATATGGCGGACCCGCGCTCCCGGCCGGTAGCGCCCGCCTTTCGCCTTGAAGCCCGCGTGAAGCGCGCGCAGCAGGTAGAGAGGGCCGCAGTGGCCGTCCTTTTCGGAGAAGGAGGCGCCGACGACCTCCTGCCCGAAACGGACGCCCGGAGCCATCCGCTCCAGTTCGCGGCGCTCGACCATCCGGGCGTGGTAGCCGTCGCCCTGCTCCGCCATCGTCTCGTTGAGCTGCCTCTGCGCCTCCCATTCCGCGTCGCCGAGGCACAGGATTGCGCCGCCCGGACGCTCATGGTGGATGTCGATGCCGGTGAGGTCGGCGAGTTCGGCAGCGAAGCCCGCATAGCGGTCCGCCGATTCCTGCGACCATTCCTGGTAGCGCTGCAGGCCGAAGCCCTTGGTCTGGACCCAGACTAGCCCGAAATTGCCCCTGGCCGCCCGGAAGGCGTCGTCGCCCTCGTCGAGCATGAGCACATCGAGGCCTTTCCCGGCGAGTCCGTAGGCCGCGGCGGCGCCGACCAGCCCCCCGCCAACGACAATAATGTCCGCTGTCCCCTCAAGCATGGCGCCCATGGTGGGATAGCGGCGCACTCCGCGCAAGCTGTGCCGCGAACCGCCGGAAACGGCAGTCCTCCGCCTGCCAGCACGCCGGGAAGCCCTCCCCCCGGAAATGTCATGAGATGTCATGATGTGTAGCACACCAGAACGGCATTTCCGAGGCTGCACTATCTGACAGGGGAATGGATGATACCCCCGTTTCTTTCTCGTAACTACAGTATGTTAGATCGCATGTCAATCTTATGTTTGGGCGAAAAATCTCCATAGAACCAAGGTTGGCAGCGTATCGAAAAGTTTCATAGAGGTGTGAGCTGCTGGTTCGCAATTGAGCCCCATGATGGCGATGAAGGGGACTGTACTTAGAGTTATGGTATCATTGAGCCAGATGATGATGCTACATCGAAATCGACGGGCCGCATACAGATATCCGGTTTCAGCTGCCGGCATATGGCTGAAATCGACATTGGATGGCACTATGCGCGGTACTTATGTGGACTCTGATGCGGCGCGGCGCCGCGCAGGAGGCTGCCGATGGCGGTGAGGCCGAAGGGAGAGAAGCGAAAGCGGCGCTGCGTGATGGCGACCGATTCGGAGTGGGCGCTGATCCGCCAGCGCGCCGATGCCGAAGGGCTGACGATCTCCGAATATGCGGTCCGCGCCCTTCTCGCCGGGCAGGAGCCGGAAGGCTCGGGCGGGGGGCTGCCGCCGACCTTGGCCCGCCGGCAGCTGCGTGCCGTGCTGGTTCTGGAGCGTATGGAGCGATACCGCCTGGAGGAGCTGGGCGCCGGACATGTCTGGCGGGAGTTGCTTGCCGAGGTCGACGCCCGCCTCGACGAGGAGGACGGGCTCGGAGGATGAGCAAGGAGCCGGGATGAGGCTTTCGAGACAGCGATGCATCTACGCCCCGCGCGATGAGTGGGAGCGGATCCGCAGGCGGGCCCGGAACGCGAAGCTGCCGATCTCGCGCTTCGGCTATCTTTGCTGCAAGCGCGCGGTGGAGGAGGAAGCCGGCAGTCTATCGGAACCGCGCGGGCATCCACTCGTGCTGACGGAAGCCGAACAGGGCCGTCTTGCCCGGGACGCGCTGGCGGTTCTTGGGTCGGGGCGGAGTTCGGTTCCGGGTCCGGAAGGCGTTGAAGCGCTTGCCACGGTGCGGAAGGTGGCCCGCTTCCTGCGTCTTGCCCATGAGGAAGACGGCGTGTGACGGGGAAGCCGCGTAAGACCATGTCCGGTGTGAACAACACGATTTCGCTGACCGACGGGGAATGGGAAGAAATCCGGGCCTGGGCGGCGGAGCGCGGCAAGTCGGCGGCGGTATGGTTTCGGGAATGCGCCCTGAGCGTGGACCTTTCGTCGAAGGCGCCCGCCTCCCGCCCCCTGGTGCTGGATGCGGACCGGCAACGCGCCATCGCCCGGGCGATGGCGAAAGCTGTCCGCTCCATGCATTGCGAAGACGACATATCCGCCGGTCTCGCCGAGGAGATGCTTGCGCTGATGGCGGCGCGTCTGCGGGCGATGGCTCGCGAGGGCAGGCGCGAGCGGGCGGTCGAACTGCTTTGCCGGGTTTTCGGCGACGAGCATGCGGCGGCAATCGCGGCGGCATACATGCCGGAGACGGGCGAGGATGCCGCTGAAACCGCGGACAAGCCGGACATGGCTTCGGCCGGCGCCGGGAGCGGCAAACCCGCCGACCGGGAGGCGCTGCCGCAGCGAGGCCTGTTCGGATGACGCCGGGCGAGGCGCCGGCGTTCCTCGGCAGCGAGGCTCGAACCCCGGCATGTTCATGCTGTTCCCGGCGCGTATGTATGTCTGTCATATGTCGGACGGCAGGGCGGTCCGTCTCGATGTCACATGTTTAATTTGGGTTTCCGGGATGCCTGCACCGTGGCATGGTTTGTGTCGAACATATGTCTGAAGCGATCGCCTGCCGGCGAACCGGATTCACCGTCTCGACCGGTCGCGCCACAAGCGTGACACAAGACCCGGTCGAGCATCCCGGCGGCCGCAGAGCACGGGACGGGGCACCGGATCGGAGGGAGGTTTGCGGCGATGATCCCGAAGCGGCCGAGGAACCTGCATTGCAGCAGGGCGGAGCGCGATGCCATCCGCGAGCGGGCTGCGGCAGCCGGAAAGACGGTCACGCGCTTCCTCCTCGATCCGGTCGTCTCCGGGGACCGGGAAGACGAGGTTCGGGGACTGACGCCCCGAGAGCTGGCGGAACTCTGCGAGGGATTGCGGGCGGTCATTGCCTTCATGCGCTCCCGCGGAGGACGGCAGGGTGGCGTGGTTCCGCCGGCGGCGAATACGGAAGGCCCTTTGCAAGGAGCGCGGGTGCGCCTTTCGGTCTCGGCAACGGACGGGGAGTGGGCGAGGGTCCGGGAGCGGGCCGCAGGGCGCGGCCTGTCGATATCGGATTTCCTTGTCGGGCTGGCCCTGCCGACCGGGTCCGCTTCGGATGCCGGACCGCTGCCGGCGCTCGACGGCATGGAACAGCGCGAGGCGCTCGACGCGATCCGGCAGATGCGCGGGCTTCTGCCGGCGATGGACGATGCCGCGCCGTCCGAAGTCCGGGAACGGCATGCGGCGTCGTCCCCCGACGCCGGAGCGGCCGGTTCCGGCGGCCCGGAACGGGCCGGTTGCAGTTTCCCGCCCGATGAAGGGCGCGCGGCGCCCGCAGAAGGCGCGCGGGCGTCCTGGGATACGACCGGGCCATCGAAGGCGCCGGGCGGGGCGGGGCGCAGCTCGGGAGAGAACCGGGAGCCCCGACAAGGCTCGCTTTTGTGAGCCGGGCCGTCCCGGTTACTGGGCGGCGGGCGTTGCTGCGGGAGGATTTCGGCGAGGAGCGCGCGGCGGCGCTGGCGGCCGCGTTCATCTCCGGCGCGGCCCGCTTCAATCCTCGTCGTCAGGCCCTGCCCTGGCGGAGGGCGCGGTCTGGGGTGGGGGACCCACGCCTTTCATCCGGACACCTGTTAGCGACGGTGAGGAAGTGCACTTATTTGCTGAAGTCCGACGTCTGGGGTCTTCGGATTGGGAGCAGCCGGTCCTGATGTAGTGGTGCCGTTCATCGGATCTGTCGGTCATCGGTTTCGAGGGTTTCGCCGGCGCGT
>JAJDYL010000196.1 GCA_022825195.1 Alphaproteobacteria bacterium
CCGCGTCTTCCAGAACTACGACGATATCCTCGATCACTGCTGCAATGCCTGGAACAATCTCGTTTCACAGCCAGAACGGATCGCCTCTATCGGTACACGAAAATGGGCCAATGGGTTCTAAACAGTGACCCTTGGTATTAGCGGCGCCTTCGGCAATGCGCTCGCTCTCGAGCACATCGGCCTCCGGAGCGAACTCCAGCAATCCGGGCGTTACCACGAGATGCGTTCGGTCGCCCTGGAGGTTCCCCAGCGCCTTGAACGCTGCCTCGCCTGAGGCACACACGGTGTCCCCGCCCGGCAGGATCCGGTCCCCCGACCCGCGAAGCACGGCCACGCGCCCCGGCCTGCCGCCCGGCGCGTCTTCCTCGATGAAAGCCGCCCAGCTGCCCGCCGAGCTCCGCCTCGCGATCAACACCGCCGCCAGCGGCCGGCTCCCTTCCGGCTTCTCCGCAGCGTTCAGGAACCCCGTCTGCTCACCGACGTCGACCATCCAGGGCCGCATACGCTGCTTCGCCATCCGCCCGGCCGCGCGTCCCCGGACACGCTCGCGCTGCCAGTCCAGACCGGCAGCAAACCGCTGGCCCCCGACGGTGAGGACGCTCATCCGCCAGCCTCCCCGACCGCGCCTGCGCCTACCTCCGAAACGGCCCGGCCATCGCCGGCGCCTGCCACCGCCGTGTTGCCGCTCGTACCCTGGACGAACCCGCCGGCGCCCAAGCCAACCCGCCGCTCGAAAATGCCGAGCGGCTCGCCTATACGGGCCGTCACCAGCAGCGCCGTCTCGACCCGCGCGATATCCGTGTCCGCGGCACCCTCCGGCAGCGGCACCGCCGGATGGAACGTGCCTTCGCGGCTACCCGACGACGACCGGTCGCGGAAGCCCGTGAGGAGAAGCGTCTCACCCCGCGCGATGCGCTGAGTCACCACGATGGCGCGCCGGCCACCCGCGGGCAGCTGGATCTGGTTCCCCACCGCTCCGAACACCGCGAACTCGGGGCGGTCCTGGATTGTGGCCGTAATCCGAGCCAGCACCTGGTCCGGCCCCACGATCTGCGCCATGAAACTCAGCCCGAAGCCCGAGGACACCATGCCCGGCGTCAACTCCACCGCCCGCACCCCGTCCTCGATCGTGGTGCTGACCTGCTGCAGATAGGCTTCGTCGAAAAGATCGTAGAACTGGGCAGGACGGCCGTTCAGGGTCGGCACGTCCACCGAAAGCACGCGCGAGGCCGTGCCAATCTTCCGGAGCGCATTCACCGTCGCACGCAAGGTCGAGGCTCCGACCGACGTCGGCCTCACCACCGATATGGAGCCGCCGTCGACGCCGACCACGAAGTCCGAACCGAACGCCTCCGGCAAAATGCCCGTCAGACCCACTTCATAGCCGGAGCCCTTGTCGAACCGCACCGAGTAGAGATGCACCGACAGGGTCACCGGCCTCAGCACATGCCGGTTGACGTGCTCCAGATACTGCCGCACCCGCTCGACCGCGCGCGGCAGGCCGCTCACCGATACGGTGCCCGACGTCCGCGAGACCGATACCGCTCCCTCCGACCCGGCCGCAGCCTGAGCCTGCTGATCGATCTCCGTCCACGGGTCGTAGCTCATGTTCGAGGAAATCGACTGGCTAGAACTGCCGCTCGTCGCCTCTCCGCCGGTTCCCTGCGTCGTCGTCGTAACGGTGTAGGTCTGGTTGCCCTGCAGCGCGTAAACGTCGAACACCACCGTCTCGGAGCGCACCACATCAACGGTTCCGCTGCCAGCGTCGTACTCCCAGCGATAGCCTGCCGCCTTCGTCCATCCGTCCAGAAGGCGATCAAGGGACCCGGCCCAGACCCCTCCTTCGTCCGCGAGCTCGTCCGCCCACGACAACAGCCAGCCGTTCTGAGCTCTGTCCCTGACTGTCTCGCCGCCGGGCGCACTCTCGTCCGTCGGCTGCCATGCCGCACCCGCAACCCGGACCGAAATCCCTGCCGCATCCGCGATGCGCCGCGCCAGGATCTCGTCATCCGGCAGGTCCCCAAGCGTGACGACGGTCCCGACCTCCGACAGCAGGGCCTCAGGAAGCCGCGAATGCACCGCTTCTACTTCCTTCAGGCCCAGATACGGATGCCGGGATCGTGTCAGGGACCGAAAGCCCGGTCGCTCTGGGGTAACAGCCTCCACTGTTGCCAGACGGCTCTCTACCGAGGCCGCTTCCCGCTCTACCTCGCCCTGGCCGGTCCAGCCGCAGCCCACAAGCGATGCGCCCCACAGAAGCGCCAACAGCCTTCCTGCGACGCCCACCCTGGATGCCACCCAGTTGACAACTCCCGGCGAATCCAACAGCTTCCCTCCCATGTCCCTGCCGGGAAAAGTGTGGTGGTAGAAAAATGCTGGGCGACCCGCCGGACTACGAACCGCCGGCGGAGCGCAGCATCGCCGGGCTGGCGGGCTCCGGCGACCCGCGCGCGACCTTGCTCGACGCGATGCTGGCAGACGGGGGCCGGGGGCTGATCTACTTCCCGCTGCTCGGCTACGCTGACGGCGATTTCGAAATGCTGCGCACGGTGCTGGAGCATCCGCTGTCCATGCTGAGTCTTTCGGACGGCGGCGCCCATTGCGGGCTCATCTGCGACGCCAGCTCGCCCACCTACATGCTGACCTACTGGGCCCGCGACCGGCAACGGGGGCCGCAACTGGCGCTCGAACATGCCGTCAGGCTCCAGACGCGCGGCACCGCCGAGGCCTACGGGCTGAACGACCGCGGCCTCGTGCAGGCGGGCTGCAAGGCGGACCTCAACCTGATCGATTTCGACGCGCTCCACCTGCACGCGCCGGTCATGGTGCGCGACCTGCCGGCGGGCGGGCGGCGCCTGGTACAGCACGCCGACGGCTATGTCGCGACCCTCGTGGCCGGCGAGACGACCTGGGAGCGGGGCGAAGCGACGGGCGCCATGCCGGGCCGCCTGCTGCGCGGCCCGCAAGCCGCATGACAATTCGGGGAGGGTCCGGGCGATGCTGAGAGCCGCCGATCTCGACCATTTCGTGCGCGCCCTCGGTCGCGCGGTGAGGGAGGCCGTGCCGCCCGGCGGGCCGGAAGCTGCGCTGGCGGAGCGCATTTTCGACGCGCTGGAAACACCGGGCAGGCCGCCGGCCGACGCGCGCCGGAGCCGCCCCGGTCCCGCCGATGCGCTTGAAGACGCCTTTGCGCTCGCCGCGCGGGGGCCGGAGCCGGTGCAGCATGTGGCGGGCGCGCTCCGGGCCATGGACCCCCGGCTCGCCTGGGGGCCGCGCCCCGGCAGCGAGAACGGCGACCCGGCCTTCCGCGAGGCCCATGCCAACGCCGTGGTGGCGGGCGCGGACGGACTCGAGCGGCGCGAGGACGTGCGCATCGGGGTCAGCCTCGTGGCCCCGCACACCGACTATGTGAAACACCGGCACCCGCCGGAGGAGCTCTATTTCGTGCTGGCGCCCGGCGACTGGTGGCGCGAGGACCTTGGCTGGCGGGCGCGGCCGGCGGGCAGCATCCAGCACAACCCGCCCAACGCCTGGCACAATATGCGCACCGGCGAAACGCCGCTGCTCGCCGTCTGGTGTCTGTGGACGGCCGACGCCTGACCCCGATGGCGAAAGGAAACGGGGAAAGCGCGGCGGAGGAGTTCGACGCCATCGTGGTCGGCGCAGGCTTTGCCGGCATGTACATGCTGCACCGGCTGCGCGGGCTCGGCATGCGGACCGTCGTGCTGGAGGCCGGCGGCGATGTCGGCGGCACCTGGTACTGGAACCGCTATCCGGGCGCGCGCTGCGACGTGGAAAGCGTCCAGTATTCCTACCAGTTCGACGCGGCGCTCCAGCAGGAATGGACCTGGACCGAACGCTACGCCGGGCAGCCGGAAATCCTGGCCTACGCCAACCATGTGGCCGACCGTTTCGACCTCAGGCGCGACATCCGGTTCGGCACCAGGGTCGCAACGGCCGTCTTCGACGAGGCGGAGGCCCGCTGGGAGCTGGAGACCGGGGCGGGCGAACGCTTCCGGGCGCGCTGGTGCGTCATGGCGCTCGGCTGCCTCTCGGCCGCCAACCTGCCCGATTTCGAGGGCCGCGAGAGCTTCGAGGGGCCCACCTACCACACGGGCCGATGGCCGCATGGGGGCGTCGATCTGGCGGGCAAACGCGTGGCGGTGATCGGCACCGGCTCCTCCGCGATCCAGTCCATTCCCGTCCTCGCCCGCGAGGCCCGGCACCTGACGGTGTTCCAGCGCACGGCCAACTATTCGATCCCGGCGCACAACCGCCCGCTCGAACCCGAATTCGTGGCGGAGGTGAAGGCGCGCTATCCGGAACTCCGCGCCCGCGCCCGCACCATGCCGTCGGGGATCGACCTCGACTACCGTCCGCTGTCCGCGCTCGCGACCCCGGAAGACGAGCGCCGGACCGAATTCGAGCGGCGCTGGGCGCATGGCGGGCTGTCCTTCCTCGGCTGTTTCTCCGACCTGCTGTTCGAGGAGGATGCGAACCGCACCGCGGCCGATTTCGTGCGCGCCAAGATCGCCGGCATCGTGGACGATCCCGAGACCGCCCGGCTGCTCGCGCCGACGAACATCATCGGCTGCAAGCGGCTCTGCGTGGATACCGGCTACTACGCGACCTTCAACCGGCCGAATGTCGAGCTGGTGGACGTCTCGGAGCGTCCCATCGAGGCGATTGCGCCGGGCGGGGTGCGCGCGCACGGGCGGGAGTGGCCGGCGGACGCCATCGTCTTCGCCACCGGTTTCGACGCCATGACGGGCGCGCTGGAGCGCATCGACATTCGCGGCGCGGGCGGACGCCGGCTGCGCGACGCCTGGGCGGAGGGTCCGCGCACCTATCTCGGCCTCACCGTCGCCGGCTTCCCCAACCTGTTCACCGTCACCGGGCCGGGCAGCCCCTCGGTGCTGACCAACATGCTCCCGTCCATCGAGCAGCATGTGGACTGGATTGCCGACTGCCTGGCCGCGATGAGGGACCGGGGCGCGCGGCGGATGGAGGCCGAGCCGGAAGCCCAGGACGCCTGGGTGGAGCATGCGAGCGAGACGGCCTCGCTCTCGCTGCGCTCCACCTGTTCGAGCTGGTATATCGGCGCCAATGTGCCCGGCAAGCCGCGCGTCTTCATGCCCTATATCGGCGGCCTGCCGGCCTATATCGAGAAGTGCGACGCGGTGGCCGCGGCCGGCTATGGGGGCTTCCGCATCGAGTGACGCGGCGCCGCTTGACCCGCCGCGACGGCGGGGCCAGTTTGCCGGCATGGCGCGCGCGCTCGGACCCGCTCTTCGCAACGGCATCCGCCGGCGCTGCCCCGCCTGCGGCCGGGGCGCGCTGTTCGCCGGCTATCTGCGCCCCGTGGCGGCCTGCAGCAGCTGCGGCGAGGCGCTGGGGCACATCCGCGCCGACGACTTCCCGCCCTATATCGCCATCCTGATCGCCGGCCATCTCGTCGTGCCGGCCTTGCTGTTCGCCGAGCAGACATGGTCGCCGCCGCTCTGGCTGCAATTCTCGGTCTGGCCGCCGGTGACACTGGCTCTGCTGGCCGTGTTGCTGCCGGTCGCCAAGGGCGGCGTGCTGGCGGCGATGTGGGCGCTCGGCCTCACCGGCAGCGAGCGCCAGGAAGAACCGGGCAACGGACGGGACCGGCGGCGGCCATGACCTTCTGGCGCGAAAAGCGGCTGGACGAGATGACGCCCGGGGAATGGGAGTCGCTCTGCGACGGCTGCGGCAAATGCTGCCTGCTCAAGATCGAATGGGCGGACACCGGCGAGATCGAGCCGACCTGCGTCGCCTGCCGGCTGCTCGACCCGGAAAGCTGCCGCTGCACCGACTATCCCAACCGCAAGGTCCGCGTGCCGGACTGCATCCAGCTCTCGCCCGGCAATATCGCGGGGATCGCGTGGATGCCGTCCAGCTGCGCCTACCGCCTGCTGCATGAGGGCAAGGACCTCTACTGGTGGCACCCGCTGGTCTCCGGCGACCCGGAAACGGTGCATCTCGCCCAGATGTCGGTGCGCGGCAAGGTGATATCGGAAGACGAGGCCGGGACCGAACAGGAAGACCTGGAACGCCACATTGTCGACTGGGCGCTATAGGGACGTCCGGCTCGGGGGCCGCGGGCTCAGGGTCGCGGTCCGCCGCAATCCGCGCGCGCGGCGCATCTCGCTGAGCGTTCGGGGCGGCGAGGTGCGGCTGACCCTGCCGCCGGGCGCAAGCGAAGCGACCGGCCTCGCATTCCTGAAAAGCCGCCGCGAATGGATCGAGCGCCGGCTGCAGGAGGCGCCGGAGCCGGTGCCGTTCCGGCCGGGCGCGGCCGTTCCGTTCCGGGGCCGGCCGCGCCGGCTCTGCGTCGAGCCGGGACAACGGGACCCGCTTCGCGTCGAGGATGACCGCATCCTGCTCGCCACCGCTGCCGGCTGCGAGTCCACGGTCGAGGGCTGGCTCAGGCGCGAGGCGCGGCTGGCCTTCGAGAAGGCCGTCGCGCGCCATGCCGCCGTGCTTGGCGTCGAGCCGCGCGGCATCGCCATCCGGGACCAGAGGACGCGCTGGGGCAGCGCCAGCGCCGCCGGGCGGCTCAACTTTTCCTGGCGCGCGGTCATGGCGCCGCCCTTCGTGCTGGACTATCTGGCCGCGCACGAGGTGGCGCATCTGCGCGAGATGAACCACGGCCCCCGATTCTGGGGCCTCTGCCGCCGCCTCTGCCCGGAAACCGACGCCGCCGAACGCTGGCTCAAGGCCGAAGGCCCCGGCCTCCACCGCTACGGGCGCTAACAACCGCATCCCGATACGTCGGGATAGGGTTTTCGCCACTCTGGAAACGCAAGCCGATTGACGCTAAATTGTGTGACAAGTTATGAGGTCGGGTCATGCAGTTTCATGAATTCATGGAAGATCAGACCTTTTCTCCGGCGCTTATCGCGGATGCGCTGCGAACCACCCGGTCCGAAATCGCCGGCACGCTGGGCCTCGGCAAGGACGCCTTCTCCCGCACTTCGCGGGTCCGGGCGCGCAAGACGCAGACCCGGCTGCGCCAGATGCTGGAAATCCTGAACCGGGTGGAAGCCGTGACCGGGTCGCCGCTTGCTGCCTATGCCTGGTTTCGCGCGGAGCCGCTGCCGGGCTTCGGCGGGGCCACGCCGGACCAATTGGTGCGCGAGGGCAGGGCCGACCGAGTGCATGCCTATCTCGACCGGGTCATGGCGGGCGGCTACGCCTGAGCCGGCGGGCACCCGATGCGATTCCGCGGCCTGGTTTACCGGGCGCACAATCCGCAATGGTCATGGACACCGCTCTCCGGCGAGGGCGCAAGACGCCACGGCGGTCGGTTCAACCGGCGCGGCATCCCGGCGCTCCATACCTCGCTGGCTCCGCTGACCGCCATACGCGAGGCCGAACCGCTGGGCCGGCCCATGCAGCCGCTCACGCTCTGCGCCTATGAAGTGGATGCCGAGCCGGTCTTCGACGCGCTGGACGAGCGTGAATGCCGGTGGCGGGGTGTGGATGATCCGGACCTTGCCTGCCCTGCCTGGGAAGCGGAGATGCTTGCCGGTTCGCTTCCTGCATCGCAGGTGCTCGCCGACCGGCTGATCGCGGCGGGCTATGCGGGCATGCGGGTCCGGAGTTTCGCCAAAGGGGCTGGCGACGGCGACCTCAACCTCGTGATGTGGAAGTGGGGAGGGGGCAGGCCGGCCCGGGTCGTCCTGATTGACGATGAGGGCCGGCTCTCCGGAATCCGGACCCGTTAGAGCGACGCGCCGTCTTCCTCCGCAGGCTCGGTGGCGCCCGTCTGCGTGGTGATGATGCCGTAATGCTCCGGGCGGCGGTGGGCGGCGAAGTTGAAGATCGTCTCCCTGTTGAAGCGGCCCTCCTCCAGGTCGCATTCATAGGCGATCACCTCGTCCTCCAGCGTGTGCGCCTGGGCCACGATCTCGCCCGAGGGGGCGACGATGCAGCTTCCGCCCATCAGGTCGCAGCCTTCCTCATGGCCGGCCTTGGCGGTGCCGACCACCCAGCAGCCGTTCTGGTAGGCGCCCGCCTGCATGGAGAGATGGTTGTGCAGCATGCGCACATGGTGCGGCTCCGGCCCGAGCGAGTTTGCGGCCGGCGTGTTGTAGCCGAGCATCACCAGCTCGACGCCCTTCATGCCCATCACGCGGAAGGTCTCCGGCCAGCGCCGGTCGTTGCACAGCGCCATGCCCATCACGCCGCCCATCGTCCGCCAGACCGGGAAGCCGAGGTCGCCGACCTCGAAATAGCGCTTTTCCAGATGCTGCCAGGGGCGCTTCGGGTCGTATTCGCTGTGGCCCGGCAGATGCACCTTGCGGTATTTGCCGACGATGCGCGCCTGCCGGTCCACGAGAATGGACGTGTTGAAGCGCCGCTCCCGCCCGCCTTCGCGGATCAGCTCCGCATAGCCGAGATAGAAGCCGACCCCGAGGTCGGCCGCGGCGTCGAACAACGGCCGCGTCTCCGGCCCCGGCATCTCCGCCTCGTAGAAGGCGTCCAGCTCCGCCGGGTCCTCCATGAACCAGCGCGGGAAGAAGGTGGTGAGCGCGAGTTCCGGGAAGACTACCAGCCCCGCGCCGCGGCCGTGCGCATCCCGCATCATCTCCACGAGGCGGCCGACCACCTGGCTGCGCGGCTCGGCGCGGGCGATCGGCCCCATCTGCGCGGCGGCGAGGGTGATTCTGCGCGGGGTGTTGCTCGGCATGGGGCGGCGCTCCTATCGGTGCTATAACCCCGCGCCGTCGCGAGGCCTAGGGAGGGGCAGGTTTTCCCATGTCGATCATTGCGCCCAGAATGCGCCGCTTCAAGGCCTCCGCCAGCCAGAACGCCGCGATGCGCGCCCGCGCGATGGCGGCCGAGGGCATCGACATCATCAACCTCACCATCGGGCAGCCCGATTTCCCGCCGCCGGACCATGTGCGCCGGGCGGCGGAGAAGGCGATGGCGGACGGCGTCGTCGGCTACACCAACCGCGACGGCACGCCGGAGTTCAAGGAGGCGATCCGGCGCAAGTTCAGCCGCGAGAACGGCCTCGACTACGCCGCCGACGAGGTGCTGGCGACGACCGGCGCCAAGGCGGCGATCTCCTGCGCCTTCCTGGCGACGCTCGCGCCCGGCGACGAGGTGATCCTGCCGGCCCCCTTCTGGGGCGCATACGAGGACCTCGTGCGGCTGGCGGGCGGCGTGCCGGTGCCGGTTTCCTGCCCGCAGCAGAACGGCTTCCGCCTGCTGCCCGAGGATCTGGAGGCCGCCATCGGCCCGAAGACCAAGTGGCTGTCGCTCAACTCGCCGTCCAACCCCTCGGGCGCCGCCTATTCGGCGGAGGACCTGGGGGCGCTCGCCGCCGTGCTGGCGAACCATCCGCATGTGCATGTGATGGCGGACGACATCTACGAACACCTGCTCTACACGGACGCGCCGCTTGCCACGATCGCGAATGTGGCCCCGGAACTGTTCCCGCGCACGCTCACCATCAACGGCGTCTCGAAGGCCTATTCGATGACCGGCTTCCGCGTCGGCTTCGCCGGCGGCCCGCGCGACATCGTCCGGGAAATGGGCAAGCTCCAGGGCCAGCTCGTCTCCTGCCCCAATGCGGTCGGGCAGCGCGCGGCGCTGGCGGCGCTCGACGGGCCGAAGGACATCGTCGAGGAACGCCGGCAGGTCATGCGGGAGCGGCGCGACCTCATGGTCGGCGCGCTGAACGAGGCGGGCCTGCCCTGCCACGCGCCGGAAGGGGCGATGTATGTCTATCCCTCGGTCGCCTCGGCCATCGGCTGCCGCACGCCCGCGGGCCGGCGGCTGGAGGACGACACGGCGGTCACGGACTATCTGGTCGAGGAGGCGCATGTCGCCGTGGTGCAGGGGGCGTCCTACGGTCTCTCGCCGCATGTCCGGGTGAGCTATGCGGCCCCGCTGGCCCGCCTGGAAGAGGCCGGCCGGCGCATTGAGCGGGCCATGGCGAAGCTCGCCTGAAGCCGGCCTCCCCGTCCTCCGAACCGCCGGTCGTCCCCATGATGCTTGACGGCGCCGTGCTCCCCTTCCTGCTGCTCGGCGCGCTCGCGGGCGGCTTCGTGACGGGCCTCGCCGGCTTCGGCACGGGGCTTGCGGCGGCGGGCGTGTGGTTCCATGCGCTCGAACCGGGGACGGTGCCGCCGCTGGTGGCGCTGGTGTCCATCGGCGGGCAGGCGGTGGCGTCGCTCTTCGTGCGCCACGCCTTCGACCGGCGCCGCGCCGGGCCTTATCTGCTGGGCGGGATCGCCGGTGTGCCGCTCGGCGTGGCGGCGCTTGCCGTCGTTTCGCCGGACATGCTGCGTCTGGCCGTCGGGCTGCTGCTGGTGGGCTACACCGCGGTCACCATGGCGAAGCGGCTGCCTGCGCCGCCGCCCTCGCGCGCCGCCGATGCCGCGATAGGGCTCGGCGGCGGCGCGCTCGGCGGCTTTGCGGGCCTCTCCGGGCCGCTGCCGGTGATCTGGCTGAGGCTGAGGGGCGGCACGGCAGATGCGCAGAGGGCCGTGTACCAGCCCTTCAACCTCGTCGTGCTGACCCTGGCCGCAGTGTCGATGGCCGTTTCGGGCGCCATGGACCTTGCCGCGCTGCAGGCCGCCGCGGTCTGCCTGCCGGTCGCTCTCGCCGCCGCCTGGACGGGCGCCCGCCTCTACCGTCGCATCGACGCCGCCCTCTTCCACCGCATCGTCACCGGCCTGCTGTGCCTCTCGGGCCTCGTGCTGATCGCGGAGGCGGTATAGGGAGTGCGGCGTCCCCGGGATCAGGGGACGGTGGCGAGCTCCTGTTCGAGGTCGGCCATCTCGGCCCCGCCCGCCATCAGCCGGCGGATGTCCCCGCCGCCGAGCTCGTCCGCCACCCCGCTCCCGATGACCCGGCCGAGGCTGAGGAACGTGTAGCGGTCGGCGACGAGCTGCGCATGGATCTCATTGTGGGTGATGAGGATGACCGCGATGTCGCCGCGGTTCCGCACCGTCTTTATGGTCTTCAGCACCTCCAGCTGCTGCTTCTGTCCCAGAGCGGAGGTCGGCTCGTCCAGGATCAGCACGCGGGCCCCGAAATAGATCGCGCGGGCGATGGCGAGGGTCTGCTTCTGTCCGCCGGACATCGTGCCGACCGCCTGCTCGGGGTTGGCGATGTCGATGCCGATCTTGCCCATCTCCTCGCGCGCGATCCGGTTCATTTCCCGTGTCTGCATGATGCCGAACGGCCGCGCTCCCTTCGTGATCTCCCGGCCCATGAAGAAGTTGCGGGTCACCGAGGTCAGCGCATTGAGCGCGAGGTCCTGGTACACGGTGCCGATCCCCGCGTCCGAGGCGGCCAGCGGATTGCGGAAGGAGACGGGCTCGCCATCGACATAGATCCGGCCCGAGGTCGGCTGGTGCACGCCGGCGAGAACCTTGATGAGGGTCGATTTGCCGGCCCCGTTGTCGCCGAGGAGGGCATGCACCTCTCCGGGGTGGACCTCCATCGAAACGCCGTCCAGGGCCGTGAAATTTCCGAAGCGCTTGACGATTTCCTCGAGTCGGATGAGCGGCTGGACCACGTCATATCCCTCCGGTGAAGCGTTTCCGGATGGTCTCGTTGCTCAGCGCGGCGATGAGCAGGACGGTTCCGAGGAACGTCCGGTAGTAGGAGCCGTCGATCCACGAGATGTAGAACACGGAATTCTGCACGAGCCCGAAGATGACCGCTCCGAACACGACGCCGACGATGGACCCGAAGCCGCCTGAGAGGATCACGCCGCCCACCACCGAGGCGGCGATCGCCTCGAGCTCCTTGAGGTTCCCCTTTGCGGCGTCCGCCGTGTTGGTGTCGAACACCTGCGTGGCGGCGAAGATGGTCGCGCAGAACGCGGTGAACATGAACAACGACACCTTCACCTTGTCGGTCGGGACGCCGTTCGCCCTGGCCGCCTCCTCGTTCCCGCCGGTCGCGTAGATCCAGTTCCCGACCTGGGTGCGGGAGAGGACGAACCACGCGACGCCGGCGATCGCGAGCCACCAGGCCACCTTGGCGTCGAACCCGGTCACCCACTGGTCTCCCGCGCGGTTGTAGTTGAGGCCGAGCCAGAAGAGGACATCGTAGAACCACTGGAACGTCTCGCCCCCGAAGAGGGCAGCGACCGCATCGGTCTGCTTGTAGTCCGGAAGGCCCGAAACCTGCGTGGAGCCGTTGAAGGTCCGGAAGCACACCTCCGTCGCCCCGCGCAGGATGAACAGGAACGACAGGGTGACGATGAAGGAGGAGAGCCGGGTCCGGACGACGATGAAGCCGATGAGCCAGCCGATCGAAAGCGTGATGCAAAGCGTGATGAGAAGCGCTGCGAGCGGCGAGGCGGGCCCCAGTCCGAACGGCAGGCCCCATTTCAGCATGACCGCCATGGACATGCCGGCGAAGCCGATCATCGAGCCGATCGAGAGGTCGAATTCCCCCGCGATCATGAGCATGCACGCCCCGGTGGCGATGATCCCCAGCTGGGCGATGATGGAGAGGTTGTTCTTGATCCCCAGCGGGTTGTACACGACGTCTCCCGCCACGACGGCGAGGAAGACGAGCAGCACGACCATGCCCGAAAAGGCCCCGATCTCGGGACGGTGGACCAGGCGGGAGAACCACCCGGCATGCTTCAGGCGGTCCGCTTCCTGTCGCCGGCCGGTGTCAGCGCTTTCGGTGGTGGCGGATTCCATCCGGAGGTCTCCCTCCATAGCCGTTTGCCGATGCCGCCGCGGACCGGCCCGTACCGGACACGGGCCGGTCCGCGGTTCCCGTTTCCGGGAGCCGGCGTCGAACGCCCGCGATCAGCGGTTCACGCCTGCCTGAGCCGCGACTCCGGCAGCGTTGGAGGCATCGACGAAGCCGGGCCCCGACGGGATGTTGGCGCCGGGGAGCAGCCCCGCGTTCTGGTTGTACAGGTGCAGCACGATGATCGGCATGTAGCCCTGCAGCCGCTGCTGCTGGTCGATGGTGAACGCGACATCGCCCGCCTGGATGAGGTTGATCACCTCGGGGGACAGGTCGAAGCAGGAGAGGTGGACTTCCGCGCCGACCTCCTTCACCGCCGCCGCGGCCGCCACGCAGACATGCGGCCCCACCGCAAGCAGCGCGTCGATCGCCTGGTCCGCCTGGAGGGCCGCAGCCGTGCGGGTCTTGATCTGCGCGACGTCATTCGACACGTCGATCATGTTGAGTTCCTGCCCCATCGACTCGAAATACCCGGTGCAGCGGTCGACGAGCGCGGTGTTGAAGGACTCCTGGTTGAGGCAAAGCCCCTTGGTCGCGCCTTCCGCCTTGGCCCGCTCGCCGGCCTTCTCGCCGGCAAGCCGTTCCGGCTGCCCGACATGCATGAGGGCCCCGACCGCGGCGGACGACTCCAGCCCCGAGTTCATGGTGATGACCGGGATGCCCGAGTCCGCGGCAGCCTTGATGGCGCCGCCGAGCGCGTCGGCGTCCGGCAGGGAAACCACGATGCCGTCCGGCTGGGTCGCCGCGGCGGCTTCGATGAGCCGCGCCATGTCGGCCATGTCCCCGGAAGGCGCGAAATTGTACTCGAACTCCGCTCCTACCGCCTTTGCGGCATCCTCTCCGCCCTTCTGGACGACGGGCCAGAACGGGTCGGTGCCCTGGGTGTGGGTAATCATGACGAACCGTTCGGCGCTTGCCGCGCCGGCCGCGAGCATGGCTGCAATCGATGCCGCCGCGAAGACGACTGCTTTCTTCATGGTTTTTGCCTCCTCGACAATTCCTGTGGAGTGCTGGGCCGTCGAACCGCCGGATTTGACCTGAAACGGATACCTGACCGCAACCCCGATGCTACTACTATGGGCGGTGGGCGCGCGCAACGCCCTGAGGCCGGCCGCAAGCGGGAGGGGGAACCGAACGCGTCTCGTCATGGGCCCTGCGTCGAGCACCCCGGTATCGGAAGCGGGAATCAGCGCTTGCGCGCGACCAGGTGGAAGATGTGCCAGTGTTTCATTTCACCGCGCGGGGTCTCGGCGTCGTCTTCCTCCTCGTCGAAGAGCTCGATGTCGAAGGGGGCGAGAAGGCCGCGCACCTCCGTCTCCGGAAGGAAGGTGATGCCGGGGTCGCCGAACCAGCCGTCGCGGGGGCCGAAGAGCTGCCCGGCGAAGCGCCCGCCGGGCCCGAGCGCCGCCGCGATCCGGCCCCAGAAGGCCGGGAAGGCGTCCGGGTGGCAGAACGGCAGGCTGAAGCTTGCATTCACGAGGTCGGCCCGCGGCAGTTCGGCGGTCTCGAAGGGTTCGCGCCTGACCGTCAGCCGGGGATGGCGCGGCAGCGCCAGCACGGCGGGTTCGCTGTCGAATCCGACCACCCGCCAGCCGCGCCCGAGCAGTTCCATCGCGTCGCGCCCGCCGCCGATGCCGAGATCGACCGCAAGCCCGCTGCGCCCGCCGAAGCGCGCCAGCGCTTCCAGCAGCGTCGGGCGCGGCGGCCGGCCCTGCGTCTTCGCGTAATAGTCGGTCCAGCTCATCCCGATTCCGGCCATGGCCCCGCTTCCGCTGTCTGCCGGGCGCTTCTATACTCGCGCCCATGCTTTACATGGTGGAGTGCGGCTTCAGGGACCAGTCGCGTGAGGCGGCCTGGTCCGAATGGTACAGTGGGCCGAAGCTCGCCTCGCTGCTGGCCCTTCCCGGTTTCGACGCCTCGCAGCGCTTCCGCGCGGCGGACGACGGGCCCGCGCCCTGGCTCGCGGTGCACACCGTGCCGGGAACGGAGTTCTTCGACCGGGCGAGCTATCGCGGCGCGGGCGGCGGCGGCTTCGGGGAGTGGCAGGCGGACATAATCGACTGGTCGCGCAACCTGTTCGACGGCCTCTATACGCTGCCGGAAGTGCCGGAGGACGCCTTTCTGGTGACGGTGGACTCCGGCGAGGGTCCGGCGGACTGCCCCGGCTTCGCGCTCTCCTGGCTTCGGGGCGCCGGCCTCGACCGCACCGTCGCGTGGCGCGGCTGGGCCGTGGCCGACAGGCCCGACCGGCCACCCGGCGGGCGCGTCTGGCGCCCCGTCACGCCGCGCCTTACCGGCAAGTGAGCCGCCAGCAGCAAGGAAGGACCGATGGGCAAATTGCTGACCGAGGCCCAGATCGAGGCCTATGAGCGGGACGGCTATGCGTTCCCGCTCAGCGCCTTCTCCGCCGCGGAGGCGCGCCGCTTTCGCGATGCGCTGGAGGCCTATGAGGCCGGGACCGGCGACGTCATCCATTCCAACATGCGCCACAAGGTGCACCTGCTGTTCCGCTGGGCGGACGAGATCGTCCACCATCCGCGGATTCTGGACGCGGTGGAGGACCTGCTGGGGCCCGACCTGCTCTGCTGGACCACCAATTTCTTCATCAAGGAGGCGAGCGACTCCGCCTTCGTTTCCTGGCACCAGGATTCGACCTATTGGGGACTCGAGCCGCACGATGTCGTCACCGCCTGGGTAGCGCTCTCGGACGCGCCGCTGGAGAGCGGGCCGATGCGCTTCCTGCCGGGCTCGCACAAGCTCGACCAGATCGCCCACACGGACAGCTTCGCCGAGGACAACCTGCTCACCCGCGGCCAGGAGATCCAGATGGAGGTGGACGACGCGCTCGCCGTCGATGCGCCGCTCCGGGCCGGCGAGTTCTCGCTGCACCATATCCGCCTCGTCCATGCCTCGAAGCCGAACCGGGTGCCCGACCGGCGCATCGGCCTCGCCATCCGTTACATCCCCACCTACGTCCGCCAGGTGAAAGTCAATGACTCGGCCATGCTGGTGCGCGGCGAGGACCGCTACGGGCATTTCGAGCATGAGCCCCGGCCCGCGGCCGACCTCGATGCGGCGGCGCTCGCGGCCCATACGGCGGCCATGCAGCGGGCCCTGGGCGCGCTCTATTCCGGCACGGACGTGACCGAGGCGAGGCGGTGAGCGCGGCCGAGATCACCGTTCCGCACCGCCGTCCGACCGAGGGAGATGTCGCCGTCCGCACCCATATCTGGCGCCCGGCCGCCTGGCGGCCGGCGGACCCGGTGCTCATCGTGCTGCACGGATACAGGCGCAACGCCGCCGACTACCGCGATGTCTGGGCGGAGCATGCCGAGCGCTACCGCGTGCTGGTGGCCGCACCGGAATTCGACCGGGAGCAGTTTCCGGGCCCGCGCGAATACGAGGTCGGCAACATGCGCACGCCGGACCGGCGCGCCTTCCTGCCGGCGGCGGACTGGAGCTTCGGGGTGGTCGAGAGCGCCTTCGACGCCGCCTGCGCCTGGAGCGGCGCGGAGGCCCGGCGCTATTTCCTCTACGGCCATTCCGCCGGCGGCCAGTTCGTCCACCGCATGGCGCTGTTCCAGCCTGCGGCGCGCATCGAGGTTGCGGTGGCGGCGAACGCCGGCGCCTACACCGTGCCGCGCGAGGAGGAGCGCTACCCCTACGGACTCACCGGCTTCCGGATGGACGACGAGGCGCTCGCCGCGGCCTTTTCCGTCCGGCTGGCCGTGCTGCTCGGCGAGGAGGACACGGTGACCGACGCGCCGATGCTGCTGAAGTCGCCGGAGGCGATGGCGCAGGGGCCGCACCGCTTCGCGCGGGGCCGCCATTTCTATGCGGCGGGACAGGACATGGCGCGCCTGCTGCCTGCGCCCTTCGCCTGGGAGCTGCACACCGCGCCCGGCGTCGGCCACGACAATGCCGGCATGGCCCGGCGCGCGGCCGACCTGCTGTTCGGGACGCCATGACGACGCGCGCGGACTGCGCGGCGCTCGACAGCGGCGACCCGCTCGCCTATCTGCGCGAGGAGTTCCTGGTGCCGGCCGGCACGCTGCGCCTCGACAGCGACCGGCTCGGGCCGCTGTCGCGCGGGGCAAGGGCGCGGATCGACGGCTTCCTGCGCGTCGACTGGGGCACGGACTTCGCGGACGGCCGGCATCTGGCGGAAACGGCGGCCGGGAAGCTGGCGCCGTTGCTGGGAGCGCCGCCGGAATCGCTCGGATTCGCCGCGACCGCCGACGGTGCGGTCGAGGCGCTGGCCGGGGCGGCCTGCGCTGCCGGGCGCAGCCGCATCCTGGCGGCGCCCGGCGAGTTCCCCGCCGTCGCGGCCCGGCTCGGCGCGAAGGGCCTCGCCGTCGCGGAGACCGGGGCCCCCGAGGCGCAACTGGCCGGGGATGCGCTGCTGTTGCTGCGCCATCTCGATCCCGCGACGGGCGCGCTCCGGGACATCGGCGCGCTCGCCGCAAGGGCGCGCGAGGCCGGCGCGCTCGCCATTTTCGATTTCTCCGAGACGGCGGGCGCCTTGCCGGCCGCGCTGGAGCCGTCCGGCGTCGAGGCCGCGGTCGGGCGCGGATGCGGCTTCCTCGGCGGCGGCCCCGGCGCGCCGGCCTGGGTCCGCGCGGCGGGGGAGCTCGCCCCGGCGCTTTCCGCCCTGCCGGAGCCCGCCGCGCTGGCGCTCGCCGCGCTCGACGGCGCGCTCGACACGTTCGCGGGCGTCGATATCGCGGCGCTCGGCTGGAAGGCGCGCACCCTCAGCGCCCTCTTCCTGGAAGCGCTCGGCGAACCCGGTCCGCTGCCGTCCTCCCGGCATGGCGCGCATGCGGTGCTGGCGCGGCCGGACGCGCAGGACCTCGCGGAAGCGCTGGCGGCCGACGGCGTGTTCGCCAGCCCGACCGCGCCCGACCGGATTTCCTTCGCCCTCTCGCCGCTCACGCTCCGCCATGTCGATGCGTGGGATGCAGCGGAGGCGGTCAGGGCCCGGCTGTAACGCCCCGGCCCGCCTGTCGTCCGGGCCCCTGCGCCCCATGTCATGAAATGTCATGTTTTGTCATGAGGCCGGTCTCCGCCCCGGCCGTTTGCGCCGGTCCGGCGGTCGTTCGCAAGGCATCGCACCCTCCCTGTCGGTCCATGGTCCCGGACGCCCGGTTGCCGGAGGAGCATGCCTCTCCCGCGCATAATGCGCGCGCGTGTTTCGCGGCGGCGCGCGTGTGCGCCCGCCCGCGCGAGGCGGCGGGGGCGAGGCGTTCCAGCAGCATCGCCGCCAGTGCGGGGCGAGGGTCGTTCACGGTCATTCGTGCCTCCTCCTTCGGGGCAAAGGGCGGGACGGGCGGTCCCTGTTTCGCGCGTATCGTGCGCGGGTGGGTGCGCGGGCGCGGGCGGGCGTATCGCGGCGGCGCGGTTCGCGCGCGTGATTGCCCGCGTGGCAGCGGGCCGGGCAGAGGGCGCACCCCTCCCGTCCGCTCGCGCCGGGGGTTTCTCGGCCCCCAGCCATGCCTTCTGCAGAAAAGCGGAAAGGCGGTCCCGGGAGCCGCCTTTCTCTCACGCCTATTCTACACCATTCCTCTGGAAGTCAATCTATTTCGGGAACAATAAATGAAAACATCGGACAACTTTCTCACAACCCGTTGAACCAGCGGGATAATCTCGGGCGCTCGATATGCCGATTCGCGGGCCGCCGGTCCAGCCGCCGCCGGGTTCGTCCTTGGATCGTTTTTCTTCCAGGTCGCGGGCGACAGGCGCGCCGCTTCCATGTTAGGAAGGGCACGGGCGGCAGGGTGCGGCTGTGCCGCCCGTGCAAGGGCGAGGAGAGGCTGGAGGAGAGCCCTCCCCGCCGCTACCGGATCGCCGGCAGACCGCCTCCGGGGCTGTCCGACCCCTCGAATTCCGGGGCGGCCAGTCGAAGCATCCGGCGGCGGCGCATCCCCACCGCGCCGGAATTGCGGCGTCCGGCGGAATCGCGCACACTCGAAACAGGCCCCAGCGGAAGGGAACGGCACGATTTCGACGACGACGACCGCGGAAGCGGCCGCGCCGGGCGGCGGCGTGGCGCTGGCTTATCCGGCCCGCTCGCTGTGGCCGGACTACACGCGCGCGGGCATCGGGCTGGCGATTGCGCTCCTGCCCATGCCCTGGGTGCCGCCGGGAAGTTTCGGCAATTGGCTTCTGGGCCTGCTGGCGCTGCTGTTCGGCGGCTTCGCCGCGATGACCTGGGTGAAGCACCGCACGACGGTGCAGATGAGCCCGGCCGGCATCCGCACCCGGGGGCCGGTCGGCCGCGGGATTGCCTGGGAGGCGCTGGACCGGCTGGCGCTGCGCTTCTATTCGACGCGCAAGGAGCGCGGCCACGGCTGGATGCAGCTCAAGCTGTCCGGCGGCGGGGCGTCGATCACCATCGATTCGAACCTCGACCGGTTCGACCTCGTGGCCGCGCGGGCCGCGCGGGCGGCGGCCGAGAACGCGCTGGCGCTCGATCCGACCACGCTCGCCAACCTGGAATCGCTGGGCGTCTGGCCGGTCGATTCCGAGGCCGGGCGTTGACCGCGCGCGCCGGGGAGGCCGCGCGTTGACCGCGCTCCTGGAGATCGAAAACCTCGCGGTCGATTTCAACACGCCGGGCGGGCCGGTCAGGGCCGTGGACGGCATCTCCTTCTCGATCCCGCACGGCCGCACCGTCGCCCTGGTCGGGGAGTCGGGTTCCGGCAAGTCGGTGACCGCGCAGGCGGTCATGGGCATCCTGCCGCGCGCCGCCACCATCCGCTCCGGCGCGATCCGGCTCCGGCGCGAGGGCCGGCCCGAGGTCGATATCGCCGCGCTCGACCCGGACAGCCGGCAGATGCGCCGGCTGCGCGGCGGCGCCGTCTCGATCATCTTCCAGGAGCCGATGACCTCGCTCTCGCCGCTTCACACCATCGGCGACCAGGTCTCCGAGGCGCTCCGGCTGCACAGCGGCACGACAGCGCGAAGCCTGCGCGCCGAAACGGCGGAAATGCTGCGCCTCGTCGGCTTCCCGGACCCGGCGCGCGCGCTCGACACCTATCCCTTCGAACTCTCCGGCGGCCTCCGGCAGCGGGCGATGATCGCCATGGCGCTGATCTGCCGGCCGGCGCTCCTGATCGCCGACGAGCCGACCACCGCGCTCGACGTGACCGTGCAGGCGCAGATCCTGAAGCTCATCAGGGACCTCCAGGGCGAACTCGCCATGGCGGTGCTGATGATTACCCACGATCTCGGCGTGGTCGCCAACATGGCCGACGAGCTGGTGGTCATGTATCACGGCCGGATCGTCGAGGCGGGCAGCGCCGGGGAGGTGTTCCGCCGCGCGCGGCACCCCTATCTGAAAGCCCTGCTGCGGGCCGTGCCCCGCTTCCACATGGCGGAGGGCGAGCGGCTGACGCCGATCCGCGAGGTGCGGCCCGAGACCGGGCGGCTGCTCGACGGGGCGGGCCGCCCGGAACCGGAGGCGCCCGCCGCGCGCCCGCTGCTGGAAGTCCGCGGCCTCTCCAAGCGCTATGGCAGCCGCAAGGCCGGGCTCTTCGGCGGCGGAGCCGAGGAGGGGGTGCTGGCCGTCGACGATGTGAGCTTCGCCATCGAGCGCGGCGAATGCCTGGGCCTGGTGGGCGAGAGCGGCTGCGGCAAGACCACGGCGAGCAAGATCGTCATGCGCGCCCTGACCCCGGACCGGGGCGAGGTCCTGTTCGACGACAATGGCACGCCGGTGGACCTGCTGCGGCTTCCGGAGAGGGCGCTGTTCTCCTATCGCCGGCGCATCCAGTACATGTTCCAGGACCCGTTCAGCGCGCTCAACCCGCGCATGACCGCATTCGACATCGTGTCCGAGCCGCTGGTGGTCCACCGCATGGCCGGGCCGGAGGAGCGGCGCGAGATCGTGCGCGAGCTGATGCGCCTCGTCGGCCTCAGCGAACGCTTCCTGAACCGCTATCCGCACAGCTTCTCCGGCGGCCAGCGCCAGCGCCTCGGCATCGCCCGCGCGCTCGCGCTCAGGCCGGAGCTGCTGCTTTGCGACGAACCGGTCTCCGCGCTCGACGTCTCGGTGCAGGCGCAGATCCTGAACCTGCTGAAGGACCTCCAGAAGGCGCTCGGCCTCACCTACCTGTTCGTCTCGCACAATCTGGCCGTGGTCGACTACATGGCCGACCGCATCGCCGTGATGTGCGCCGGCCGGCTGGTGGAGCTTGCGCCGCGCGAGACGCTGTTCCGGGATCCCCGCCACCCCTACACGAAGGCGCTGCTGGCGGCCGTGCCGGAGCCCGACCTCGACCGTCCGCTGGACTTCGAGGCGCTCGCCGACGAACGGGCCTCGGAGCCGGTGCGCTGGCCGGACCCCTACCGGCTCGGCGAGGGCATCCGGGCGGAGCTGACGGAGATCGGTGAGGGGCATTTCGTGCTGGCGCAGGCGGGCGCCGGCCCGCGCGGGCTCGCGGCGTGAAGCTGCCGGCGGCCCTTGTCGTCCTGCTTGCCCTCGCGCCGGGCTCGCCGGGCGCGGCGCCGGTCGAAACCCCGTCGCTCGCCGCGGAGGTCCGCGCCGGCTCGCTGCCCCCGGTCGGGCAGCGCCTGCCCGCCGTGCCCCGCGTGGACGGGGAGGCCGGCCCCGGCCGGCATGGCGGCGACCTCCGCGTGCTGATGGCCAAGGCCAAGGATACGCGCCAGATCGTGGTTTACGGCTATGCGCGGCTGCTGTGCTACACGCCGGAGCTCGTGCTGGAGCCGGACATCCTCGAACGGGTGGAGGTGCGGGACGACCGCGTCTTCACCCTGCATCTGAGGCCGGGGCACAAATGGTCGGACGGCCATCCCTTCACCTCGGAGGACTTCCGCTACTGGTGGGAGGATGTCGCCAACAATGAGGAGCTGTCGCCGACCGGGCCGCCGGCGGCGATGCTGGCGGACGGCAGGCCGCCGGTCTTCGAAGTTCTGGGCGAGACGGCCGTGCGCTACAGCTGGGGCGCGCCGAACGCGACCTTCCTGGCGGCGCTCGCGGGCGCGCGGCCGCTCTACATCTACCGGCCGGCGCACTATCTGAGGCGCTTCCACGCCGCCCACGCCCCGCCGGAGGCGCTGGCCGCGGCCGTGAAGGAGGCGCGCCGGCGCTCCTGGGCGTCGCTGCACAACAAGCTCGACAGCCAGTACAAGAACGACAATCCGGACCTGCCGACGCTGCAGCCCTGGGTGCCGGTCACCCGCCCGCCGGCGGACCGCTTCGTTTTCGTCCGCAATCCCTACTACCACCGCGTCGGCGCCGACGGCCGCCAGCTCCCCTATATCGACCGCGTGGTGATGAACATCGCCGCGAGCGGGCTCATCCCGGCCAAGACCGCCGCCGGCGCCAGCGACCTCCAGGCCCGCTATCTCAGGTTCGACAATGTGACCTTCCTGAAGCGCGGCGAAGAGGCGGGCGGCTACAGGGTCCGCCTCTGGCGCACGGGGAAGGGCGCGCATGTGGCGCTCTACCCCAATCTCAACGCCGGCGACCCCGTCTGGCGGGCCCTGTTCCGGGACCGGCGGGTGCGCCGGGCGCTGTCTCTCGGCCTCTACCGCGAGGAGGTCAACGAGGTCATCTATTTCGGCCTGGCGCTCACCGGCAACAACAGCCTGCTGCCGGGAAGCCCGCTCTATGACGAGGCGCTGAGGCAGCGCTGGGCCGGCTACGACCCCGAGGCGGCGAACGCCCTGCTGGACGAGGCCGGGCTCGCCCGGGGCGATGACGGGCTGCGCCTGCTGCCGGACGGCCGCCCGGCGGAGCTGATCGTCGAGACCGCGGGCGAGAGCACCGAGGAGACGGACATACTGCATCTCGTCCATGACAGCTGGCTGAAGCTCGGGATCAAGCTCCACGCCAAGCCGCTGCAGCGCGAATTGCTCCGCAACCGCATCTTCTCCGGGCAGGCGCTGATGTCGGTCTGGTCGGGCTGGGAAAACGGCCTCGCCTCGGCCGACATGAGCCCGGCCGAACTCGCCCCCACCAGCCAGCAGCAGCTGCAATGGCCGAAATGGGGCCAGCACCACGAGACCCGGGGCGCGGCGGGCGAACCGGCGGACATGGACGCGCCCCGGCGGCTCTACGCGCTGAACGAAGCCTGGCGCCGCGCGGGCGGCCCGGAGGAGCGCCGGCGGATCTGGCGCGAGATGCTGGAAATCCACGCCGAGGAGGTGTTCGTTCTCGGGGTCGTCGGCGGCATCCGCAAGCCGGTCGTCGTGTCCGAGCGCCTTCGGGGCGTGCCGGAGGAGGGCTACTACAACTGGGAGCCGGGGGCGCATTTCGGCATATTCCGCCCCGACCGGTTCTGGCTGGCGGACTAGCGGCGGGAGGAGGCGAGCGATGCTGACCTACATCGTCCGGCGCCTGTTTATCGCGGTTCCGACGCTCATGGTCGTGAGCGCCATCATCTTCGTCATCATCCAGCTTCCGCCGGGCGACTACCTCACGACCTATATCGCCGAATTGCAGTCCCAGGGCGAGGCGGCGAACAGCGGCAAGATCGAGTTCCTGCGCAAGCAATACGGCCTGGACCAGCCGCTGTGGAAGCAATATGTCTTCTGGGTCCTCGGCATGTTCCAGGGCGATTTCGGCTATTCCTTCGAATACGACCTGCCGGTCTCCGATGTCGTCGGCGACCGGCTCTGGCTTTCCCTGCTGCTGAACTTCTCGACCGTGATCTTCATCTGGATGGTGGCCTTCCCGATCGGGTTCTACTCCGCCACGCATCAATATTCCTGGGGCGACCACGGCCTCACCTTCCTGGGCTTCCTCGGCCTCGCCACGCCCAATTTCCTGCTCGCGCTCGTGCTCATGTATTTCCTCAGGATCGAGTTCGGCATTTCCATCGGCGGGATGATGGACCCGCAATATGTCGACCAGCCGATGTCCTGGGCGAAGACGGTCTCGATCGCCGAGCACCTGATCGTGCCGGTCGTCGTGATCGGCACGGCGGGCACGGCGGGCATGATCCGCCGGCTCCGCGCCAACCTCCTCGACGAATTGCAGAAGCAGTACGTCACGACCGCGCGGGCCAAGGGGCTGCCCAATCTGCGCCTGCTGCTGAAATACCCGGTGCGGATGTCGCTCAACCCGTTCGTGGCCGATATCGGCAACATGCTGCCGCAGATCGTCTCGGGCTCCGCCATCGTCTCGATGGTGATGAGCCTGCCGACCACGGGGCCGATGCTGATCGAGGCGCTGCGCAGCCAGGACATGTATCTCGCCGGCTCCTTCCTGATGTTCCTGTCGGTGCTCACCATCGTCGGCATGCTGCTCTCCGACCTGGCGCTCGCGCTGCTCGACCCGCGCATCCGGCTCGGGGGCCGCGCCCGGCGATGAACGACCGGCCCGAGCATTTCGTCGACACCGCGCCCTGGGACCCGCACGCCGTCGAGGCGCTGACGCCCGAGCAGGAGCGCTACTATCTCGCGACGCAATGGCGGCTGATGTGGTGGAAGCTCAAGCGCCACAAGCTCGCCGTGGCCTCGGGCATCGTGCTGCTCGCGCTCTACGCCTCGGTCCTCGTCTCGGAGTTCCTGGCGCCCTACAACCTGCACAGCCGCAATATCCGCCATATCCACGCGCCGCCGCAGACGGTGCGCCTGTTCCACGATGGCGAGTTCATCGGGCCGTTCGTGTATGGCTATTCGCGCTCGCTGGACCTCGCGCAGCTGAAGCGGGTCTATGAGGAGGACCCGTCCAGGGTCTATCCGCTGCGCTTTTTCTGCCGCGGCGACGGCTACCGCTTCTGGGGCCTGTTCGAGGCCGACCTGCATCTCGTCTGCCCGGCAGGGGAGGAGGGGGCGACGCTGTTCCTTCTCGGCACCGACCGGCTCGGGCGCGACGTGCTCTCGCGCATCATCTACGGGGCGCGCACGACCATCGGCGTGTCCTTCGCCGCAACGGTGCTCGCCTACATCATCGGGGTCATTTTCGGGATCGCCGCCGCGGTGGGGGGCTCGAAGCTCGACATGGGCCTGAGCCGGGTCAACGACGCCTTCATCTCCATTCCCCACATCATGATGGGGCTGGTGATCATCGCGGCGGTCGGAAGCACCATCCCCATCCTCATCGTGACCGCGGGCTGCATCTACGCCACCACCGTATTCCGCATCTCCCGCGCGCTCGCCCTCGACGTGATGGTGAGCGACTTCGTGGAGTCCGCGCGGGCCCGCGGCGAGGGGCTGTGGTGGATCATCCGCCGCGAGATCCTGCCGAACATCGCGATGCCGCTCGCCACCGACTTCGGGCTGCGCCTGGTGTTCATCATCCTGTTCATCTCCAGCCTGAGCTTCCTCGGTCTGGGGGTGCAGCCGCCCGACTCGGACTGGGGCTCGATGGTGAAGGAGAACCTGCAGGGGCTGGTCTACGGGTCGCTCTCGCCCATCGCGCCGGCCATCGCGATCGCGACCCTCACCATCTCCATCAATCTCATCGTCGACGACGTGTCGGCGCACGCGGGCGGCCGCCTCGCCAAGAGGATGCTGTGATGGCGCTGCTCGAGGTCGACGACCTGCACATCGAGGCCCGCAGCGAGCAGGGCGAGGTCCTGCCCATCGTCAAGGGCGTCAGCTTCGAGGTGCAACGCGGCGAGGTGATGGCCCTCATCGGGGAGTCGGGCTCCGGCAAGACCACGATCGCGCTCTCCTCCCTCGGCTACACCAAGCCGGGACTGGAGTTCGCGGGGGGCGAGGTGCGCCTGGACGGGCGAGACGTGATCACCATGCCTTCGCTGGAGCGCCGCGACATGCGAGGCCGGAAGGTCGCCTACCTCGCCCAGAGCGCCGCCGCCACCTTCAACCCCGCGCTCACCATCGGGGAGCAGGTGACGGAGTCCGCGGTGCTGCACGGCATCCTCAACCAGGAGGAGGCCAACCGGCGCGCCGAGGAGCTCTACCGCACCCTGGAGCTGCCGGACCCCGATCGCCTGGGCCGTCGCTATCCCCACCAGGTGTCGGGCGGCCAGCTCCAGCGCCTGATGGCGGCGATGGCGCTCTGCGGCAAGCCGGACCTCCTCGTGCTCGACG
>JAJDYL010000113.1 GCA_022825195.1 Alphaproteobacteria bacterium
CCGCGTCTTCCAGAACTACGACGATATCCTCGATCACTGCTGCAATGCCTGGAACAATCTCGTTTCACAGCCAGAACGGATCGCCTCTATCGGTACACGAAAATGGGCCAATGGGTTCTAAACAGTGACCCTTGGTATCAGTTCTTCTTCGGGCAGAGGATCGAACAACGTGCTGGCCGGAATCCGGAACCTGCCCTCAGGGCGCCCGGTTGCCGGGGTCCCTTCGGCCTGCCGGGGCGGTAGCGTCAAGGCTGAAACCGCGGGAGCCCCTACCCGCCGTCAAGCGCCTCGCAATGCTGCGAGAACGCCGGCAGGACATCCTCGGCAAGGCGTTGCATGGAGGCGCGGCAGAGGTCCGGGTCCTCCCAGTCGTGCATGCCGATCAGCAGGGTGCCGAAGGCGCCGATCTCCTCGCGCAGCGCGACCAGCCGGTCGAGGACCGTCGTGGCCGTGCCGCAGATCGGGATTTCGGCAACCGCTTCCTCGACATCGAGCAGCGCATTCAGCTCTTCGGCGGGCGCGTCCGCGATGGCCTTCACCTCCGGCAGGCGGCGCAGGCTGCGCAGGTAGCGGAAGTAGAAGTGGAAGAGGCCGTCCGGGTCGCCGAGAATGTCGGCCGCCTGGGCCTCGCTTTCCGTCACCAGCAGGTTGCGCGCCACCCGCCAGACCGAGGGGTCCGCCGGCCGGCCCGCCTTCTCGGCCGCCTCGGCGTAGAGCGGCCAGTGGGTCGCCACGTCGCGCGAGGGGATGAAGTTCGCGGAGATGGGTATCCAGCCGCGCCCGCCGCAGACGCCGGCCGAGCCGGAATTGGCCGAGACCATCGCCATGGCGACCGGCGGGTGCGGGTCCTGGTAGGGCTTGGCGATGAGCCCGACGCCGTGGCGCGGATAGACCGCCTCGTCGATGGCGATGTCCCACCACTCGTTCTCGAAGCGGTACGGCGGCTCGCCGCGCCAGAGCTCCAGCACGATGTCGATGGCCGCGAGCATCATGCGCTGGCGCTCCGCCGGGTCGTGGTGCCCGTACATTTCCGCGTCGCTGACGAGGCCGCCCGGCCCGATGCCGAACAGGAACCGGCCCTCGGAAAGCTGGTCGAACAGCGCCACATGGCTCGCGACCGTGACCGGATGGTGGTGGGGGATGTTGATGACGCCGGTGCCGAAGCGGATCGAGCGGGTCTCGCGGATGAGCGTGGCGAGGAAGATCAGCGGCGAGGTGATCTGCTCGACCTTGGAGGTGAAATGCTCGCCGATCCAGGCTTCGGAATAGCCGAGCCGGTCCGCCAGCAGGATCGCCTCGCGGTCCTCTTCGAGCGTCTGGAGGAACGGCTTTTCCGGGCGATGCAGGGGCATCGAAAACAGGCCGAGCTTCATTCCGCGCATCCTCTCCGGCGTCGGGGCGCGGCTCAGGCTATAGCACGCGCGCCGGCCGGGGAATCCGGGGCTGCGGCCTTCCGCGCCTCGCGCCCGAGGGCGGCCAGACGGATGGCATGGACCCGGCCGGCGACGTTCTCCGAAGCCTTCATGTCGGCGATCAGCGCCGCCCGCGCCGGGTCTTCCGGCAGGTCGAGCGCCTCGAACGCGGCGAGGAAATCGCGCTGCTGCTGCTTCGCCGCCAGCAGGCGGGCGTCGTCCCTGCCGGGAAGCGCGGCCAGCGCCTCGAAGGAGACCAGCCGGGCGGCGAGCCCGCCGAGCGTCTCGTCCTCGAGCCCGGCCGCCGCCGCGTCGTCGAGCAGCGCTTCCATCGCCCCCTGCTGCGAGCCGAGCTTGAGCAGGTCCTCGACATTGCGGAGCGGCCGGGCGAAGGCCTCCCAGATGTCCCTGTCGGGCGCGAGACGGGCGGAGTCCGGCAGGCGGACATCGCTGAGGCTGAGCCCGCAATGGCCCGTCGGGCGCAGGAACCCGACCGCGCCGGCCTCGGTGCGCGTCAGCCCCGGCGTATCCTCCGGCACCAGGAAGGCGCCGAAGCGCTTCCGGCCGCCGCTCTCGCCGGTAATCGCGACGAGGATGAAGAGGCCGGCGGACGGGCCGTTGGTGATCCAGGCCTTCTCGCCGTCGAGCCGCCAGCCGCCGCCCGGCAGCTTATCGGCCCGGGCCTTCAGATATTTGGGATGCGCGCCGGCGCCGGGCTCGGAAATCGCGGCCGCCAGCGTGGTCTCGCCTCGCGCCAGGCGCGGCAGCCATGCCCGCTTCTGCGCCTCGTCTCCGAGTCGGGCGAGGGCGAAATATGAGAGCGTGCAATGCACCTTCCAGGCGAGCATGGCGCCAAGGCTGCGGCCGTGGCGCACCATGTCCCGGCAGCCGCCCGCGAGCCGTTCGAGGTCCCAGCCGCTGCCTCCGTATTCCTCGGGAACGGCAAGGCCGAGCAGGCCCGCTTCGGCGAGGCCTTGCCAGAGGTCCGCCGGATAGTCCCCGCGGGCGCGCAGGTCCTCGCGGCCGCGGATCAGGCGGGCGGCCGCCGCCGCGACATCGCTCACCGGCGGTGGATCGGGTAGCCGTGCTCGTCCGATTCGCCGTCGCGGTAGTTCACGATCCGCTTCGGGCTGAGATGGATGCCCATGAGCCGCATCGGCCCGTCGCCCACGGCGGCGAAATTATGCCGGCGTTCGGGAGGCAGGGCGACCGTGTCGCCGGCTTCGAGGCGGGTGCGCTCGTCCTCAGCGCCCTCCAGCCAGACATCGCAGCTGCCTTCCAGTATGTGCAGGATTTCCACATAGGGGTGCGCGTGCAGCCCCGGTTCGTAGCCGGGCTCGGCCGTCTGGATGCCGACCCGGATGGGAAAGCCGGCCTCCTCGCCGAGCAGGATCGGGTTGTAGAAGGAATCGGGCGCGAACGGCACGGTGTCCGTCTCGGAAAGACGGACGATCTTGGCTTCGGTCATGGTCTCGGACATGGGGCGCATCCTCCTCGGCGCGCATTCTCGCAGGCGCCGCGCACCGCGTCGAGCCGGCGCTACGTCCCGGTCCGCCGCCGGGCGAGGCGGGCGAGACGGCGGTCGCTCTGCAGGCCGTAGCGCTTCAGGAAGCGCTGCACCGTGATGATGCTGAACTCCAGCCCCTCCGCGGCCAGCGCATCGCGCAGACCGCGGCTGGAAATCGCCGGCCGCGCCTTCAGGATACGGAAAATGCGCTCCCGCTGCGGCTCGATCTGCGAGGGCCGGCCGTTCATCTTGTTGGGCCGCACATGGCCGCGCTCGCGAAAGCGCCTCACCCAGGCGCCGACGCTGGTCGACGCCAGCCCGAACCGCCGCGCCCCGCAGATGCTCGCCGACCATGGCGCCCGGTTTCCGCACCGGCCATTCCGGCACCGGCCCGTTCGTCGATTCCTTCGCCATCCTTCGTCCTTCCTTCCTTGCGTTGCGTATTCGCCCCGATCCAAACGATGCGCCGCCGCCGGCCGGCGAACCGATCCGAATGATGCAAACCGGCCGCCGGACGCAGCGTCCCTGTTGTCGTCGCCAGGCGGGCGGCTCGCGGCAGAGAGGCCGGAAAATGCGGTTCGGGCGGCTTCCGCCGGCCCTGTCACCGTCGGCTGGCCCGGCCCGCGCACTCCGCCAGCGCCCGGTCGAGAATGTCCATGGCGGTGTCGATCTGGCCGCGCGTGACGGTCAGCGGCGGGGCGATGCGGAAAATGTGCGCGCTCGCCGCCCGGGCGATGTTGAGGCTCGCGCCGAGCTCGATGCAGCGCCGCCCGACCGCCGCGCCCAGCTCGTGCGCGGGCGCCTTGCCGTGCCGGTCCTCGACCAGCTCCATCCCGATCAGCAGGCCCCGGCCGCGCACGTCGCCGATGTTCTCATGGCGCTGCTGCAGGTCGAGCAGGATGCCCTTCATGTAGGCCCCGAGTTCCCGGGCGCGCGCCTCCAGCCGGTCGCGGACCACGATCTCGACCACCTTGCGTCCGACCGCCGCCGGCAGCGGGTCGGCCGTGTGGGTGGTGTAGAAGAGGAAATCGTTGGCGTAGCAGGCTTCTTCCAGCTCGGCCGAGGCGATCGCGGCGGAGAGCGGCAGGCCCGCGCCCAGCGTCTTGGAGAGCGTCAGTATGTCGGGAACCACCCCCTCATGCTCGAAGGCGAACCGGGTGCCGGTGCGCCCGAGGCCCGTCTGCGCCTCGTCGCAGATGAGCAGCATGCCGCGCTTCCGGCAATGTTCGGCAAGCGCGGCCAGGTAGCCGTCCGGCAGCTCGATGACGCCCGCCGAACTCAGGACCGGCTCCAGGATCATGGCGGCGAGGCTGCCGGTGCTCTGCCGGTCGATGCTCTCGAAGCCCCAGTCGAGCTCCGAACGCCAGTCATAGCCGCCGTCGGACGCGAAGGGCGAGCGGTAGGCATGCGGCGTCGGCAGCGCCAGCGCGCCCGGAATCGTGGCCCCGTAGCCGCGCCGCGCGCCGTTGAAGGTCGCCGAGCCGGCCCCGCCGGTGACCCCGTGCCAGGACCGGTCGAAGGCGACGATCTCGTAGCGGCCGGTCGCGAGCTTGGCGATCTTGAGCGCCGCCTCGTTGGACTCGCCGCCGGTGCTGAGCGGCAGCACCTTGCAGAGCGAGTCCGGCAGCAGGGCGGCAAGCGCATCCGCCAGGCCGATGACCGGGTCGGACAGGAAACAGCTGTGGAGGTGGTCCAGCCGCTCGACGGCGTCCCGGACCGTCGCGACGATCTCCGGGTGGGCATGGCCGAGAATGGCGCTCATCTGCCCGGAGGTGAAATCCAGGATTTCCCGCCCGTCGCGGTCCCGGACGACCGCGCCGTCCGCGCCGGCGATGACCGTATCGGAGAACTCGGCGGTATAGCGGAAGATATGCCGGGCTTCGGACAGGGACATGGCGTGCGCCTCCGGTTTCTGCGGGCGGGTTGCGGGGACGGCCGGGACCGTCACTCCGGCTCGATGCGGGCGATGCGCAGCACATTGGTGGCGCCGGGCGTGCCGAAGGGCACGCCGGCGGTGATGACCACCGTGTCGCCCGGGCCGCCGACATCCTCCAGCGCGGCGGCGGCGACCGCCTTGCGCACCATCTCGTCGAAATCGCGCACGTCGGCCGTGTGGACGCTGTGGACGCCGCAGGTCAGCGACAGGCGGCGCGCGGTGGCAAGCTCGGAGGTGACGCCCAGGATCGGCTGCTCCGGGCGCTCGCGGGCGGCGCGGAGCGTCGTCGAGCCGGAGGTGGTGTAGGTGACGATGGCGGCGGCCCCGATCGTGTCCGCCACCTGGTGGGCGGCGGCCGAGATGGCGTCGGCGGAGGTCGCGAGCGGGCGGCGCCGGTCGGCGTCCGCGATGCGGCGGTGCGAGGGGTCGCGCTCCACCCGCTCGATCACCCGGTCCATGATCCGGACCGCCGCCGCCGGATAGGCGCCGGCCGCCGTCTCCGCCGAGAGCATCACCGCATCGGCCCCGTCATAGACGGCGGTCGCGACATCCGACACCTCGGCCCTCGTGGGCGCTGCGGCATGCACCATCGATTCCAGCATCTGCGTTGCCACGATCACCGGCTTGCCGGCGTCGCGGCATGTGCGAATGATGGTCTTCTGCGCGACCGGCACTTCCTCCGGCGGCATTTCGACCCCGAGGTCGCCCCGCGCCACCATGATGGCGTCGGCCGCCTCGACGAGTTCCTCGATGCAGTTGAGCGCGGCGGGTTTCTCCACCTTGACGAGCACATGCGCGCGCGGGCCGATCAGCCGGCGGGCCTCCGCCACATCCTCCGGGCGTTGCACGAAGGACAGCGCGATCCACTCGACGCCGAGCCCGAGCGCGAAGCGCAGGTCCGTGCGGTCCTTTTCGGTCAGCGGCGAGATCGGCAGCACGACGCCCGGCAGGTTGATGCCCTTGCGGTCGCTGAGGCGTCCTCCCTCGATCACCTGGGTCTCCAGCGCCCGGGCGGATTTCGAGAGCACCTTGAGCCGGAGCCTTCCGTCATCGAGCAGTATGTCGTCGCCCGGCCTGACGGCGGAAAAGATCTCCGGATGCGGCACCGAGGCGCGCGCGGCGCTGCCCGGCCGTTCGGACCTATCGAGTAGAAAGGACCGGCCGGGTTCCAATTGGGCGCTGCCGCCCTCGAAGGTCCCGACCCGGAGCTTCGGCCCCTGCATGTCGGCCATGATGCCTATGGGGCGGAAGGAATGGCGCTCCAGCTCGCGCAGGATGCGGTGCCGGCGGGAATGGTCCTCGGGCCGGCCGTGGCTGAAATTGAAGCGGAAGACATCGACGCCCGCCTCCAGCAGTTCGCCGATGGCCTCCACGCTCGAGGTCGCCGGCCCGAGCGTCGCGACGATCTTGGCCCTCCGCCTGCGGCGCATCGCCTCCCTCCCCCTTCCTAACCCTCGACCAGAATAGCGCGGAAATCGTTGACGTTGGTCAGCGTCGGCCCCGTGACGACGAGGTCGCCGAGCGCGGCGAACACGGCGTGGGCGTCATTCTCCCGCAGGCATGCCGCGGGATCGAGCCCCATCGCGCGCGCCCGCGCGAGGCTGTCCGGGCGGAGCAGCGCGCCCGCGCACCCGCCCGCGCCGTCGATGCCGTCCGTGTCGCAGGCGATCGCGTGGATGCCGGCGGCGCCGTCGAGCGCGAGCGCGAGGCCCAGCAGGAACTCCAGGTTGCGCCCGCCCCGGCCCTTGCCGCGCACCGTCACCGTGGTCTCGCCGCCCGACAGCAGCAGGCAGGGCGACGCGAAGGGCGCGCCGAACGCGCGGACATGCAGCGCGATGCCGGCCATCACCTTCCCCGCCTCGCGCGCCTCGCCCTCGATGCGGTCCGAGAGCAGCCAGGCCGGCGGCCCGTCCGGCCCGCCTGGCGCAGCGTCGAGCAGGCATTCCCGGGGCGTGGCGATCAGCCGGAACTCGGCCCGCTCCAGGCGTTTCGGCGTCTCTTCGAGGCCCGCCACCGGCGCGATCCCGTATGCGGCCAGCACGCGCGCGGCGTCGGCGAGCGTCGTCGGGTCGGGCACGGTCGGGCCGGAGGCGATGACGGCCGGGTCGTCGCCCGGCACGTCGGAGATGGCGAGCGTCACGGTCCGCGCCGGGAAGGCCGCTGCCGCCAGCCGTCCGCCCTTGATCGCCGACATGTGCTTGCGCGCCGTATTGATCTCGTGGATCGAGGCGCCGGAGGCGAGCAGGCGCGCGGTCACGGCCTGCTTGGTCTCGAACGAAATGCCCGGCAGCGGCAGGGCCAGCAGCGCCGAGCCGCCGCCCGAGGCGAGGAACACGAACAGGTCGTCCGGCCCGAGCGCGCGCGCCGCGTCCAGGAGCCGCCCCGCCGCCTCGCGCCCGGCGGCATCCGGCACGGGGTGCCCGGCCTCGACCACCTCGATCCGCGAGCAGGGGGCGCCGTGGCCGTAGCGCGTGACGGCGATGCCCTCCAGCGGCGCGTCCCAGGCCGCCTCGAAGGCCGCCGCCATGGACGCCGCCGCCTTGCCGGCCCCTGCAACGAAGGTGCGTCCGGCGGGCGGCTCCGGCAGGTGGCGGGCGAGCGACAGCGCCGGATCGGCGCGGGCGACGGCGCGCTCGAAGGCCCGGCGTAGGATCGATTCCGGCTGCATGATCGGCTAGTGTAGCCGCGACCCCCTTCCCTGGCGATTGAGTAGCGAGACCGATGACCGACAAGACGACGACCGAGCTGGAGGCCGCCGCCTTCCGCACCCTGGTGCAGCATCTGCGGGACAATCCGGAGGTGCAGAACATCGACCTGATGAACCTTGCCGGCTTCTGCCGCAACTGCCTGTCCAAATGGTACCGGGCGGCGGCCGAGGAGCGCGGCCTCGACATGGACTACGAGGCGGCGCGCGAGATCGTCTACGGCATGCCTTACGGCGAGTACAAGGCGAAGCACCAGAAGGAGGCGACGCCGGAGCAGCTGGCCGCCTTCCAGACGAAGGCGCACTGAGCCGTGGAGGACATGGCCGGCGGCGGGGGGCCGCCGGAGGACGATGTCCGCGGCGTGACCGCCGGGCAGCTCCGGTCCTTCGTCGAGCGCGTGGAGCGGCTGGAGGAGGAGAAGGCCGCGCTGATGGCCGATATCCGCGAGGTCTATGCGGAGGCCAAGGCGCACGGCTTCGATACCAAGACCATGCGCCAGATCGTGCGGCTGAGGAAGATGGACAGCGACGACCGCGCCGAGCAGGAGGCGCTGCTGGACCTCTACAAGAGCGCGCTCGGCATGGGGCCGCCGCCGCCATAGCGGGGGCGGCGTCCCGACCCTCTCCCGCGTCATGCCCCCGACCGTCGCCCCGGCCCCCGATCCGGGGTGACAAAATGGGGCTCGGAGGCCGGGGTGACAACAGGGGAGGCCGGGCGGCGAAGCGGCTTATTTTATCCTTGACTTTATTCCTTTATGTTCTCTATATACCCTCCATAAGCCCGGGGACGGGCTGGAGGGAGACCATGACCTGACGGATCGGCGGCGCGACGCCGGGCACGACTTTTCCATGAGGACCGCGGACCGGAAAGGGGGCGGCCGCCAGACAGGAGAGGTGCGCCTGCCGCGCGGGGAAACCGGCGGTTTTTTTCAGTCGGTCTGGAACGGAAACGACGGTTTTTTTTCGCTCAGTCTCGACGCATGGCGGGGTGGAGCCGGAAAAGGGAGAAGAAGGCATGACGGACGAATCGACGAGGGCTCGGGCGGCAGCCCTGCCGGCGCCGAGGAGGGGCATCACGGTGGGCGGGGAGCTGCGGTCGCTCGCGGTGGCGGCGGTGCTGCGCGACGGGGAGAGCATCGCCGCGACGGCCCGGCGCTTCGGGCTGGGGAAGACGACGGTCTTCAACTGGGTGCAGCGCTTTCGCGAGCGCGGCCATGTGCGGCCCGACCCGAGGGGCGGCAAACCCTCGCGGATCGAGCCGGAGCGGGAGCGCATCCTCCGCATCCTGGCGGAGCGGCCGGAGATTTCCATCACCGGGCTGCGCAACGCGCTCGCCGCCGAGGGCGCCGTGTTCGCGATCTCCACGGTGCGGCGCTTCCTGAGGAACCACGGCCTGCACCCCGATACCCGCAGCGCGCCCCGGCGGCGCAAGCGGGGCAGCGGGCGGTAGCGGGCAGGCCCTCCCCCGCAGGCGAAGGAAGGGGAGAATCGGGAGGCGTTCGCGAGGAACATGGCCCTCTCCCTCGGGGAGGGCTGGGTGAGGGCCGCGCGAAGCGCGGAACGGCGGGGCGGCGCGAAGGGGCTTTCGCACGCGACCGCTCCCGCTATGGTCGCGCCATGAGCGATTCGGACGCGCAGACCGAAGGGCAGGAGGACGGCGTCGCCGCCGCCGATATCGACGCCTTCATCGACCGCTGGCGGGAATCCGGCGGCTCGGAACTGGCGAACTTCCAGACATTCGCGGGCGAACTCTGCCGCCTGCTCGGCCTGCCGGAACCCGAACCGTCGCTGCCGGAGTGCCGATACAACAACTACGTGTTCGAGCGGCGCATCGACTTCAAGCACGACGATGGCGGCACGACGCCGGGACGGATCGACCTCTACAAGCGCGGCTGCTTCGTCATGGAGGCGAAGCAGTCCGCCAAGCGGAGAGCGAAGAAGGCCGCCGACCCCCGCCAGACGGACATGCTTCCCGAAGACGCTATGCAGGTGAAGGCCGGCCCGGCGGCGCGCGGCGCGCGCGGCTGGGACGGCATCATGCGGGCCGCCAAACGGCAGGCGGAGGGCTATGCCCGCGCCCTGCCGGAGGAGCATGGCTGGCCGCCCTTCGTCCTGGTCGTCGATGTCGGCCATGTCTTCGAGGTCTATGCCGACTTCTCAGGCCAGGGGAAGAACTACGCCCAATTCCCGGACCGGGAGGGCTATCGCATTCCGCTGGAGGGCCTGCGCGACCCGGAGGTCCGCGCCCGGCTCCGCGCGGTCTGGACCGACCCGCACTCGCTCGACCCCGCCCGGCGGAGCGCCGAGGTCACGCGCGATATCGCCGAGCGCCTCGCCCGCATCGCCCGCAGCCTGGAAGACCGGGGGCGCCACCCCGAGGAGGTCGCCGAATTCCTCATGCGCTGCCTGTTCACCATGTTCGCCGAGGATGTCGGCCTGCTGCCGGAGAAAAGCTTCGAGACGCTGCTGGGCGGGATGGTGGACACGCCGCAAAATTTCGCCCCGGCGCTGGAGGGCCTGTGGCAGGTCATGGACGAGGGTGGCTACGCCCCGCACCTGAACGCAACGGTCAGGCGCTTCAACGGCTCGCTGTTTCAGAACCGCACGGCGATTCCGCTGGAGGCGAGCGAAATCCGGGAACTCCATATCGCCGCCGGGCGCGACTGGCGCGATGTGGAGCCGGCCATTTTCGGCGCGCTGCTGGAACGCGCGCTGGACGAGCGAAAACGCGCGGAACTCGGCGCGCATTACACGCCGCGCGCCTATGTGGAGCGGCTGGTCGTGCCGACGATTATCGAGCCGCTGCGCGCCGACTGGGAAGCGGCGCTGGCGGAGGCCCATGCGCTGGACGAGGCGGGGGACCGTGGCGGCGCCCTCGACAGGATCAAGGAATTCCACCACGCGCTCTGCACGACCCGCGTGCTGGACCCGGCCTGCGGCACCGGCAATTTCCTCTATGTCTCGCTAGAGTTGATGAAGCGGCTCGAAGGCGAGGCGCTGGACGCGCTGGAGGGCCTGGGCGAGAACGCGCTGCGTTTCGCGATGGAGGGGGAAACGGTCGGCCCGCGCCAGTTCTACGGGCTGGAGCTCAACCCGCGCGCCGTCGCCATCGCCGATCTGGTGCTGTGGCTCGGCTACCTGAAATGGCAGCTTCGCACCTTCCCGCCGGACCGGATCGCGGAGCCCGTGCTGCACGCCTACGGCACGATCCGGCAGCAGGATGCGGTTCTGGCCTGGGACAGGCAGGAAATCCTTCGCGGCGAGGACGGCAGGCCGCTTTCCCGCTGGGACGGCGTGACCGTGAAGCTGCATCCGATCACCGGGGAGGAGGTTCCCGACCCGGACGCGCAAGTGGAGATGTACCGCTACGAGAACCCGCGACCGGCCGAGTGGCCGGAGGCGGAATTCATCGTGGGCAACCCGCCCTTCATCGGCGGCAAGGACATGCGCGCGAGGCTGGGCGACGGCTATGCCGAAGCCTGCTGGAAGGCTCGCAGGAAGGTTCCCGGCGGCGCAGATTTCGTCATGCACTTCTGGGACGAGGCCGCCACGCGCCTGCTTCGCAAGCCGAAGAAAGGACAAACGAACCCGCTGCGCCGCTTCGGCTTCATCACCACCAACTCGGTGACGCAGACCTTTTCCCGGCGCGTGATCGAGCGGCATATGAGGGCCAAGCAGCCGCTGTCTCTGGCCTATGCTGTGCCGGACCACCCGTGGCTCAAGGCGGCGGACAAGGCGGCGGTGCGCATCGCCATGACTGTCGCCGAGCGCGGCCGGGGCGAAGGCAGGCTTGCGGCGGTCGAGCGGGAAAGCGGACTGAAAACCGATACGCCGCTCGTCGAACTGAGGGAACGGATCGGGAGGATCGCCGGCAATCTGAAAATCGGCGCGGACATTGCGGCGGCTCGGCCGCTGATCTCCAATGCAGCCATATGCAGCAGAGGTGTGTCGCTCCATGGCTCCGGCTTTATCGTGACACCAAAAGAAGCGGCGGCAATTGGATTTGGTACCGAAAAAGATTTGGATTTGCATATTCTTCCCTATCTCCATGGTCGCGATATCACCCAACGTCCCCGGGGTGTGATGGTGATTGATCTTTATCCCTTATCCGCCAATGAAGTTTTTGAACGTTTCCCGAATGTGTACCAACACATACTTGAACGAGTGAAACCAGAGCGAGATACAAACCGCGAAGAGTTCAGAAGGAGATATTGGTGGTGGTTTGGCAGACGACATTCGATGCTACGCGGCTTTATCGAAGGAATACCAAGGTTTATTGCTACAGCAGAGACCTCGAAGCATAGATTCTTCCAATTTATAGACTCAAATGTTCGCCCGGATAATATGCTCGTAAACATCGGCTCTGACTCAAGGAGTCTACTCGCGGTACTATCGTCCCGCATTCACGTTTGTTGGGCTATAGAGTCCGGTGGTTGGTTAGGTATGGGGAACGATCCCCGTTATAGTAAATCTCTTACTTTCGATCCAATGCCATTTCCTGATTTCGACGATCAGAGCGATGCGTTGATAGCAGTCGCCGACTTTGGCAACCGCCTCGACACCTTCCGCAAGGAGCGTCTCGCCGAGCACGAATTCCTGACCATGACGGCGCTCTACAATGTGCTGGAGCGGGTGCGGGAATTGGAGAACGGTTGCGATGTGTCGCCGCTATCGGCGACGGAGCAGGACATTCACGAAGCCGGGCTGGTCTCGGTCCTAAAGGAAATCCACGACGACATAGACCGCACTGTTTTCGAGGCTTACAGCTGGGCCGACCTCGCGCCCGCACTGGTCGGCAGGCCGGGCGCAACGATGCCTTCACCGCACAAGACGCCGGAACAGGAGGAAGCGGAGGAGGAATTGCTCGCCCGCCTCGTTAAGCTGAACCGGGAGCGGGCGGAAGAGGAGCAACGCGGCATCGTCCACTGGCTGCGGCCGGACTACCAACTTCCCAAGCTCGGCCACAAGGCGAAGGGTGCCCAGGTGGAAGCGGACCTTGCCGCGCCGGAGGCCGCCGCCGGCAAACCGGCATGGCCGAGGGAGGAACTGGCCCGCATCCGCGTCCTCCGCGACATGCTGGACCGCGCCGCCGCCCCCGCCAACGCGGAGACATTGAGCGAAGCCTTCAAGGGCAAGGATTCGCCCCGCCGCCGGAAAGCGGTGGAAAAAGCCCTAGAAACCCTCGCCGCCGCCGGCGCAGCGCAACGGACTACGGACGGGGAGGACGGCGAGGGCCGCTATTTCATTCCGCGGTAAAGGCACTGCCGCCGACATGCCTTAACCGCTCTTGGACCTATCTCCGATTCTCATCACTGGTGCGCGACGGCGGTGGCGAGGATGTGATCGGGTTCGCATAAAAGCTGGCCATCCGGTGCATATCAGACTACGCTGCACCAACCGCGGGCCGATTCTCAGAGATCGGCCCCATTCTTGTGAATGACCGTTATCGGAACAGAATAATGCACGAAGCACTATCGAATATTCAAAACGAATTGGAGACATTAATTAATGTGTTGCAAGCTCATATACCAAGTGATGAGCCATTTGGAAATGCACATAACAACTGGTCCTTTCCTGGACTTTCAAAAATTGAATTAATAGAAGAAGTGGAGTCTATTATCGATTTCATCAAAGATCATGAAACAGAAGATTTGGGCAAATTTGAGCAAAGGATTTATGATTATGAGCGTAGATTAAATCATCTATGCAATCAAACTATTCCAAATATGTGGGGTAATGCAAATTATGCTGTTCCTGCATTTATGCTTACTATTCAGGGCTTGCGCAAAGTTCTTTCAGCTGCTCTAGCCACAGATAACCGTGCGGATACAATGCGGAGATTACGCAATTTGAAGGCTCAAGTAACCCGTATGGAAGCCCAATTCAATGATCTAGAGCCGACCGCTTCTTCTATCACCGCGATGGCTAAACGCATTGCTGATGCTCACGATGCAGCAGAGCAATTGCCAGAAACTTTGGAGTCTCTTAGGGAAGCCAGACAGGCAATTTCAAGAATCTATGATGAAGTCAATGCAAATAGAGATGAGGTGGGAAATTCCAGAAAGATTTCTGATGAAATTGTTGGAGAATTAAGACGAATAGAAGCAATCGCGGAAGATGTGTTGCAACGATGTGAAACCGCATATGCGGCGGCTACCAGTGTCGGATTGGCTGCTTCATTCGATGAACGATCCAAATCTCTGTCTTACTCTATGTGGTTTTGGGTCGCAGGTCTGGCAGGAGCTTTACTTGTTGGCGGTATCTTGGGTACGATGCAAATTCGTGAATTGTTGAATGTTTTAAATGTTAATACTGCATCGGAATCTGTAATTGTGATGAATGCAATTTTGTCCTTATTTTCTGTCGGTGCCCCGATCTGGTTTGCTTGGCTTGCAACGAAACAAATTGGCCAAAGATTCAGACTGTCCGAAGACTACGCATATAAAGCCTCTATCGCTCGTGCGTACGAAGGTTTTCGGCGCGAAGCTGCAAGAATCGATAAAGGTATGGAAGCGCAATTACTTGCCTCGGCGTTGAACCATCTGGATGAGCTACCTCTCCGTCTGGTGGAAGACGACAGCCACGGTAGCCCGTGGCATGAACTTGCATCGTCGGAGGTCGTGAAGAACGCTATGAGAAGTGTTCCGGGATTCGCCGGGCAGGTAAAGGAACTTGCAAGTAAGGCTGTCGAAGCGGTCAAGCGTCCCAAAGAGAAGTCCAACCCGGCACCGTCGGAAAGAAGAGAACCCGACGAGTAAGGGAAGACCGGCCGCGGCGGCAGGCGGAGGCGGCAATGCGTTTCCGGTCGCCGGCGGACGGGCCGCCCAAGTCGCTTCCGACTCGCCATTCCCGGTCCCGCGTTCTACTGTGGACACTGCACTGCTGCCGGGGATTGGGCCGATGGAAAACTGGATCACGCCCGCGTTGCTCGTTGCGCTGGCCGCGTTGACGGTCGGCATGATCCGCTCGCTGCGCAGCGATATGGAGAAGCGCATCGACGGTCTGGACAGGCGCATCGACGGGGTCGATCGACGCATGGACCGCTTGGAGACCGGCCTCGGCGAGGTGAAGGAAGGACTGGCCGAAGTGCGGGGCGAACTCAGCTTCGTCCGCGACTACATCCTGCGCCGCAACGCCCCGGCAGAGGAGCCGCCGGCCGCCCCGGCAGAATAGGCTGCTTGGCGACGGCCGTGCAATACACAGGTTGCCGCCGGGAACGCCGCCTGCCTCGAGCCCCCGCAATCTCCTCCTCGAAGCGCAGCGCCGCCGCCGCCGCGGTCCGGGACCCCGCTGGACAAGCCGGCGGGCAGCCTCCAGACTGGCGCGTCGATAGCGCGGCGGAAGCGGGCATCCCGCCCGCAAGCACTGGCCGGCGGCGTCGGGAGCGCCGCGCGGCGGGGGCGCCCGTTGCGTTCCGGCAATCCTGTTTCGTCTCAACCATGGGAGGACATCCATGAGGTCGAAAAGACAGTTTTCGCTTCGTAACATGGCGATCGGGGCGGCGGCGGCCATCCTGCTGACCGGCACCGCCTCGGCCCCGGCGCAGGCCGGCGGCACGCTGCGGGTCGGCATGACCGCAGCCGACATTCCGCTTTCCTGGGGCCAGCCGGACCAGGGCTTCGAGGGTTTCCGCTTCATGGGGCTGATGCTCTATGACGGGCTCATCAACTGGGACATGAGCTCGGCCGACAAGGCCTCCGGCCTCATCCCCGGACTCGCCGAGAGCTGGTCGGTGGACGAGAACGACAAGACCAAGTGGATCTTCAAGCTGCGCAAGGGCGTGAAATTCCATGACGGCTCGGACTTCGACGCCGATGCGGTGCTCTGGAATTTCGACCGGCTGTTCGACAAGGACTCGCCGCAATACAGCGCGCGCATGGCCTCGCTGGTCAACTTCCGCATCCCGTCCGTCGTCTATGACGCGGACACCAACACCAAGGGATGGAAGAAGGTCGACTCGCACACGGTGGAATTCACCACCAAGTCTCCGGACAGCTTCTTCCCCTACCAGATCTGCTACATCCTGATCTCCAGCCCGGCGCAGTTCGAGGCCACCGGCAGCGACTGGAACAAGTTCGCCCAGGACCCCTCCGGCACCGGCCCGTGGAAGCTGACCCAGATCGTGCCGCGCGAGCGCGCCGAGTTCGTGCCCTTCGAGGAGCACTGGGACGAGACGCGCCAGCCGCAGCTCGACAAGGTGGTCACGATCCCGATTCCGGACCCCAACGCGCGCACCGCCGCGCTGCTTTCGGGGCAGGTGGACTGGATCGAGGCGCCGGCGCCGGACGCGATCCCGAGGCTGCAAGAGCGCGGCATGGTGATCTCCTCCAACCTCTACCCGCATGTCTGGTCCTGGCATCTCAGCCGGGTCGAGGGCTCGCCCTGGAACGACATCCGGGTGCGCAAGGCGGCCAACCTCGCCATCGACCGCGACGGCATCCTCTCGCTGCTCGGCGGCTACGGCGTGAAGGCGAGCGGGCATGTGTCGCCGGCCGATCCCTGGTACGGCTCGCCCAGCTTCGAGCTGCGCTACGACCCCGAGGCGGCGAAGGCGCTGCTGGCGGAAGCCGGCTTCGGGCCCGACAACCCGGTGCAGGTGAAGATGATGATTTCGGCCAGCGGCTCCGGGCAGATGCTGCCCCTGCCGATGAACGAATACATGCAGCAGAACCTGAAGGAAGTCGGCATCGAGGTCGAGTTCGAGGTCATGGAGTGGCAGAGCCTGCTGGACCGCTGGCGGGCCGGGGCCAAGGCCGAGCAGGCCCAGGGCGCCAACGGCATCAATGTCAGCTACACGACCCAGGACCCCTACAGCAGCTTCACCCGCTTCCTGCGCTGCGACCTGCATGCGCCGGCCGGCGTGAACTGGGGCTACCACTGCGACCCGGAGATGGACGAGCTGCTGAAGAACGCCTCGCTCGCCTTCGACCCGGCGGAGCGCGACGAGTGGCTCGCGAAGGTGCACACGCGCGAGGTGGACAATGCGCTCTTCCTCTGGGTGGTCCACGATGTGGCGCCGCGGGCGATGACGAAGCAGGTCAAGGGCTTCATCCAGGCCCGCAACTGGTTCCAGTCGCTCACCCCGGTCACCATGGAATAGGCCGGACCCGCGCGCGGGGCGGGCGGCCCGGAACCGGCCGCCCGCCCCGGCGCCCGCGCTGACCGATGCTTCAATACATCATCCGCCGCGTCCTCTACGTCATCCCCATCGGGCTCGGGGTGACGGTGCTCGTCTTCGCCCTGGTGCACATGTCGCCGGGCGACCCGCTGAGCGCCGTCGTGCCGCCGGACGCGCCGGAGGAGATGGTGCAGGACCTGCGCAAGGCCTACGGCTTCGACAAGCCGCTGCCGATCCAGTACGTCACCTGGCTCGGACGGGTGGTGACGGGCGATCTCGGCGTCTCCGTCGCCCGCGGCCGCGAGGTCGTGGACGAGCTGCGCATCGCCGTGCCCAACACCTTCATCCTGGCGGCGGGGGGAACGCTGCTCGGATTCACCTTGGGCGCGATATTCGGCGGCATCGCCGGCTACTTCCAGGGGCGCTGGATCGACAAGCTCGCGACCGCCATCGCGATCACCGGCGTCAGCGTTCCGCATTACTGGCTGGGCCTCGTCCTGGTCATCATCTTCTCGGTCGAGATGAACGTGCTTCCGTCGTTCGGGATGGGGCCGGGCGGCTCGACGGCCTGGAAGTGGGACGCCGAGCACCTCCGCCACCTGGTGCTGCCGGTGGTCACCCTCGCGGTGATCCCGATGGGCCTCATCACCCGGACGGTGCGCGCGACGGTGGCGGAGATCCTCAACCAGGAGTTCGTCCAGGCCCTGCACGCAAAGGGCCTCCTCCACCGCCAGGTCCTCTGGCACGTGGTGCGCAACGCCGCCCCCACCACCCTTGCGGTGATGGGCCTTCAGCTCGGCTACCTCCTCGGCGGTTCGATCCTGGTGGAGACCGTCTTCCAGTGGCCGGGCACCGGCTCGCTCCTCAACAGCGCGATCTTCGAGCGCGACCTGCCCCTCCTCCAGGGGACGATCCTCGTGCTCGCGATGTTCTTCGTGCTCCTGAACCTTCTCGTCGACATCATGCAGTCGTCGATCGATCCGCGGATGTCGCGGCAGTGACGGCCGACCCGGCCCTCGACGCGAAGCAGCAGGCGGCGGTCGACGCGGCCCAGGTCGCGGTGCAGTCGCGCGGCTACTGGACCACGGTGGCGCTCCGCGTTCGCGACGACAAGGTGACGATCGTCTGCGGGGTCGTCCTCCTCGCCATCATCCTCTCCGCCGTGTTCGCGGACCTCGTCGCCCTCGCCGACCCCTACACGGCGAGCATGCTGAAGCGCCTCAAGCCCATCGGCACCCCCGGGTACCCGCTCGGGGCGGACGAGATGGGCCGCGACATGCTGACCCGGCTCATTCATGGCGGGCGGCTGTCGCTCTTCATGGGCATCAGCCCCATCGTCTTCGCCCTCGTCATCGGGGGGAG
>JAJDYL010000129.1 GCA_022825195.1 Alphaproteobacteria bacterium
ACTGGCCCAAACCCCGGACCCGGCACCCGTGGCCAAGCGTGCGCTTCGCCGTCACTACCCGAGGTAGGAGCCGGATGCGTTAGCGCGCACGTCCGGATCTGTGCGGGGGGCGCCGGGAAACCGGCGTCCCTACCGCGACCCCGGTCCGTGGCGGCGCGGCTCATTGCCGAAGCGGGGCCGGGCTTCGATAATGCGGCGAACCGGGATCCGCTGCCGGGGCGCCGGCTGGAAATGGAACCGCGCGAGGGGGGAGACATGCCGGAACTCAAGGTTGGCCTGATCGGGGCCGGATGGATGGGGCGGGCCCACGCCATGGCCTACCGCACCGCAAGGCTCGTATTCGGCGGGAAGCCGGCGGCGCCGGTTCTGGAGGTCGTCGCGGATGCGACCGAGGAGATCGCCGCGCGCGCGGCCGCCGAACTCGGCTTTCGCCGCCATGCGCGCGACTGGCGCGAGGTGGTGGAGGACCCGGCCGTCGATATCGTGGACATAACCACGCCCAACGACATGCACTACGAGGTCGCCATGGCGGCGATAGCGGCCGGCAAGCACATCCATTGCGAGAAGCCGCTGACCAACGATGCGGCAACCTCGTTCGCCATGGCGGAGGCCGCGGAGAAGGCGGGCGTCACCACCACGGTCGGTTTCAACTACATCAAGAACCCGGTCCAGGGCGTGGCCCGGAAGCTGGTGGAGGACGGGGAGATCGGCGCGGTCACCTATTTTCGCGGCCTGTTCAATTCCGATTCCGCCGGCCGTCCGGACATTCCGTTCGCCTGGCGCAACAGCAAGGCGCGGGCGGGTTCCGGGGTGATCGGCGATGTCGGCGCGCATTGCTTCGCCTACGCCCGGCACCTGGTGCCCGAGCCGGTCGAGGAAGTGATGTGCGACCTTCGCATCGTGGTCCCCGAGCGGCCGGACGCCGGGACCGCCGGCTGGGCGAGCCCCGGCTCCGGAGGCAGCGCGATGGTGCCGGTGGATACCGACGATGTCGCCACCGCCATGATCCGCTTCGCGGGCGGCGCGATCGGCCACCTGGAGATGAGCCGGGTTTCCCTCGGCCGGCGGATGGAGATCGGATACGACATAACCGGCACGGAGGGCGCGCTTCGCTACCAGTACGAGCGGATCAACGAACTCCAGCACTACCGCGAGAGCGGTCCGCCGGAGACCAGGGGATTCAAGCGGATCGAGATGGGGCCGACCGACCCCCGCTATGCCGCCTTCTTCCCCGTGTCGGGGATCGGCGCCGGCTACAGCGACTTCAAGGCCATCGAGGCGCAGGAGTTCCTGGAGGCGGTGGCGGCCGGCCGGCCCGCCTATCCCGACTTCCGGTGGGGCGCGGAAATCCAGCGCCTGATCGACGCCTGCATCCTTTCCGACGCCGAACGCCGCTGGGTGAAGGTTGCAGAAGTCGGTCCCCGGCCGCCGCGCCGCTGACCCGCCGGCAGTACCGGTCTATGCTCCGCGCGAGCCGGCCCGTTAGAGGAGGAATGTCGAGCCCATGCCCTATGCAACGACCGATGACGGGGTGCGCCTGTATTACGAGGAGGCGGGGACGGGGACCGCCGTGATCTTCGTGCATGAATTCGCCGGCGACATGCGCTCCTGGGAGCCGCAGATGCGCCAGTTCGCGCACCGCTACCGGGTGCTCGCCTACAATGCGCGCGGCTATCCGCCGTCCGAGGTGCCGGAGGACCCGGCCGGTTACGGCCAGACGCGGGCGGCCGACGACATCGCCGCTGTCATGGACGCGGCCGGGATTTACCGCGCGCATATCTGCGGGCTGTCGATGGGCGGGTTCGCCACCCTGCATTTCGGCTTCCGCCACCCGGCCCGCGCGATCTCGCTGGTCGTGGCGGGCTGCGGCTACGGGGCCGAGCCCGACAAGCGCACGCAGTTCAAGGCCGAGGCCGAGGCGACGGCGCAGCTCATCGAGCGCGACGGCATGGACGCCTTCGCCGATATCTATTCCAGGGGGCCGACGCGGGTGCAGTTCGAAAACAAGGACCCGCGCGGCTGGCGCGAGTTCCGCGACCAGCTTGCCGAACATTCGCAGGCGGGCGCGGCGGCCACCATGCGCGGCCTCCAGGCGCGGCGCCCCTCGCTCTACGACCTCATGGACGAGATGGCGGCGCTCCGCGTGCCGACGCTGGTGCTGACCGGGGACGAGGACTGGCCCTGCCTGCTGCCGGGCGTGCTGATGAAGCAGACGATCCCCTCGGCCGCGCTCTCGGTGATGGTGAATTGCGGGCACACCATCAATATCGAGGACCCGGACGAGTTCAACCGCATCTGCGCGGACTTCTTCGCCCAGGTCGATGCCGGCCGCTGGCCGGAGCGCGACCCCCGGGCCGTGACGGGCTCGATCCTCGGCGTCGAGACGAAGGCGTAGCGGGGCGGTCAGGCCGCCGCTTCGAGCGCGTCCAGCGGGGCGGTCGGGCTGACATTCGCGGGAAGCTGCAGCCCGAGCGGCCGGCCCGTCGCCGGGTCGCGGCCGTGGCGGCGGAAGAACGGCTCCGGGACGGCGCGTCCGTCGGGAACCGCGAGCCACATGCGGTAGAGGTGGCGCTTGCGCCCCGGCAGCTCCTCGTAGGCCGTGCGGGTGTGCAGGACGGCCAGATTGTCGATCCACTGGATGTCGCCCGGCTGGAAATCCATGTCGAGGCGGAGGTCCGCTTCGGCGGCGGTCAGCTCCAGCAGGTCCAGCGCCTCGACCTGCGCGCGCGTGACCTCCGGCGCGCCCTCGTGCCGGGTGCAGGAATCGATGAAGCGGCGCACGAGGTTGACCGTCATGCGCCCGTCCGCGGCCTGCATGAAGACCGGCATCTCGTACCAGGGAAGCTGGCCCTCCACCTCCTCGCCGCGCCGGTCGATCGGGAAGGGCTCGGCCAGCAGTTTCGCGAGGTCCGGCCGGCGTTCGAGGATGCGGTTCCAGACGGCGCCGGCGCTGACGATGCTGGAAAGCCCGCCCGTCCGCGCCGGGACGAGGCAGAACAGGCCGACGATCTCCGCGCCGATGTCGGTGTGGAACGGCAGTTCGGCCGAGGACTGGTAGCCGCGCCTGTTGGGCGCCCAGGCGTCGATGCCGAGGTCCTTCACATGGCCGAGCAGATGCCCTTGCGGGTTCTGGCAGACGGGCATGCCGATGCGCGACCCGATGGCCCAGAAGGCGCGCGCGGCCACTTCGCGCGGCCAGCGGTCCACCGGCAGCCCGCGCATCAGCGCAAAGCCGCAGCCCTCCACCACGGCGCCGCGCATGTCGTCGAGGCGCGCATCGAGGCGGGGGAGCGGCAGGTCGTCGCGGGTGAGCGCGGTCAGCTCGCGGTCGAGGGCCGCTCTGGCGGCAGCCTCCAGTTCGGCGATCTCGGCGGCGTCGAGCGCCACGATCCAGTCGTCGCGCTGCATGAGCTCGCCCCCGTGCCAGACGGACGGGCCGGAGATGGGTTCGAGCGCCGTCATCGGCCTTCCTCCCGCTTATGCGCCGGTTTGCGCGATGTCCCGGCGGCAGAATGCGCCCGGCCAGTCTATCGCATCGACGCCGCGATAGGCCAGCGCCCGCGCCTCGCCGCGGGTGGCCCCGGCCGCGCAGACACCGAGCACGCGCCCTCCTGCAGCGAGGACGCGCCCGCTTTCGCCCGCCGCCGTGCCGGCATGGAAGACGGTGACGCCGTCCGGCAGACGGTTGAGGCCCGCGATCTCGCCGCCCCGCTCATACTGGCCCGGATAGCCCCGGTTCGCCATCACGACGCACACCGAGGACTCCTCCGACCAGCGGAGATCGACATGGGCGAGATTGCCTTCCGCCGCGGCCATGAGCGCCGGCAGCAGGTCCGAACGCAGGCGGAGCATCAGCGCCTGCGTCTCCGGGTCGCCGAAGCGCACATTGAACTCCAGCAGCTTCGGCTCGCCGTCCTCGATCATCAGGCCCGCGAACAGCACGCCGCGATAGGGCGTGCCGTCGGCCGCCATCTGCCGGACGGCGGGCAGGAAGATTTCGTTCTCGATCCTGGCGGCAAGCTCCGGCGTCACCGGCGGCGCGGGCGAATGGCTGCCCATGCCGCCGGTATTCGGCCCGGTGTCGCCCTCGCCGGCGCGCTTGTAGTCCTGCGCCGTCTCCAGCATCAGTACGCGCTCGCCGTCGGCCAGCGCGAAGGCGCTGACTTCCTCGCCCGCAAGGCAGTCCTCGATCACGACCTTCGCGCCCGCCTCGCCGAAGGCGCGCTCGATCATGGCGGCGCGCACGGCGGCTTCCGCTTCCTCGACCGTTGCCGCGACGGTGACGCCCTTGCCGGCGGCGAGACCGTCGGCCTTCACGACCGCCGGCGCGCCGCGCCCGCGAATATGGGCCAGCGCGGCATCGGCATCGTCGAACACGGCGAACCCGGCGGTCGGGATGCCGGCCCGGCGCGCGAGGTCCTTCATGAACGCCTTGGAGCTTTCGAGCCGCGCCGCCGCCCGGTCCGGCCCGAATACCGGAATCCCGTCCTGCCTGAGGCGGTCCGCCAGCCCGGCCGCCAGCGGCGCTTCCGGCCCGACGACGACAAGGTCCATGCGCTCCCGGCCTGCGAGCCCCGCCAGGCCGTCCACGTCCTCGGCCGCCACGGGCGCGCATTCGGCCTCGGCGGCGATGCCGGGATTGCCCGGCGCGCACCAGAGCCGTTCCACCAGCGGAGAGGCCGCAATCGTCCAGGCGAGCGCATGTTCGCGTCCCCCTCCGCCCACCACCAGAACCCGCATGGCCTTCACGCCCTCCCGATTCGCGTGTATCTCCGGCAGCCATGACGCAAGCGCCGCCGCTTTCCAACATACCGGAATACAGTGTCGGCGAGGTCTCGGCGGCCGTTCGCCGCAATCTGGAGGCGGAATTTCCGCGTGTGCGCGTGCGCGGCGAGATATCCGGCTTCAAGCGCGCGGCCTCGGGCCACCTCTACTTCAACCTGAAGGACGACCGCGACGTGCTGAACGCCGTGTGCTGGCGCGGCGCGGCAGGGCGGCTCGGACTGCGCCCGGAAGACGGCATGGAAGTCGTCGCCACCGGACGGGTCACGGCCTATGGTGCGCGCTCCAGCTACCAGCTCGTGGTGGATGCGCTCGATCTCGCCGGCGAAGGGGCGCTGCTGAAGCTGCTGGAAGAGCGGCGCCGCCGCCTCGGCGAGGAAGGGCTGTTCGACGCGGACTGCAAACGGCCGATCCCCTTCCTGCCGGAGCGGATCGGCATCGCCACTTCGCTCGGCGGCGCCGTGCTTCACGACATTCTCCACCGGCTGCGGGAGCGCTTCCCCCGCCATGTGCTGGTCTGGCCCGTCGCGGTGCAGGGCGAGGCCGCCGCGGAGCAGATTGCCGCCGCCATAGACGGCATGGGGACGCTGCCGCCCGAAATTCGTCCGGACGTGCTGATCGTGGCGCGCGGCGGCGGCTCGCTGGAAGACCTCTGGGCCTTCAACGAGGAAGCGGTCGTGCGCGCGGCGGCCCGCTCCGCCATCCCGCTGATCTCGGCGGTCGGCCATGAGACCGACACGACGCTGATCGATTTCGCCGCCGATCTTCGCGCGCCCACGCCGACGGCCGCGGCGGAACTGACGGTACCGGTGCGTGCCGAACTCCTCACCCGAACCGCAGGGCAGGGGGAACGGCTGCTGGCTGCCGGAGCCCGGATGGTGGCGGAGCGCCGTGCTCAGATCGCGGGCCTTGCGCGGGGCCTGCCCGCGCCGACCGCGCTTCTGGAACAGGCGGGCCAACGCCTGGACGACAGGGGCGAGCGCATGGAAGCCGGGCTCCGCGCCCGCGCGGCCCTGGCCGCCGCCGGGCTGGCGGAACTCTCGGCGCGGTTCGGGCGGCCGCGCGCGCTTCTGGAACGGCAGGAGGAACGGCTGGCGGCGCTGGGCGCGACCTTCCTGCGAACCGGACGCCAGGCGGTGGAGGCGCAGGCGCACCGGCTGGACCGGACGGATGCAGGCCGCCGCCTGCCGGCGGCGTGGGCGCGCATCGCGGAAAAGGCGACTACCGGTCTCAACCGGGCCGGGGCGCTGCTCGAAAGTTCCTCTTACCGCCGCGTGCTTGAACGCGGTTTCGCCCTGGTGCGGGACGAGCACGGTCCCGTCGTCTCGGCGGCGGAGGCGCGGACGCGGGTGGCGGTCGAGATCGTCTTCGCGGACGGCGAGGCGGCGGCCCGCATTGTCAAGGACGGAGCGGGCCGCGCGCGCAAGCCGGACCAGGGGACGCTCTTCTGATACCAAGGGTCACTGTTTAGAACCCATTGGCCCATTTTCGTGTACCGATAGAGGCGATCCGTTCTGGCTGTGAAACGAGATTGTTCCAGGCATTGCAGCAGTGATCGAGGATATCGTCGTAGTTCTGGAAGACGCGG
>JAJDYL010000019.1 GCA_022825195.1 Alphaproteobacteria bacterium
TCGAACCCTACGCCTGGCTCAAGGACACGCTCGAGAAAATCGCCGCCGGCCACCCCAACAGCCGCATCGATGAACTTCTCCCCTGGAGCTTCATCCCGCCGTCAAGCTGAAAGCCGGGTGCCTCCCCCGCACCGCTTACGATAAGGCACAGGCAAAAACCGATGAAGATGAAGCGCGCGCACTCGCAAAAGTTGCTGGAGCCAAGGCCCGTATAGCGATTTACGGCGCTCCTGAAGTTATCGGTGCATTGGCTGAATTTGATCGGGCGGGCTCGTCAATTGCAAAAAACCCCGATCTATTCTTGCGGATAGCCACGGAAATGAGAAAACAAGCGTGGAACGGAAAGCGGGCGGAAAACGACATGCAGGAACGCTTGATTAAGGACATCAGGATAGTTCTCGTGGGTTCTGAATGTTGATGGAACAAATCCGCAGACAGCGGTTCTGAGAAGCGCACCACTGTCCGCCGGAGATCGCAGACCGGTGCACTGAATGACGCGCCGGACGCAGCGGGGAGGAGGAAGCGTAATGCTCGCGGAGGATTTCGGGCTCAGCGAGGAACAGCGGCTGCTGCGCGACACGGTGCGCGCCTTCGCACGGGAGAAGGTAGCGCCGCGCGCGGCGGAGATCGACCGGGACGCGGCCTATCCGCATGACATGTTTGCGGCACTGCGCGATCTCGGCCTCTTCGCCCTGCCCTTCCCGGAGCGCTATGGCGGCGCGGAGAGCGTGCTCTCCGGCTGCCTCGCCATCGAGGAGCTGGGCCGGGTCTGCTACAATACCGCCTACCTGCTGCTGGTGCAGTGGACGCCGTTCGCCGCCGTGCTGGCCGGCGGCTCGCCGGAGCAGCATGAGCGCTGGTTGCCGGGCCTCGCCGGCGGCGGTCTGAAGGCCGCGATCTCCGTCACCGAGCCGCAATCCGGCTCCGATGCCGCCGGCATCCGGACGCGCGCGGTCCGCGAGCCGGGCGGCTACCGCCTCGACGGCGCCAAGGCCTGGTGCACCAACAGCCCGGAAGCCGATTTCATCGTGGTGGCCGCCAAGACCGACCCTTCCGCCCGTTATCGCGGCATTTCCGTGTTCGCGGTGGAGAAGGGGACGCCGGGGCTCACCATAGGCCCGCCGGAGCGCAAGCTCGGCTCACGCGGCATCCCCTCCTGCCCGCTCTTCTTCGACGGCGCCTTCGTGCCGGAGGAGAACCGCATCGGGCCCGAGGGCGAGGGCTGGCTGACGGTGATGGAAGCCTTCAACCGCTCGCGCCCGATGATCGGCGCGCGTGGCGTCGGCCTCGCCCAGGGCGCGCTCGACCTCGCGGTGGAGTTCGTTCGCGGGCGCGAGGCGTTCGGCGAGCGGGTCGCGGACTTCCAGGGCGTGCGCTGGATGCTGGCCGACATGACGATGCGCACCGAAGCCGCGCGCCAGATGGTCTACAAGGCCGCCGCCCTCTCCGACGCCGGCCTGTCGGGCCGCGCGCTCGCGCCCTGGGCGGCGATGGCGAAATGCATGGCCACCGATGCCGCCATGTCGGTCGCGACCGACGCGGTGCAGCTCTGGGGCTCGGCCGGCATTTCGGCCGACAATCCCGTCGAGCGCTTCTTTCGCGACGCCAAGGTGCTCCAGATCGTCGAGGGCACCAATCAGATCCAGCGCAACATCGTCGGCCGCTACGCCGTCGAGACGCGGGCGTCCTGAACGGAAAGTTCGCGTGTGTTTGCGTCGTGTCTTCTTGTCGGTCATGCCCGGCGCGCGGCCGGCGCCCCGTCTTGCCCCGAAGGCTCCGCCCCTGCCGGGAACCGCGCTCTCAGGCCGCCTGGGCGGCCGTCATTTCCTCGCCTGCCACGGTGGTGCGGCGCATGTCGCGGACCTCGTTGACATCGTCGAAGGGGCGCGCGCGGTGCATGGTGCGCCGGTTGTCCCAGACAACAAGGTCGTGCACCCGCCACCGGTGGGCATAGACGAACTGCCGCTGGGTCGCGTGCTCGGTGAGCTCCTCCAGCAGGAGGCGGCCCTCGGGAACCGGCCGGCCGACGATCCTGCCGGCATGCGCCGAGAGGTAGAGCGACTTGCGCCCGTTCGCCGGATGGACGCGCACCAACGCTTGGCGCACGGGGCGGAAATTGGCCTTCTCCTCCTCGGTCAGGCCCTCGAAACCGAGCCGGCCGCGCGAGTAAAGCAGCGAATGCTCGCAGACGAGGTCCTCGATCCGCGCCTTCATCGCGGCGTCGAGCGCGTCATAGGCCGCCGCCATGTCGGCGAACTCGGTATTGCCGCCGCTCGACGGCAGGATACGTCCAGAAAGTAGACTGAACTTCGCCGGCACCGCCCGGAAGGACGAATCCGAGTGCCAGAGGCGGTTGCCGAGATTGAACATGCGCCGCCGGTCCTCGCGGTCGAAGGGCCGGTGCTCCCTGGTGAGGTTGGACACGTCGGCCATGGCGGGGCCGAGGCGGCGCTCATGCTCCTTGGTGATGTTGGACACGGCCGACGGCATTTCCAGCGGGCCGAAATTCCGCGAGAACGCCGCCTGCTGCTCGTCCGTCAGCGCCTGGTCCGGGAACACCAGCACGCCGTGTTCCGCCATGCCGGCGTCGATCTCCTCCGCCACGCCCGGAGGGAGCGGACGGGTGGTATCGACGCCCGAGACCTCGCCCGCGAAGACCGGCGTCAGCCGGCGGATGCGCAGGCTCATGGCGCGGCGTCCGCTTCTTCCACCGCCATCAGCGGCGTGCGCTGGACCTTCATCGTGTCGCAGCCCTCGATGCGGATGAGGCGGCTCGACGACATGCGGCGCGGCGCGTGCACGTCGCCTATGTCGTAGAGAAAGGCGTCGCCCGGCTTCATCTCGTAGACGCGGGAGAGCTCGACCCGGCCCGGCCTGCCGTCCTTGGGCGGTTCGACGATGCGCCAGTCGGTCATCTCGGTCTCGCCGGACGCCAGGCCGTAGATCGCCCAGGTCGGCCCGTGGTCGTGCGGCCCGCTGGTGCGCGCGCCCTGATAGACATGGGCGCAGATGCAGAAGCCGTAATCCGGGTCCTCATAGATGATCTCGCGCTCGGCCGTGGCGTCCGGCCCGAGGTGCGTTTCCAGGAACTCCGGGCTCGCCAGCGCCTTCTTCACGCAGGCGAGCACACTTTCCCTGCCGGCCCTCCCGCTGTCGGCGGCCAGCGCCTCGCGGCATTCGGCGGCGAATTGCTCAAGCGTGTAGGTCATCGCGTTCCCCTCCGGCGGTTTGTCGCCGGAAAGGTTAGCGCGGCTCAGACGGAATCGCCACCTCTGCCGATCATGGTCAGGAACTCGCGCCGCGTGGTCGGGTCGGTGCGGAAGCCGCCCAGCATGCGGCTGGTCACGGTGGAGGACGCGGTCTTGTGGATGCCGCGCGTTGACATGCACATATGCGTGGCCTCGATGACCACCGCCACGCCGCGCGGCTGCAGCACATGGTCGATGGCGTCGCCGATCTCTGTGGTGAGCCTTTCCTGGATCTGCAGGCGCTTGGCGAAAATGTCCACCACGCGGGCGAGCTTGGAGATGCCGACCACACGGCCCGCCGGCAGGTAGCCGACATGGGCCTTGCCGACGATCGGCACGATATGGTGTTCGCAATGGCTCTCCAGGCGGATGTCGCGCACCACGATCATCTCGTCATAGTCGGCGGTTTCCTCGAAGGTGCGCTCCAGCACCGTCACCGGGTTTTCGGCATAGCCGGCGAAGAACTCGCCATAGGCCCGGAGCACCCGGTCCGGCGTGCCTACGAGGCCCTCGCGGGAGGGGTCGTCGCCTGCCCAGCGCAGCAGGGTGCGCACCGCCTCTTCGGCCTGCGCGCGGCTCGGTCGGATGAGAGGGGCGCTGTCGCCAGTATCTGGGGCCATGTCGTTGGGGTCTCCCGTCGCCTGCAACCCGCATAGCTACAACAGCCGCGCGCGCGGGTCGAGACCGGTTCGCCCCGCGCGCCGGGCGCCTGCCGGGCCGGCGCCCGTTTTCCCCAGCCGGACCGTATGACCGGGGCGGCGGTTGGTATAGACTGGCGGCATGCGGACAGGGTCCCCAACCCGACGGAGACGGACATTCGCAGGGCAATGACCGGGGCGGCGCGATGAAGATCGGCGAACGGACCGAGGGGACGGCGGTCGTCCTTTCCCCGTCCGGGCGTCTGGACGTGGCCGGCGCGCCGGCCGTGGAGGAAAAGATCGCCGCCGCAGCGGCGCCCGGCCCCGGCCGCGTGGTGCTGGACTGCAGCGGGGTCGGCTATATCAGCAGCGCCGGGCTGCGGGCCATGCTGCTCGGCGCCCGGGCCTGCCTGCAGCACGGTTGCGAGCTCGCCATCGCGGCGCTGACCCCGGAATGCTGCTCGATCCTGGACGCGACCGGCCTGCTGATGGTCCTGGACTGCCACGATACGGTCGAGGCGGCGCTCGACGCCCCCCGGCGCGCCGGGGAGGACGACGCGGAGGACCGGGCCGCGATCGTCATCGAGGAGCGGCAGGAGGGGCGGGCGGTGGTGTTCTCGCTGGACGGGCGCCTGGACGGCGGCAGCGCGCCGGCGCTGACCGAGAAGGTCTTCACCGCCGTCGGGCGCGGCAACACCCGCGTCGTGCTGGACTGCAGCGGCATGGGCTATGTGGACAGCAGCGGCCTGCGCGCCCTGCTGGTCTCGGCCAAGCGGTGCGACGAGAAGGGCGGCAGGCTGGTCCTCGCCGCGCTGCTGCCGGAATGCCTGTCGATCGTGGACATGGGCGGCTTCACCTCGATCATCGACTATTGCGAGACGCCCGAGGCGGCCCTGGCGGCGCTCGGCTGAGAGCGGACGGCCCGCAGCGCGGCGCGCATCGGGCGTTCCCCGCGCGGATTTGTTTCCTGAAAACGGTTGCGTCCGGGCGCCGCGCTCCCCATATACGGGGGGCGCGGGAGCGGGAGAGCGAGGCCATGACCTGAGCACCGTATGGCGGGATGCCATTTTCGAAGGGGCTGGAAAGGCGAAAGCCGGTGTCGGGCGGATAGACAGGAGACGTGCGCCCGCCATTTGCCCGCCCTCCGGAACCGGCCTGGCAATTATCACCCGCCATCGGGCCGCCGGCCGGTTCAGCGCCGCCGCCGCGGCTTGAGGGGGCGGCGGCCCGGCCAGCGTTTGACGCCGTGGCGCTTGAGGAATTTCTGCACGGCGGTCATGCTCACCGTGACACCCCGCTCCGCGAGCGCCGCGCGCAACTCCGCGATGGAGAGGTTCGGGTCGTCCTCCAAGAGACCGAGCAGGAAGCCGCGCTCGCCCTCGACCGGCGACGGCGGCGGGCGGCCGGGCTTTCCGGGGCGCAGATGGCCGCGCTCGCGCCGGAGCCTGTGCCATTGCCCAACGGTGCTCTTGCCGATGGCGAACCGCGCCGCCGCCGCCCGCAGGCTCATCCCCGCCTCCACCGCGTCGACCACCCGCTTGCGCAGGTCGAGGGAAAGCGCCTTCGGCATGTCCATTGCTCCCAATGCTTCGGTGGCGCCGGAAAAGCACATAAAGGGAACGTTGTCAAGCGGGCCAGGGGCTTGACCGGCGATTCGGGGCTGGACAACAATGGCGGGAGAGCGTCGGGAACGGTGGCGGGCATCCCGACGTGGAAAGGCCGCAGGGCATGGGGCACCGGAAACCCGGGGGACAGTCGGCTGGCGGAATCTATCTGGATTACGCCGCAACGACGCCCGTTGCGCCGGAGGTCGCAGAAGCGATGGTCGGCTGTCTCACAGCGGACGGCCTCTTCGGGAACCCCTCCTCGATTACCCATAATTTCGGCCACGCGGCACTGGAAGCCGTCGAGACGGCCCGCCGGGAAGTTGCCGCACTGATAGGAGCCGGGGCCGGGGAAATTCTCTGGACCTCCGGGGCAACCGAGTCCATCAACCTCGCCCTCAAGGGTCTGATGCTCTCCCGGCAGGCGCGGGGCCGCCACCTCGTGGTCTCGGCACTGGAGCACAAGGCGGTCCTCGACACCGCGCACTGGCTCTCCGGGGCAGGTTTCGAAGTTACTGCCCTGCAACCGGATGCAGGCGGCCGGATCGGCCCGGATGCCGTCGCTTCCGCATTGCGCGCGGATACCGCCCTCGTCTCGCTTATGCACGTCAACAACGAGATGGGAGCCATCACGGATATTCCGGCCGTCTCCCGCATCGTGCGCAAGGCCGGCGCAATGCTCCATGTGGACGCCGTGCAGAGCGCCGCCCGCCTCCCTCTCGACGTGTCCCGGCTCGGTTGCGACATGCTTTCGCTGAGCGGCCACAAGATGTACGGCCCCAAGGGCGTGGGCGCGCTCTATGTCCGGCGCGGGCTGTTGCCGGCACTCGTTCCGCAGCTCCATGGCGGCGGGCAGGAGCGAGGCTTCCGGCCGGGCACGCTGCCGACGCACCAGATCGCGGGCATGGGCGCCGCCGCGCGCCTTGTGCGTGAACGCCTCGATGGCGATTCGCGCCGGATTGCCGCGCTGGATGCGCGCTTGTTGCAGTGTCTGGAAGGGATTTCCGGCACGGCAGTCAATGCAGGCGCGGCCGACCGCGCGGCCGGCATCCTCAATATGCGTTTCGACGGCGTGGCGGCGGAGTCGCTCCTGTTGGCCCTCGACGGCATTGCCCTGGCGACCGGCTCCGCCTGCACTTCGGAATCGGTCGAACCGTCCCATGTGTTGCTGGGCATGGGCCTGAGCTCCGCCGCGGCGCTGTCCTCGGTGCGGTTCAGTTTCGGGCGCTACACGACCGGGGCGGAGATCGACCTTGCCGCCGGCCGGGTCGCGGAAGCGGTGTCCGTGCTGCGGAGCATCGCCGCATGAGCGCGGCCGCGCCGGTGCTCCGGGACGGCCTCGCCAGCTTGCCGGAGCGTCTCGACCGCATCCGGGACGTTCTCCGGGAAGAATATTGTCGGGAACATTCGCATCCTTGGCTGGTCGCCTATTCGGGCGGCAAGGATTCGACTCTGCTGCTGCAACTGGTCTGGGAGACGGTCGCGGCCCTTCCCCCGGAGCAGGCCCGGCGCGACATTATCGTGGTGGGCAACGACACGCGGGTCGAATCGCCCCTGGTGATCCGGCACCTCCGGGAATCGGCGGAATCCATCCGCGCCGCCGCCGAAGCCGACGATATGCCGCTCACAGTCCGCATCACGACGCCGGCCATAGACCAGACATTCTGGGTCAGTGTCATCGGGCGGGGCTATATCCCGCCGACCCGCAATTTCCGGTGGTGCACCGACCGCATGAAAATCCTGCCGACCGACCGCCTCATCCGCGGCGTGGTCGCCCGGCACGGCGGGGCCGTGCTGCTGATCGGCACGCGGCGCAGCGAATCGCAGAACCGGCAGCGCAGCATGGAGCGCCGGGAGGTCACCGCGACGGCGCTCAATCCGCACGGCTCCATCGAGGAATGCCGGATGTTCGCGCCGCTCGCCGATCTCGACGACGAGGACGTGTGGATGGTGCTCATGCAGCGCCGGCCGCCCTGGGGCGGCAGCCACCGCCGGCTGATCGCGCTCTACCGCTCGGCCGGCGGCGGCGAGTGCCCCCTGGTGATGACGAAGGAGGATGCGCCATCCTGCGGCACCTCCTCGCCCCGCTTCGGCTGCTGGACCTGCACCGTGGTCAAGAAGGACCGCAGTCTGCAAGGCCTGATAGACTCCGGTCATGCCGAGACGGAGACGATGGAATCCCTGCTCGATTTCCGCGAGTGGCTCGTCGAACTCCGCGAGGACGACGGCAACCGCCTGCCCGTGCGGCGGGACGGCAACCCCCGCCGCCGCGCGGACGGTTCTTATGTGATGGGGCCGTTCCGCCTCGAGGTGCGCAAGACCATCCTCGACAAATTGCTCGCCCTGCAAGAGGCGCTCGGCGAAACGCTGATTCTTCCGGCGGAAATCGACAGCATCGAGGATGTCTGGTGGCGCGACGAAGCCGCCGAACGCGCCCGCCTTGCTCTTACCGCAGCAGCCATCCCTGCATGACCTCCATTTCGTCCGAGGTCCTTCTCGTACCGGATCTTCTCGCCAAGGGCCGCTTTCAGGTTCCTTGGCATCAACGCTTCTACGACTGGACCGCAGAGCATGTACATGAACTTCTGGCCGATATAAAAGAAGCGCATGATGCAAGCCGCCCATCGTATTTTCTCGGTTCGATCATGCTCATTCACCGAGGGGGTTATTGGGAAATCAACGACGGCCAGCAAAGGCTGATGACCCTGTCGCTAGTCTTTGCTGCCTTTGCCAGACATTTCAACACGCCCCCGCATTTGGACGAAAAACGCAAAGATATTTCACTGAAAACCTTGTTCGACGTACCGATATACCGCGAAATCGACTCCGGCAATCTGGAAAATGAAGTCCCCAGGCTCACGCCGCCTCGCGCAGACCGATCCCGCTTTCATCAAATCATACAAGGCCACGAGGTCGGAACTAATGGGAAGCTTGTGTCCGCGTGGTCGGACATTATTTTGTTTCTACTGACGCTGAAAGAAGATGAATTCGAAACATTTTTTGACTTCATAACACAAAAAGTGGAAATAACAATTCTTTATATTCCCGCTACTGAGGACGCTAATGCAGTTTTCGAAGCCCTGAATGCGCGCGGAAAACCCCTCGAAGACATAGATTTGATCCGCAATCATATATATTCATACTTCTCCAGAGATAATGACATTCAACAATATGAAGCTGTTCACTCCAACATCGAAGACACACTGGCTACCTTGAGAAGCGCTAAACGCGCTCAAGATTATTTCAGATGCTATCTCCAAAATCGGTATGGGTATTTACAGAAAACCAGGTTTTACAGAAATGCCCGCGTCGCGATTTTACATGCATCCTCAGATCGAACTTCCGGTCAACAGGCAAAAAGCTATGTACTCGCCCTTGTAAACGATCTTACCGATCTTAAAAATGTCGAACTCTTCCGAACAATATTTTCCACAAATCCAAATCCTGATTTCCTTGCGGATTTCACTAGAGCCTCTCGCACCACTAACAACAAGCGAAACCTTTCGGTATTTCTTGACGAGCTCCGAGGATACTCTGTTACTTATCCCCTTCTATTTGCTCTTCTTCGTCGCTTTACCTCTATCGCCTCACACCAACGCGCCACTCAGCGCCCTGTCGCGATAGCGGTTCATCGAGCGATAAGCGACCTTGCGACGTTCATAATGAGAACCAGCTTTGTCGAAGGCAAGTTCGAGCCTTCCCGTGTAGAACCTGCTTTGGCGAACTGCGCTCGGCGGATTGCGGCGGGTATCGGGCGCGCGGATGCGGAAGGCCTGAACATCCTCAACGACCTCTCTGCCTGCGACGCATCGCAAATCATGTCAGATGCAAACTTCACCGACCGGCTGAAAAATGCCCGCCTGACCGATCGCCGGAGAGCCAAGAGGCTCCTGTTTGGGGTAAACGGTCAGCAGCAACGAGACGCCACAGCTCTCAGCTACCAGGGATGCAGTGTGGAACACGTGCTACCTCAATCCGCTCAATACTGGCCCGGATGGACGGAGTTCGGCGATGTTGGGCCGGACTTGGGCGATTGGGTTCCACGGCTCGGCAACCTGACCTTGCTGGGACACAATGACAGCTACTCCAGAGGCCGCTTTAATGAGTCCTTTGAAACCAAACGGCCAGCGTTCGAAGACAGCCTATTTCTCATCACCCGGGATTTAGCGAAGCACCGCCAATGGTCACCTGCGGTCATCGACGTCCGGTCAAAAAAAATTGCTCAAGCAGCAGCGCGCTTATGGTCCTTCACTTCCTCTCCCGATCAGTGTTGACTGCTATCGGCATCAAGCCACTGGTGCCGGCAATGTTCGATCTTCTTGGTCGACGAAGAAAACCCGATAGTCGCGTTCCAACTCCGCAATCTGATCTGACGAAAGTCTTTCCCCTGCCCAATATGCGATCAAGCGCCCGGCAATAGTTCTATTTTTCGTGATGATACGTCCTCTCTTTTCATTTCCCTGCCACACGACACCCTGCCACCGCGCTTCGATGTTGGAATTCGTAATAGACCACGGAAGCTGGTTCAATCTATGGCAAGCCTCGGACCACGACATGTTTGTCGGCGCATCGACCAGTCTCATAAATGCCCGAATCATGATCTCCTGGCCTACGGGCTTCCCGAGTAGATTCCCTTTCCGTATCTGGCTTCGGTTCGCATCTCCCGACTCCTCCTTGTCCGACAGGCCATCCTGAAAGATTTGTATGTTTTCCAGAAGAACCTCCCATATTTCTTCCAGCTTATCTAGGTATTGTACCTTCTTTCCGCTGTCTATCTGCTCATCACCCTTTATCTTTGTGCCTGGATAAATTTCATTCAGTATTATCAGATTGCAGTTAAAGATTGTTGAGAGTGTGGTGAATTCGCCATCAGAATCCCGGAGAGTATTGCCTTGTATCTTAACCAGACGGCCGCCGATATTGTCGGCAATAATTCGGGAGAATTCTGCGACATAATTATCATCATCCGTTATTATCGTCTGCCCCGTAGTTGGCTTCTTCGCATACATGTTAACCTTGGTGAATATTCTTCTGGCCTTCTTCGGCTCATATTCCACCATGATCAGAGTGGTGATGTCCTCTGCAATGCCTTCGCCATTCGTCGCGCCCCGGATCGCGCGTCCGGTATCGTCTTGGCCGTTTATTGCATATTTAATGCCCTGAAGACGATGCTGTCCATCCAGCGGGACTAGCCTCGTGCTGTCGGCGAGTGTCAGGAACCCGAATGCCTCGGCAGGCTCCTTATAGGCAGCATGCAGCTTGTTGAAGCCCGCCAAACCCAAGGCGTCAGAAAGGCGCTCGAAAGAGAACGGTTTTTCACCTTCATTCTCGCTAATGGCCGTGATTATGAACGATCCGATAAATCGGGACGGGTCTTGAAGGAAGTAAGGCGCTATACTGTCGCGAACACGTCGGATATTGATTTCGCGCTGATATATCTCTGTAACCGAGAGATTTTTCCAGCCGGGCATATCCCTCGGAATGGTGACGCTTCTAACCAATCCCGCAGCCTTCATCGTGAAAACATAATAGTCAGTGTCGCCAAAGCGGCCCTTCATGGCGGGAATCGTTAGCGGCATGTCGTTACCCTACTCGTTTCAGATTAGCGGTTGTGCTGTTTGTTTGCGTGGGGCCGCCACTTTCTGATCAACGAGCGTTCCATCCGTCCGATGTGTTCCTTGGAAGTCGGATAGAAGCACACGTCTAGGAACTCTCCGAAGTTAGTCAGCCAGTTACGTAGCTCGTCGTTCGATGAGTGGCGCCAGTGCTGACGCAGCCGTTGCCGGATCGTCTGGTTTGTCGCTTGTCCTACGTATACACATTTTTGCTTGTCGCGAACCCAAAAAGCGTAAAGGCCGATTACGTCTTTCGGAATGGAGTCAAGCGCTGAGTAGCTCCATTTCGTCGCGCTGCGCTTTGCCGTCATGGATACAGTCTGGAATTTCCACTCGATCCTGTCAACGGTGAAGGCCGCCTTATCTGTCCCGCCCCCGCCCCAGCGCTACGGCAGCTTGACCCGCCGGCCGGAGTTATACCAAGGGTCACTGTTTAGAACCCATTGGCCCATTTTCGTGTACCGATAGAGGCGATCCGTTCTGGCTGTGAAACGAGATTGTTCCAGGCATTGCAGCAGTGATCGAGGATATCGTCGTAGTTCTGGAAGACGCGG
>JAJDYL010000142.1 GCA_022825195.1 Alphaproteobacteria bacterium
CCGCGTCTTCCAGAACTACGACGATATCCTCGATCACTGCTGCAATGCCTGGAACAATCTCGTTTCACAGCCAGAACGGATCGCCTCTATCGGTACACGAAAATGGGCCAATGGGTTCTAAACAGTGACCCTTGGTATCACACGCTGCTCGACCTTGCGGAGATGCAAGACGAATTGAGCAAGGCATTCGGCCGCAGGGTGGATCTGGTCGAACGCTCCGCCATCGAGGCGAGCCGGAACTATCTCCGCCGCAGGGCTATCCTCGGATCGGCCGAGACCATCTATGCGAAGTGACGGTGCGCTGCTGCTCGACGCCGGAGGACGCCTGACGGCGCGCTCCCGTCACGCCGCGGCCAGCCGCATCGCCGGGCGGGAGCGGACGAGCAGCATGGCGACGATGACGAGTTGCACGACATTGATGGCCGAGCCGGCGAGGAAGGCGGACTCGTAGCTGCCGGTGGCGTCGAACAGCCGGCCGCCCAGCCACCCGCCCGCGGCCATGCCGATGGTGCCGAAGAGAAAGATCCAGGCGATCCGCCGCGTCGCGCCCGCCGGCGGGAAATATTCGCGCACGATATAGGCGTACATGCCGATGACGCCGCCATAGCCGAGGCCGAAGGCGATGCAGGCGGCGTAGAGCGTCGGCATATCGCGCGCCTGCGAGATCGCCGCCAGCATCACGCACTGGACGCCCGAGCCGATCAGCAGCGTCTTCAGCCCGCCGATCCGGTCCGCCAGCATGCCGCCCAGGATGCGCGAGGCCAGGCTGGCGAACAGCGCCAGCGACAGGGCGGCCGCGGCCGCCTGCGGGGCGAAGCCGAGATCGGTGCCATAGGCCTTGAGATGCACCAGCGGGATCGACATCGGGATGCAGCAGCCGACGATGGCCGCGCACAGCACCGCCGTCGCCAGCCCGCCCGGCAGGCCGAAGGCCCGCCCGCCGGAGGCGGCGGTCCGGGTTCCGGTCGTTACCGCCGACGGCGCCGGGCGGCGCAGCAGGAGGGTCAGCGGCACCATGAGCGCGAAGCACAGCAGGCCGTAAATGTGGAAGGTGTCGCGCCAGCCGACCGCGCCGTCCAGCCAGGTGATGACATAGGGCCAGATCGCCCCGCCAACGCTCTGCCCGGAGGTGGCGATGCCGAGCGCCAGGCCCCGGTTGCGCTCGAACCAGCGCATGACGTGGGCCATGAGCGGCGCGAACAGGCAGGCATTGCCGAAGAGGCCGATGAGCAGCCCGAAGATCAGCATCAGCTGGCCCGGCGTTTCGACATAGCCGGCAAGGAAGGTGCCGGAGCCGATCGAGAGCGCGCCGATCAGCGCGACATTGCCCATGCCGAAGCGTTCCGACAGCGGACCGAAATAGAGCGCCCCGATCCCGGCGCCGAAGAAGGCCGCGGTGTATCCGAGCGAGGGCAGCTCGCGCGGCCAGCCCATGCTTTCGGCGATGGGCTTCAGCTCCACATTGAGCACGAACATCGCGCCCTGGCCGAAGAAGACCAGCAGCAGGGAAACGGCGCACACCACCCACGGATAGGAGCCGGCGTTCGGCGAAGAGGACATCGAAGATCGGAGGAGGAAGCGGCCGCGCCGGGGGTCAGTCGGCGAAGCGGAACCGGAAACCGTCGCCCGCGCTCAGCACATGGCCGCAGGACGGCGCCGGGAAATGGGCGGGCATCAGCAGCGCCGGCGTGTCCGCCACCCGCTCCAGCACCCGCCGCCGGGTGACGGCGGCATGGTCCGGCCACTCGCAGAAGGAGGAGTTCCAGTGCGGCTCGTACACCTGGATCGGGTGGTGCATGATGTCGCCGACGAACAGCGCCTCCTCGCCGCCGGAGTCGAGCGCCATGGTGACATGGCCCGGCGTGTGGCCGGGGGCGGCCTCGATGAGCATGGCCTCGTCGATCCGGTAGCCGTCCTCGACCATGACCGCCTGCCCCGCCTCCACCACCGGCAGCACGCTGTCGGCGAAGGCGCCGTCCATCGGCTCCTCGTCGGGATAGAGCTCCAGCCGCTGCGTGCGGTACTGGTAGTCGATCTTGCCGATCAGGTATTTCGCATTCGGGAAGGTCGGCACCCAGCGCCCGTCCTCCAGCCTCGTGTTCCAGCCGACATGGTCGGTGTGCAGGTGGGTGCAGAGGACGAAGTCCACCTCCTCCGGGGCTGTGCCCGCCGCCTTCAGCCGGTCGAGCCAGGGCGTGTCGAGATCGTTCCACATCTTGCGCGAGCGGGTCTTGCGGTTGCCGACGCAGGTGTCGACCAGGATCGTGTGCCGCGGCGTGCGCAGCAGCCAGCTGTGCAGGCTCATCACCAGCCGGCCGCTGCGCTCGTGGAAGGCGCGCGGCACCATCCAGTCCCGGTGCTTCTCCAGATGGTCCGGCGTCCAGTCCGGATAGAGCTGGCCCGGCAGGAAGGAGGGACCGGCGTTTTCCTCGACCCGGTGAACGGCGACATCGCCGACCGTGCATACGGCCATGGGGAGCGTCTCCCGATTTTTCGCGGACCTTACGCGCATGCTAGAGAGGGTGCCAGCGAACGGCGGGAGGAAACACGCAGATGCGCCACGATCTGGTTATCCGGGGCGGAACCGTCATCGACGGCACGGGCGGACCGGCGCGCATGGCCGATGTGGCCGTGGACGGCGGGCGCATAACGGAGGTCGGCGCGCTCGAAGACGCCACCGGCGAACGGGAGACCGACGCGCGCGGCCTCGTCGTCGCGCCCGGCTTCATCGACGTCCACACCCATGACGACCGCGCGCTGCTCGACGGCGACATGGCGGCCAAGGCGAGCCAGGGCGTCACCACCGTGGTCGCCGGCAATTGCGGCATCTCGCTGGCGCCCTTCTCGCCGAGCGGGAATCCGCCGGCGCCGATGAACCTCCTGGGCGGCGAGAGCGATTACCGCTTCCCGACCTTCGGCTCCTATCTGGAGGCGCTGGACGCCCGCCCGCCGGTGGTCAACGGCCTCTTCCTGGTCGGCCACCAGACGCTGCGCGTGCAGCATGTTGAGGACCTGGGGCGCCCCGCGAACGACGCCGAGACCGCGGCCATGCGCGCCGGCGTCGAGCAGGCGATGCAGGCCGGCGCCGTCGGCGTCTCCACCGGCCTCTTCTATCCGCCCTCGAGGGCCGCGACGACCGACGAGGTGGTCGCGCTGACGGAGGCGGCCGCACCCTGGGGCGGGCTCTACGCCACCCACATGCGCGACGAAGGGGCCTTCCTGGAGGAATCGGTCGCGGAGTCGCTGGAGATCGGCCGGCGCGCCGGCGTCGCCGTCGTGCTGTCCCACCACAAGGCGTCGGGCGCCGCCCACCACGGCAAGACCGCGCGGTCCCTGCCGATGGTCGAGGCCGCCGCGGCCAGTCAGCAGGTGTCGCTCGACGTCTATCCCTACGCCATGAGCTCGACCGTCCTGCTGCCGGACCGCCTTGCGGATTCGAAGCGCGTGCTGGTCACCTGGTCGGAGCCCTATCCGGAGGCGGCAGGCCGCGACCTTTCGGAAATCGCGGCCGAGCACGGCGTTTCGGAAGCGGAGATGGCGGAGAGGCTGTTGCCGGCCGGCGCGATCTACTTCGCCATGTCGGAGGAGGACGTGCAGCGCGTGCTCCGCTTCCCGCGCGCCATGATCGGCTCCGACGGCATTCCTCACGACCCGCGCCCGCATCCGCGCCTCTGGGGCACCTTTCCGCGCGTGCTGGGGCACTACAGCCGGGAGCTCGGCCTGATGCCGCTCGAGGAGGCTGTGCACCGCATGACCGGCCTGCCGGCGGACCGGTTCGGGCTCGACGGGCGCGGCGTCCTCGAAGCGGGCGCAGTCGCGGACCTCTGCCTGTTCGACCCCGAAACCGTGATCGACCGGGCGAGCTTCGAGAACCCGATGGCGCCCGCGGACGGCATCGGCGAAGTGCTCGTGGCGGGCGAGACGGTCTGGGCGGACGGCGGGCCGACCGGGGCGCGGCCGGGCAGGGCGCTACGCCGCGGGCGCCCGATCCCCGCGCGGTAGCCCGCATCTCCCGCCGGAACCGGGGAGGCAGGAACATGCGACAGCTCGAATTCGGCTGGTATCTGCCGACGAACGGCGACACGACGGCCTTCCACGACCCGGAGTCCGAGACCCCGCCCTCGCCGGAGATGATGGAGAGGATCGTTCTGGCGGCGGAGGAGGCCGGGTTCGAATACATCCTGATCCCGGTCGTCAATTACTGCTGGGAAGCCTATGTCGTCGCTGCCTTCCTCGCTGGAAAGACAAGGTCGATCAAGCCGCTGATCGCGGCCAAGCCCGGCTATGTCAATCCGGTCCTCCAGGCCAAGATGCTGGCGACCTTCGACCGGATGACCGGCGGGCGCCTCGCGATAAACCTGATCGCGGGCCAGGCGGAAGCGGACTTCGAGGCCGACGGCATCCGCTACAGCAAGGAAGAACGCTACGCCCTGATGGAGGAAGAAGTCGCGATCATGAAGCGGCTCTGGGCGGCGTCGGGGCCCATCGACTTCGACGGCAGGTTCCACACGCTGAGCAACTGCTCCATCGTTCCGGCCATCTACCAGAAACCCCATCCCGGCTTTTATCTCGGCGGCGGGTCGGAACATGCGGCCGAGATTTCGGCCCGGCACTCGGACGTCCACCTGTTCTGGGGCGACACGCCGGACCGGATCGCCCGGAACATCGTCGATATCCGCCGGCGCGCCGCGAAATTCGGGCGCGGGGACGAGATCGGCTTCGGCATGCGCCTGCAGATCATGTGCCGCGAGTCGGAAGACGAGGCCTGGGCGGCGGCCCGCAGGCTGGTCGCGCACGGCACCGACGCGAACCGCCGGGAAATTATCGACAACACCTTCAACTCGGCGGCGAACCGGCGGGTGCAGGAACTGGCCCGCGAGCATGGCGAGATGATCGGGCCGAATCTCTGGACCGGCATCACCAGGGTCCGGGCCGGCGCCGGCATCGCCGTCGTCGGCAATCCGGAGCAATGCGCCGATCAGCTCCAGGCCTTCATCGACGCCGGATGCCATTCCTTCTGCCTGTCCGGTTTTCCGCACGACGCGGCGGCAACCGGCTTTGCGGAACTGGTCCGGCCGATCCTCGCAGAGAAGAACAGGGGCCGGATGCCGGAAGACTGCGTCGCCCGCCGGCGCGCCTGACCGGCAGGCGGCGCGTCAGGTCAGGCAGGCGGGTCGCAGGGGACGGTGCCCATGTCCGCGGGGACGGACAGTTCCAGGATCTCGAGGTCGTCCGAGGTCGCGGTCTCGTTGTGCTTCAGCCCGCCCGGGATGAAGAGCGATTCGCCGGCCTGGATGCGCAGCGTCTCGCCGGTCTCGAATTCCAGGTCCACCCAGCCCTTGAGCGCATAGACGAACTGGCCCTCGCACTCGTGATAGTGCCAGCCGGTCGGCTCGGTCATGCCGCGGATCGCGGTCATGGTCTGGGCGCGTATCTTGCCGAGGCTCGCCTCGGTGACGCCGAGGTCGCGATATTTGAAGAAGTCGCGCCGCCCGGCGACCAGCGGCGCCGACTCCGCGGTGGCGTGAGCGAGCTTGCGAAGCTGCGAATTGCTGTCGGGCATCGGGTCGGTCTCCTCCGTTGGACTTCGCCGCCGACAATAACGGATTGCAGGCGGTGCGGCACCGGCTAACCTCGCGCTTGTGAAATTCGATTTCGACACCTTGCGCGGCGACCTGTTCGGCGGCATCACCTCGACCGTGGTGGCGCTGCCTGTGGCCCTCGGCTTCGGCATCGCTTCGGGCATGGGGGCCGCCGCCGGCCTGCACGGGGCCATCGCCGTCGGCTTCTTCGCCTCCGTGTTCGGCGGCACCCGGTCCCAGATATCCGGCCCGACCGCGCCGATGACGGTTGTCATGGCGGTGGTCATCACCAGCCACACAACCAGCCTCGCCGAAGCGCTCACCGTGGTCGTCATGGCGGGCCTGCTGCAAATCCTGCTCGGCCTCTCGCGGATCGGCCGCTTCGTCGCCTACACGCCCCATGTGGTGGTGTCGGGCTTCATGTCGGGCATCGGCATCATCATCGTGCTGATCCAGTTGCTGCCGGCGCTGGGCGCGCCCATCGCTCCCGGCGGCCCGATGGGCGCGATCGCCGCGCTCCCGGATGCGGTCCGCAATATCGACGCGGGCGCTTTCGCCATCGCCGCCGTCTCGCTCGCGGTCGCTTTCCTCTGGCCGCGCCGGCTGGCGCGCTTCATGCCCGGCCTTCTCGCGGCGATGGTCGCGGGCACGCTGCTGGGCGTGCTCTGGCTGAACGAAGCGCCGACCATCGGCCCGATTCCGACCGGCCTGCCGGACTTCCGGATGCCGCTGCTGTCCCCCGGATTCCTTCTGGGCGCGGTGGAGCCCGCATTGATCCTCGCCCTGCTCGGCTCCGTTGACAGCCTGCTCACCTCGATCATCGCCGACTCCATGACCGGCTCGCGCCACAACCCGGACCGGGAACTGGTCGGCCAGGGCATCGCCAATGCCGTGGCGGGGCTCTTCGGGGCCCTGCCCGGCGCCGGGGCCACGATGGGGACGGTGACCAACATCCGGTCCGGAGGCTCGACGCCGGTATCCGGCGTATTGCGGGCGGTTTTCCTGCTTGCGCTGCTGCTTGGCCTCGGCCGTCATGTCGAGCCCATCCCCCTCGCGGCTCTCGCAGGCGTCCTCATCAAGGTCGGCTGGGACATCGTGGACTGGCGCCTCCTCGCCCGCGTCCACGCGCTCAGGCGCGAGCACCTGATCGTCATGCTGACGGTGCTGGCGCTCACGGTGTTCGTCGATCTGGTCACGGCCGTCGGCATCGGGCTCATCGCGGGCGGCATGGTCCATGCGCGGCAATTGGAGCGCCTGGAGCTCGACAGCGTGGTCTCGACGCCGCTGCTCGACCGGACCCTTCTCGGCCCGGACGGGGAGGAAGAGGGGAGCGCCTTCGCCGCGCGCGCCGGCCTGGTGGCGCTCCGGGGCAGCCTCACCGTCGCCTCGTCCCACAAGCTCGCCGACGCCATCGGCCCGGAAATCCGCGACCACGAGATCGTCATCTTCGACTTCTCCGGCGCCACCTATATCGACGACAGCGCCGCCATGGTCATCGAACAGCTGATCGACCTTGCGGAAGCGGCGGAAACCTCCTGCATCGTGGCCGGCCTCCAGGGAGCCGCCGCGCAGACCCTGAACTCGCTGCACTGCCTGCACAGCGTGCCCGGACACCGGATCGTCGAAACCCGCGAAGAAGCCCGCCGCCTCGCCGAGCGCATGTTGCGGGACAAGGACGGCGGCGCTGCGTAGGCGGGCTCGGGACGGACGCTTTACCGCCTGCCGACGCGGGCCTAAACAGGAACGGCGATGACGGGACTGGATGCGGCGTGACCGGCGGCGAGCGGATCGAGGACCGGGCGTTGTTGCGGGGCAGGGGGCGGTTCATTGACGACCTGCCCGCGCCGCCGCGCACGCTCCATGCCGCGATTCTGCGCTCGCCCCACGCCCATGCGCGCGTCGGGCGCGTCTCTGCGCCGGAGGGCGTGCGCCTGTTCTCGGGGCAGGAGATCGCCGCCGGCCTCAGGCCCTTCATTGCGGTGCTGCGCACGCCCATGCGCCACTTTCCCGTCGCGACCGGCAAGGTGCGCTATGTCGGCGAGCCGGTCGCGGTCGTGCTGGCGGAGGACCGCTACCGGGCCGAGGACGCGCTGGAGCTGGTGGAGGTCGAGTACGAACCCTTGCCGGCCGTCGTCTCGCCCTCGGCGGCGATAGCCGAAGGCGCGCCGCTGCTGCACGAGGCCGCCGGCACCAATCTCGCGAACCGCCGGCGCTTTTCCTACGGCGACCCGGAAGGCGCCTTCGCCGCTGCCGACCATCGCTTCGCCATCGAGGTGCGCTATCCGCGCAGCGCGGTGACGCCCATCGAGTGTTTCGGCCTGGTCGCCGCCTGGGACCCCGACGCCGACGCCTTCGAGGTGACCGCGCCCTTCCAGGGCCCGTTTGCGTTGCATCCGGTCATGGCGGCGGCGCTCGGTGTGCCGGCCAACCGGCTGCGGCTGCGCACCCCGCCCGATTCCGGCGGCAGCTTCGGCATCAAGCAGGGCCTGGCGCCCTATATCGTGCTGATGGCCGCCGTCGCCCGGCTCGCCGGGCGGCCGGTGAAGTGGATCGAGGACCGGCTGGAGCACCTGACCGCCGCCGGCTCCGCCACCAACCGCGAAACCCGGCTGGAGGCTGCCGTCATGGCCGACGGGCGGGTAACGGCGCTCCGCTACCGGCAGCTTGAGGACTGCGGCGCCTACATCAAGGCCCCCGAGCCGGCGACGCTCTACCGGATGCACGGCGCGATGACCGGGGCCTACGACATCCCCAACCTCGAAGTCGAGAACAGCATCGCCGTCACCAACAAGACGCCGAGCGGCCTCAATCGCGGCTTCGGCGGCCCGCAGGTCTATTTCCCGCTGGAGCGGCTGATGCACCGCATCGCCGACCGTCTCGGCCTCGACCGGCTGGAGGTGCTGCGGCGCAATCTGGTGAAGGCGACACCTCACCGCACGGCGTCCGGCGCGCTCTACGACTCCGGCGATTTCGGCGCGGTCATCGACCTCGCCCGGCCGGCATTGGACGAACTGCACGCACGCCGCGCGGCCGTCCGCGCCGAGGGGCGGCTCTACGGCGTCGGGATGGCGGCGGCGGTGGAGCCGACCGTCTCCAACATGGGCTACATCACCACGGTGCTGGAGCATGAGCAGCGCCTTGCCGGCGGTCTCAAGAACGGCGCGCTCGCCGCGGCGACGGTCGCCATCGACCCGCATGGCGGCGTCACCGTGACGGCGGACTCCATTCCCCAGGGCCAGGGGCACGCCACGGTTCTGGCCGAGACGGTAGCCCGCATGTTCGGCCTGACACCCCGGGACATCCGGGTCGTGACCGAGTTCGACAGCGCGCGCGACGCCTGGTCCATCGCCGCCGGCAACTACTCCTGCCGCTTCGCGCCGGCCGTCGCCGGCACCGCCTGGCGCGCGGCCGGGAGCCTGCGCGACCGGCTGGCGCGCCTTGCCGCCGCACGGCTCGACCTGCCGCTGGAGGACATCCGCTTCGAGGGCGGCATGGTCGGGGCCGGACCTGACAAAGAGGTGCCGTTCGCGCGCCTCGCGGGCCTCGCCCACTGGTCGCCCGGCACCCTGCCGCAGGGCGTAGAGCCGGCCTTGCGGGCGACCGAGTTCTGGTCCCCGCCCGAGCTCGGGCCGCCCGACGCCGAGGACCGCATCAACGCTTCCGCCGCCTACGGCTTCATCTTCGACATTTGCGGCGTCGAGGTCGATGCCGACACCGGCCGGGTCCGCATCGACCGCTACGCCACCGCGCACGATGCCGGCCGGCTGCTGCACCGGCCGATGGCGGACGGCCAGGTGCGCGGCGGCCTCTCCAACGCCATCGGCGCCACGCTCTTCGAGGCATTCGTTTATGACGAGGCGGGCCAGCCGCTCGCCGGCACGTTCGCCGATTATCCGCCGCCGACCGCCTGCGAGGTGCCGGACCCGGAGATCCTGCATCTCGAAAGCCCCTCGCCTTTCACGCCGCTCGGCGCCAAGGGCATCGGCGAGGGCAACGCCATGAGCGCGCCGCCCTGCATCGCCAATGCGGTGGCGGACGCGCTCGGCGTGGAAGACCTGGAACTGCCGCTGACGCCCGCCCGCGTGGCGGCGCTGCTGCCGTGAAGCCCGCGCCCTTCGACTATCTGCGCCCCGCGAGCCTCGGCGAGGCCCTGGAGGCTCTCGCCTCCGACGGCGCGATGGCGCTTGCCGGCGGCCAGTCGCTGGTGGCGATGCTGAACATGCGCCTTGCGCGGCCGGACCTGCTGGTGGACATCATGCATCTTCCGGAACTTCGCGAACGCGGGCACCGGGTCGGCGCGGCCGTCCGCCAGTGCGAGCTCGCCGGCCTGCACCCGCTCATCGACCGCGCCCTGCCGCATGTCGGCCACTACCAGACGCGCAGCCGGGGCACCTTCTGCGGCTCGGTCGCGCATGGCGACCCGGCGGCGGAACTGCCGCTCTGCCTGGTCGCGCTCGGCGGGCGGGTCCATCTCGCCTCGGCGCGCGGCGAGCGAACGGTCGAGGCCGCCGCCTTCTTCGAGGGGCCGCTGATGACGGCGCGGGAGGAGGACGAACTCGTCATCGCGGTCGAACTGCCGCGACCCGATCCCCGCGCCGGCTACGCCTTCCGCGAAGTGGCGCTCCGGCACGGCGATTTCGCGCTCGCGGCCTTCGCGGCCGTCGCCGATGCGGACGGCGTCAGGCTCGCTGTCGGGGGCGTGGCCGATACGCCGGTCGTGATCGACGGCCTCGCCATTGACGCCGACGCGATCGACGCCCGGGACGATTTCCATGCCGATGCCGCCTATCGCCGCCGGCTGGTGGCGCGGGTCGGCCGGGCGGCGGTGGAGGAGGCGCTTACATGCCGCGCATGACCGTGAACGGCGAGGCGGTGGAGGCGGCGGCCGAGCCGCGCCTGCTGCTCTCCGACTTCCTGCGCCACACGCTCGGGCTGACCGGCACGCATGTCGGCTGCGAGCACGGCGTCTGCGGGGCCTGCACGGTGCTGATCGACGGCCGGCCGGCGCGATCCTGCCTCGCGTTCGCCGTCCAGTGCGAGGGCGCGGAAATCATGACGGTGGAGGGACTGGAGGAAGGCCCGCTGCATACGGCCTTCCGCCGCCATTTCGCCCTGCAATGCGGCTTCTGCACCGCCGGCATCCTGATGAGCCTGACGGCGTTCCTCCGCGAGACGCCCCGCCCCTCGGAGCGCGAGGTCCGCGAAGTGCTGAGCGGCCATCTCTGCCGCTGCACGGGCTATACGCCCATCGTCGCCGCCGCGCTGGAGGCCGCCGATGCTTGATGTCGGCACCGCGCTGCTCCAGGCGGCCGAACGGACGCCGGACCGGCTTGCGGTCGTTGCCGGCCCGGACAGGCTGACCTACGGGGCATGGCTCGACCGCGCGCTCCGCCTCGCCGGGGGCCTCGAAGGCGGGCGGATCGCGACCGTGCTCCAGAACACGCTCGACGCCGCGACGCTGCACTGGGCCTGCCAGCTTTCCGGCAAGCTGATCGTGCCGCTCAACTGGCGGCTCAAGGGCGAGGAGATCGACTATTGCCTCGCCGACGCCGAAGCCGACACGGTGGTCTTCGGCCCGGAGGCGGCCGCCGCCGTCGCAGCCTCGCCCCGCGCGCAGACGATCCGGCGCATGGAAGCCGGACCCGTGCTGGACGCCCTGTTGCAGCGCCCGCCCGCCGCGCCGTCCGCTTCGGCCGAGGACTGGTCGGTCATGCTCTACACCTCGGGCACGACGGGGCGGCCCAAGGGCGTGCCACGCCGCCACCGGGCGGAACGCGCCGCCGCCATCGCCCATGTGGCGCAGAACCGCTACGGGCCGGGCGAGGTCGCGCTGGGCGTCATGCCGCTCTACCACACCATGGGCGTGCGCTCGCTGCTGGCCTCGGCGCTCGTGGACGGCGTCTTCGTCTGCCAGCCGCGCTTCGATCCGGGCGCCGCCATCGAGCTGATCGAGGCGGAGGGCGTCACCGCGCTCTATCTGGCGCCCACGCTCTATCACGACCTTCTGGCGCATCCCGGCTTCGCCCGCGACCGCGTGCGTTCGGTGCGCAAGCTCGGCTTCGCCGGGGCGCCGATGACGGACGACCTTCTGCAACGGCTCGACGCCGCCTTCGAGCCGGAGCTGTTCGTCAACCATTACGGCTCCTCGGAAATTTACACCTTCACCGTCTGCCCGGACGCGCCGGCCAAACCGGGCTCGGCGGGCAAGGCGGGGCTCAACCAGCGCATCCGGGTGCGGAGCCTCGACGGAACGCGCGACGCCGCAACGGGCGAGGAAGGGGAAATCGCGGCCTCGCTCGCCAGCGACGAGGCATTCGAGGGCTACTGGCGCCGGCCGGACGCCGACGCCCGCGCGCTGCGGGACGGCTGGTACCATACGGGCGACACCGGCTGGCTGGACGCGGACGGAGACCTGTTCGTCACGGGCCGCGTGGACGACATGATCGTCACCGGCGGCGAGAACGTCTCGCCCGTGGAGATCGAGAGTGTGCTGTCGCTGCATCCGGCGGTGGCGGAGGTCGCCGTCGCCGGCGTGGCGGACGAGCGCTGGGGGCAGATCGTCGCCGCTTTCGTCGTGGCCGAAGGCGAGGCAACGGCCGAGGCCCTCGACGCCCATTGCCGCGCCAGCGCGCTCGCCGACTTCAAGCGCCCGCGCCGGTATGTGTTCGTGCCGGAAATCCCGAAATCCCCCGTCGGCAAGATCCTCCGCCGCCTGCTCGTCGTTCGGCAATGAGGCGTGACGGCGCTCGCGGTGGCGCGAGCGGTCCCCATTGAAGAGCAGCGGCGTTTTCAGGCGTTCATGGAGGCGGCCGGGGACCGATGTCCCGTCGGTTGCAGACAGACGATGATGCTTGCGGGCCGGACGGGAAAGGCGACGAACGGGAACGGACAAATGCCCATGTTGCACCGGGCTGCGATACCCGTTTAGTCTTTCTTCATCGTCAGGCGGGTCCGGGATCAGGAGTGCAGACCAATGAAGCTCGTACTTTCCATGGCCGCAATTTTAGGCGTACTGGTGTCTTCCGTCTCGCTCGTCCGGGACGCGCAGGCATCCGGGCTGACAAAGTTCTGCGGAGACTACTCTTTCCTTGGCGGCGCCAAGGAATATGTCGGCTGGCTGTCGAACAGGCGCCGGGCCGGTCTGGTGCTCTTCGATGCACGTTCCGAGTCGGGACGCGTGCTTATACTCTACTTCGTCGGCAAGAAGCCGGATGGGTCTAAGAGGCAAAGTTGTAGCCCTGTTTTCGGCCAACTGAAGGGGAACACTCTAGAAGTCCGATTCTCGCGTCGCACCCGCGTCAGTTATACGTTTGAGGAGTCGGGTGAAGTGTCTCTGACATGGGTCAGGACGAACCGGAAAGGCAAGGTCCACAGGTTGACGGGCAAGCTTCGATGACCCCGCTCCCGGCCTGACCGTATGAACGATACTTCTTTCCCGCGTCAGGTGTTTATCGCAGCCGCTGACCGGGTAGCGGGCGGTCTGGCGCTCCAGCCACGGGAAGCGGGTATGCAAAGCCGGCAGCGTCGTCGGGAGGCGGCTGGCACAGCATCGACAAGGAACCGGCAGGATTGTAGGCTCCGCCCTCCGTTTCCCCTCGTGGAGGCTCATTCTTCCATGCCGTCCCGCATCGCTCTCGCCGGCCTGCCGGTTCTTTTCGCTGCTGCGCCCGCTTTCGCCCATCACCCGATGGGCGGGGCGGTGCCGTCGACCTTCATGCAGGGGCTTCTTTCGGGCATCGGCCATCCCGTAATCGGGATCGACCATTTCGCTTTCGTCGTGGCGCTGGGCCTGGCGGCGGCGTTCATGCGCAATGTCTGGGCGCCGCCGCTGGCGGCCGTCGCGGGCATGGCGGCAGGGTGCCTGCTCGCGGTCGGTTCCGTGGCGCTGCCGATGGTCGAGGCGGCGGTGGCGCTGTCCGTGCTGCTGCTGGGCGGGATGGTGTTGTTCGGACGCGGGCTTCCGGCCCCGGCGGCGGCCATCCTGTTCGCCTTCGCCGGCCTGTTCCACGGCGCGGCCTACGGCGCGGCCGTCATCGGAGCGGAGCCGACGCCGGTCGTCGCTTATCTCGTCGGCCTCGCGGTCGTGCAGATGGCGATTGCGCTCGGCGCGGCGTTCCTGGTGCGCGGCGTCGGGAAGGCGGCTTCGGCCGCGGCCCTGCAACCGCGGCTCGCGGGCGCGGTCTGCGCCGGCATCGGCCTCGCCTTCACGGTCGAGGCGCTGGAAGGCGCGCTGCTCGGCTGAGACGCCGGCCGGGCTATTCCCGCTTCGGCATCGTCTCGGAGAGCGGCGCGACGCGCATCTCCACCGTCACCTGACCGGCCTTCTCGAAGAGGAGCGTGAGCGGGAAGCTGTCGCCCGGCGCAAGCCCGGCTTTCAGGCCGAACAGCATCAGGTGGTCGCCGCCCGGCTCCAGCACCGCCTCGCCGTCTGCGGGCACGTCCAGGCCCTCTACGCGCCGCATCATCATCACGCCGTCCCTGTGGACATGCGTGTGAAGCTCGACGCGCTCCGCCGCCGGGCTTTCCGCGCCCACGAGGCGGTCGGCGGCGCCGGAGTTGCGGATGGTGAGCCACGCGGCTCCCGGCCGGGTCGGCAGGAGGATTCGCGCGCGGGCATCCTCCACCGTCAGCGGGCTGCCGGCCGAGGCGGGGGCTGCGTGAACCAGGGACGCGGCCAACGCGGCCGCAAGGGCGATGCGGAGCATCAGGCGGCGGTCAGCACCCTGAGGCCCCGGTCGAGGCCGTCGATGGAGAGCGGGAACATGCGGTTGGCCATGACTTCCTTGACGATCATGGTGGACGGCGTGTGCTCCCAGCGCGTTTCCGGGCGCGGGTTCAGCCAGATCGAATTCGGCCACTGGTCGAGCATGCGCTGCGCCCACAGCAGGCCGGGCTCTTCGTTCCAGTGCTCCACGGAGCCGCCCTTGTAGGTGATCTCGTAGGGGCTCATGAACGCGTCGCCCACGAAGATCACCTTGTAGTCCTTGGGATAGGTGTTGATGACGTCCCAGGTGGCGGAGCGCTGCTCGTGGCGCCGGCGGTTGTCCCGCCACATATATTCGTAGGTGAAGTTGTGGAAATAGTAGTATTCCAGATGCTTGAACTCGGTGCGCGCGGCCGAGAACAGTTCCTCGCAGACCCGGATATGGTCGTCCATCGAGCCGCCGACATCGAAGAACATCAGCACCTTGACGCGGTTGCGCCGCTCCGGGCGCATGACGATGTCGAGCAGCCCGCCATTGTGCGCGGTATTGCGGATCGTCTCGTCGAGGTCGAGCTCGTCATCCTCGCCCACGCGCGCGAACTCGCGCAGGCGCCTGAGCGCAAGCTGGATGTTGCGGATGCCGATCTGGACATGGTCGTCGTAGTTCTTGTATTCGCGCTTGTCCCACACCTTCAGCGCGCGGCCCTGCCTGCGGCGGCGCTGGCCGATGGCCACGCCTTCGGGATTGTAGCCGCCCGTGCCGAAGGGCGAGGTCCCGGCCGTGCCGATCCAGCGGTTGCCGCCCTGGTGGCGTTCCTTCTGCTCCTCCAGCCGCTTGCGGAGCTCCTCCATGAGCTTCTCCCAGCCGCCCATGGCCTCGATCGCCGCCTTGTCCTCCTCGCTGAACAGCTTCTCCGCCTGGAGCAGTAGCCATTCCTCGGGGATGTCGCCGCCGAACAGCGTCGCCGTCAGGTCCTCGACGCCCTTGAAGAAGGTGCCGAACACACGGTCGTAGCGGTCGAAATACTTTTCGTCCTTCACCAGCGCGGAACGGGAGAGATAGTAGAAATCGTCGATATTGTACATGACGAGGCGTCTGTCCATCGCCTCGATCAGCATCAGGAACTCGCGGATCGTCGCCGGAATCTTCGCCTTCTTTACGTCGAAGAAGAAGTTGATGAGCATCAGCGGCCCTCGCGTCTCGCCATGAAGATCAGGCGTTCGAAGAGATGCACGTCCTGCTCGTTCTTCAACAGCGCGCCGTAGAGCGGGGGGATGGACTTGTTGCCGTCCTTGCCGCGCAGCACCTCCGGCGGAATGTCCTCGGCCATCAGCAGCTTCAGCCAGTCCAGGAGCTCGGAGGTGGAGGGCTTCTTCTTCAGGCCCGGCACCTCGCGCATCTGGAAGAAGGCCTCCATCGATTCCTTCACCAGCTCCTTCTTGATGTCCGGGAAGTGGACATCGACGATCTCCTGCATCGTCTCGGGATCGGGGAAGCGGATATAGTGGAAGAAGCAGCGGCGCAGGAAGGCGTCCGGCAGCTCCTTCTCGTTGTTCGAGGTGATGATGACGATCGGGCGGACCTTCGCGCTGACCGTCTCGCCGGTCTCGTAGACGAAGAACTCCATGCGGTCGAGTTCCTGCAACAGGTCGTTCGGGAACTCGATGTCGGCCTTGTCGATCTCGTCGATCAGCAGGACGATCTTCTCGTCCGAGGTGAAGGCGTCCCACAGCTTGCCGCGGTCGATATAGTTGCGGATGTCCTTCACGCGCTCGTCGCCGAGCTGGCTGTCGCGCAGCCGCGACACGGCATCGTATTCGTAGAGGCCGTGCTGGGCCTTGGTGGTGGACTTGATGTGCCAGGTGACGAGCCGCATGCCGAGCGCCGAGGCGACTTCCTCCGCGAGCATGGTCTTGCCGGTGCCGGGCTCGCCCTTGACCAGCAGCGGCCGCTCCAGGGTGATGGAGGCGTTGACCGCCAGCATCAGGTCTTCGGTGGCCACATAGCTGTCGGTGCCGGTGAAACGCATCTCGCTCATGGGGGCGCCTGTTTCCTTCGTCGCTTCGCTCGCGCGGGGGTCGGGCGGACCCTAATGGGCGGCCGGCCGGCAATCAAGGCGCGGCGCGGTGACGCGGGAGGCCGCTCTGCCGGTCCGGCCGGCGTTGAACGCGCCGCATCGGTCCGCTAGAACCGCGTCCGAAGGGCAGCGGAGGCTTGAGCGGTGTGGGACAACGGGGTCGGCAAATATCTCTACGGGATGACGATGATCCTCTGCGCGGCGGGTTTCCTGTTCGTGGCGAGCCGCATGCACGGGGTCGTCGAGTGGCTCGCCTGGGCCGGGTTCCTCGGCTGCACGGCCTTCGTCTACTGGCTGATCGCGCACCACACGCGCCCGGCCGGCAGCGGGCGCTGAGGCCGGAACCGCGCCGCTAACCGGCGCGGCGGGCGCCCAGGCCGTCTATGATCGGGCAATCGGGCCGGTCGTCCCCCCGGCAGGCATCGACGAGATGCGCGAGTTCGTCGTGCAGCGATTGCAGTTCCTTCTGTTTCAGGGCGATTTCGGCCAGCCGCCTCGCCGCGATTCGCTTCACGTCCGCGCTGGAACGCCGCCTGTCCTCGTAGAGGCCGAGCAGCTCCCGGCATTCCGAGATCGAAAACCCGAACTCCCGCGCCCGGCGCACGAATACGAGCTTGCGCACCGAGGCGCCGTCATAGCTCCGGTAGCCGGACTCCGACCGCGCCGGCGCCGGCACCAGCCCGATATCGGCGTAGTAGCGCACCGTCTTCGCGGGCAGTCCCGCGGCTTTCGAGGCGGCGGAGATATTCATCGGCTTCGGCGCTTGACCTTCCAGTAACTGGAAACACTATGTTGTCGGTGAAGACGGGGCAAGAGGCATCGCCATGGTCGCCATAGCTGCAAGCGTCGCCATCGACTGGCACTGCCGCCACACTTGGCGGCGGGCCTCGAAGAACACGGCCTGGTGCCTGCTCGGCTGCGCCATCGGCGATTTCGGCACCATCGCCTTCTTCCAGTTCACCGGCATCCCCTGGCCGACCATGGCG